>JAPLNB010000102.1 GCA_026693085.1 Planctomycetota bacterium | reverse complement strand
TTTCTGGCCGGCGGTGCTGGAGCGGGGGTTTACGGCGGACCTGCTGTTTGGGCTGATTCCCCTGGTGTTTGTGGTGATCGGAAGTGGGGGGTTGATGTACATGCGGCGCGAGACGCCGGATAAGGTGGTGGCGGGGAAGGTTGATTCGCGGAAGTGGTTGCCGAAGGTGAAAGGGCGGCCGGTGGAGGTGAGCGGGGCGACGAAAGGGACGGTGCCGGTGGTTTTGAAGCCGGCGGTGGGGCCGGGACTGAAACTGGTGGGGGCGTTGTTGGTGGCGGGGTTCTGGAATGGGATTGTGTCGGTGTTCGTGGTGCAGATGGTGGGTAGCTGGGCGCGGGGCAAGCCGGACATGTGCCTGACGGTGTTTCTGATACCGTTTGAGGTGATCGGGGTGGTGATGCTTGGGGTGGTGGTGTACTGCGGGCTGGCGTTCTTCAATCCGCGGTTGACGATGGTGGTCAGCCGGGCGAGCGCGCGGCTGGGGGAAGCGCTGACGCTGGCATGGCAGATTGGCGGGCGGCATGAACGGATTGTCCGGCTGCGTCTGTGGCTCATCGGCCGGGAAGAGGCGACGTATCAGCGGGGGACCTCAACAACGACGGATAAATCGGTGTTCGCCAAGATCCCGATTGTGGATGCGAACAAGGCGGAGGAGATACGGCAGGGGAAGGCGATCGTGCAGATCCCGTGCGATACGATGCATTCGTTTGATACGCCGAACAACAAGATCGTATGGGTGATTGCGGCGGAGGGGGAGATCCCACGCTGGCCGGATATTGGCCAGGAGTATCGGATCGTGGTTTTGCCGGCGGGGGCGAGCCAGGAGACGCGGCCATGACCGAGTTGGCAATAGAGATGGCGGGAAACCGGACGGCGTTTCGGCCTGGGGAGCCGATGGCAGGGGCGGCATCATGGACGCTGGATACTCTGGCGGAGGTGGTGGAGCTGCGGTTGTTCTGGTACACGAGGGGCAAAGGCACGGCAGCTACAGAAGTTGGAGAGGTCGTTCGGTTTGAGAAGCCACAGCTTCATGAGAAGCGGCAATTCCAGGTGACAGCACCGGATGGGCCGTACAGCTTCTCGGGCAAGCTTATTTCGTTGGTATGGGCGTTGGAACTGGTTGTTCGGCCGGGCAAGCTCCACCATACGCAGACCATCGTGATCTCGCCAAACGGGGCCGAGGTGGAATTGGGGGTCGTGGCAGACGCAAAAGGCGGCGAATGAAGGGTCCAGCGTGGTGTGCGGTGTTGTTCGGGACAGAGAGGCAACCTGGACATCGGAATATCACAGAGGCGCTGAAGCTGAGACGACGGGCATTCGCCCATCTGGCGGGGTATGGGTGCGTGACAGTTTCGGCGGGCGGCGGTTGCACTACGCGGGTACAATAGGGAATGGTGGCTCCCTTGGACCTCATGGAGGAGCCGATGTCTGCGCTGACGGATCGGCAACAGGCCCGTGAACGGCTCAGTCAACTCATTCAGTCCATCCTTTTCTACGACGCAGTCGTCACCGCCGGCTTCTCCATTCGCGCCAGTCTCACGTGCGAATTCCTAGAGGTCGATCCCGGTCTCGGCGTCAGCTACGATCCAGCTCCGCGTTTGAACAGCTTCGTTGCGAACCTCGATTGTGTCAATTTCCACACCGCCGTCCCCGATCCCTCCACTCTCCATGTTCTGCTCATCGCGCTTCTCGGGCTTTTGCCTCGCTGCCGCCCCCGTCAAAAGAGCATTTTCGACTTTCGGTCACCCAAACGAACACAGCCGTCGAATGACTTGGACCGGATTCCCCAAGACTTGCTCACCGCCCCATAGCGACAAGAAAAGAGACCGGTGCTCGCCGTAACACCGGTCCCTCAATTCAGGCTGCCCAGCCAAAAGGCCGGAGACCCACAGCCTCGTCTACTTTATCGGCCGTATGCAAGCCAAGCATTAATGATATTCCCCGGGATCCTTCTCTCCGCCGACCCCCTCAATGATGCCCCTTGTCCTTATGACAGCACATATCGATCACCACCGTGCTCGCCAGGATCAGCACATCATCCTCCCCTTGCCCAATCTCCACCCCATAGCTGTCCGTCAGCGTAAACCACGCCTTCGACACTGCCGCCACCACGTGCCCCCCCCTCGCAAAGGTGTATTCCCGATCAAACAGGCTCCCCGTCGCCTCCAGATCGTCCGGTCCAGGCACATCCACCGTAAACGCGCACCGCAACAACGTAAACAAATGCTTCTTCACCACCGCCGATAGCTCCCCGCCGCGGTATATCTCGTACGTTGGCCCCCACGACAGCAACTTCTGCCGGATGAACGCCAGCTCATTCCCATCCATGTCCTCAAAGGACAGCTTATCCCCAAAGCTCAGCGCCCTGCCATCCACGTAAAACACATCCCGCCCGTCCTGGTCCTGGATCACAAAGTCATCCCCAAAGCAGAATAACTTCTGTTTCATCAAGTACCGCATCGGTCTCCTTTTCTGTTCGCGCAGTTCCAGATGTTAACGATCGGCCGAGCCTGTACCATTGCAAAACGGGTCCGTTTTTATAGGCGCCCGCCCGCCTCCAATCACTCTCGCATCTCCCCTGCCCATCGCTATAATTCCCCCAGCCATGACCCAGACCCAGCCTATCCGCCCAGCCAAACTCGCCCTCGAAGACGGAACCGTATTCACCGGCAGAAGTTTCGGCGCCACAGGCACTTCCGAAGGCGAAGTCGTCTTCAATACCTCCATGACCGGCTACCAGGAAATCCTCACCGACCCCTCCTACAAAGGCCAAATGGTCACCATGACCTACCCCCTCATCGGCAACTATGGCATCAACCGCATCGATGTCGAATCCCGATGCCCGCACGTCGCCGGCTTCATCATCAAAGAACTCGCCCCACTCTACTCCAACTACCGCGCCGACCTCAGCCTCTCCGATTATCTCCAACGCTATAACATCATCGGCATCGAAGGCATCGACACCCGCGCCCTCACCCGCAAACTCCGCATCTTGGGCTCCATGCGCGGCGTGCTCTCCACGGAAATCCTCGACGACGCCAAACTCGTCGCCTCCGCCCGATCCGCCGCCAATATGCTCGGCGCCGACTGGGTCAAAGCCGTCAAACCCGCCGAATCCTACACTTGGTCCGAAGACCAGGGCGACTGGAACCAGGGCCGCGTCGAACACGCCGACGGCCTCCACGTCGTCGCCATCGATTGCGGCGCCAAGTACAATATCCTCCGCAACCTTGTCCAACGCGGCGTCCGTGTCACCGTGCTGCCCCCCGATATCTCCGCCGCCGACATCCTCTGCCACCGCCCCGACGGCCTCTTTGTCTCCAACGGCCCGGGCGACCCCGCCGCCCTCGATTACGCCGTCAGCCCCCTCGTCGGCGTCCTTGAGAAGCTCCCCATCTTCGGCATCTGCCTCGGCCACCAACTCCTCGCCCGCGCGCTGGGCGCCAAGACCTTCAAACTCAAATTCGGCCACCGCGGCGCCAACCAACCCGTCAAGAACCTCGACACCGGCCGGGTGGAAATCACCAGCCAAAACCACGGCTTCGCCGTCGAGCAGCAATCCCTCGAAAGCAGTGGGGGGGTCGTCACCCACATCAACCTCAACGACCACACCGTCGAAGGCTTCCGCCACAAGACGCTGCCCATCTTCTCGGTACAGTATCACCCCGAAGCCTCCCCTGGTCCGCACGATGCCTCTTACCTCTTCGATGCGTTCATGGAGATGATCAAAACCCACAACCCCCCCTCCGCCAAGCGCCTAGCCGAACTCCAATCCCTCCGGCAATAACCCGCCTCCTCAGCCCCAACGGGGCGCTAGCCAATAGCCTGCGGGCGTGAGCCCCAGGTTTCTGCTGGATTCTACCATTCCCACCTGATCAGGCAGCCCCACTGGGTCCCGGTCTGTGTGATACCCCCCCCATCACCCCCTCCGCCTCCTCCCCAACAGCCCCGCTACCGCCAACCCCACCCCACCCATCACCCCCGGCTCCGGCACCAGCACAATCGACGCCCCATCATAAATCGTAAACGCCGCATCAATCGGCTCCCCGCTCGCCAGCAGCCCGTTCAGCCTCCCCGACCGATCCAAAATGCTCCCATACGGATAATTGAACCCCCACCCCGCAACCGTGATCACGCTGCTGTGCTCGCCCAGCTCCATCCCCGCCTTCAGCTCCGGTATCACCCCTCCCGTGATCATCACCCGGCTCGATTCCATCGCCGCCACCGGATCGACAAACACCCCGCCCGATATCGACACATCCGCAAACCCCCCCGCCCCAAACAAGTACTGCCCGCCCGAAATCTCCACCCTCGAATGATCGTTGGCGTACAGCGAATTCCTCGTCTCCGCTCCAAACGCCCTCAGGCTGCCATTTTCCCTCACGTGAATGAAATCCACCATCCCCCCAAACATGTATACGTTGCTGTTGCCCTTGAATATCCACATCTCCCCCGTCGCCCCCGGCACAATGTGAACCTCCGAAGTGTCATTCGCCGTCAGATCATTGCATCCCCCGGTCAGGCTCACGTACGCCGAATCATACGCCTCCAGCACCGACAGCCAACCACTCGCGCAATTGATGATGCTCTGATTCCGCGCATACAGGCGGCTCCCCCCCGCAATCAGATTCACCGTGCTCGTATCAAACGCATTGATCTCCGTCACCCGTCCGGCCCCTGTCGCGTTCAGCGTCGTGCTGTTCTGCAGATTCACCCGCCCAATCACCTCCGCCGAACTGTTGATCACGCTCGTATCAAACGCGCTGACCGTATTCAGCCACACCCCCGCCCCCACGTCCACCACCGTCGGAGGCGCCACCCCATCCACCACGCGAATTGCCTCGGTTGTCGAAGTGCTGATCGTGGTGCTCGCGTTGATGAGAATCTCACCACGGACCGCCGTGCCACCCAACACCATCACTACAAACACGCCAGGAAGTGCACTCATCCGCATGTTGCCTCCATGTTGTAAAAACTTGACCGCAATAATAACGCCGACCGCCCGCCGTTGCCACAGAAATCCATCCTCCCCCACGAAGGGGGGTGCGAGACACGAAAGTAGGTGGATTCTCTCAGGGAAAGATCGCCTGATTCCGGCCAAGGACCTGCCTGCGGCACCGAAATAGGACGTGGTCGAGGTCAATTGCCGGCCCAATGCCTTCGAAATGCCGCGACAAACGCAAGGATTCCACCCATTTTCTTGTCCTACACCCCCCACCAAGCCCCTACGCCGACACCTCCCCTCAACCCTCCCCCTGAAACGCGGTATAACCTACGACCATGCGTACCACCCTCCTTATCCTCTCGGCCCTCCTCCTGCCCCTGCCCGCCCACGCGGCCGACTGGCCCATCTGGGGCCGAACCCACGCCCGAAACATGACCTCCCCCGATACCAACCTCCCCTCCACCTTCGACCCCGGCAAAACCAAACCCAATTCCGAAGAAATCGACCTCGCCACCACCAAAAACATCAAATGGGTCGCCAAGCTCGGCTCCCAATCCTACGGCAACCCCACGGTAGGGGGGGGCAAGATCTTCGTCGGCACCAACAACGACTCCCCTCGCGACCCCAACATCAAAGGCGACCACGGCATCCTCCTCTGCTTCGACGCCAATACCGGCAAATTCCTCTGGCAGTTCGTCTCCGCAAAACTCGCCGCCGGCAAGAACTGCGACGCCGAAAACGTCGGCATCTGCTCCTCACCAGCCCTCGAAAATGACCGCGCCTACCTCGTCACCAACCGCTGCGAAGTCGTCGCCCTCAATACCAAAGACGGCTCACCCATCTGGCGCTTCGACATGCGCAACGAGCTCGGCGTCTTCCCCCACCAAATGACCGCCTCCTCGCCTCTCCTCGTCGGCGACCGCCTCTACGTCACCACCTCCAATGGCCGCGACTGGACATTCAAACACACACCCTCCCCCAACGCCCCCGCACTCATCTGTCTCGACAAAGACACCGGTAAACTCCTCGGCCAGGAATCCTCCGGCATCAGCTCTCGCACCTTCATCTGCAACTGGTCCTCCCCCGCCCTCGCCCGCGCCAACAACACCGACATCCTCGTCTTCGGCGGCGGCGACGGCTTTCTCTACGCCTTCGACCCCCTCCCCACCCCCCAAGCCACCCTCAAAGAACTCTGGCGCTTCGACTGCAACCCCCCCAGCCGCAAAACCCTCGACGCCAAAGCCCTCCGCTACGGCCACCCCAAAGGCCCCTCCGAAATCATCGCCACACCCGTCTTCGCCAACTCCCGCATCACCATCGCCACCGGACAAAACCCCGAAAAAGGCGACGGCGCAGGCGCCCTCTCCTGCATCGACCCCGTTACCGGCAAAGCCCTCTGGTCCGACGACCAGATCGGCCGTTCCCTCTCCACCGCCGCCGTCACCGACAACCTGCTCTTCATCGCCGACTACTCCGGCCGCGTCCGCTGCCTCGACGACCAAACAGGCAAACTCCACTGGACCCACGACACCGAATCCGTCCTCTGGTCCTCCCCCGTCGTCGCCGACAACAAACTCTACATCGGCAACGAATCCGGCACCCTCACCATCCTCTCCGCCACCAAAGACCTCAAGCTCCTCGCCCAAATCTCCTTCAGCGCCCCCATCTATTCCTCCACCGTCATCGCCAACCGCACTCTCTACATCTCCACCTCCACCCACCTCTACGCCATAGGAAACCCATGAGCACAGAACGCCCCGCACCAATCTCTTCCGCCTCTTCCCACTCTCCCGCTGCATCGCGCGCGCGTTCTGATTCATCATTCATCATTCATCGTTCATCATTACCCGCTCGCCTCCGTGCCTCCGTGCCTGCGTGGTTCATCATCCTGCCGCTCCTCATCGCCGCCGCCCCTTCCACCCAACCCACCCTCTCCTACACCTTTGAGAACCTCAGCGCCCTGCCCGACGACATCCTCGTCCTCTCCGGCGAATTCTCCATCCAAAAAGAAAACACCAACTCCTTCCTCGAACTCGCGCCATCCCCCATCGACTCCCACGCCATCCTCCTCGGCCAGGAATCCTCCACCCCAAGCTCCATCTCCGCCCGTATCTTCGCCTCCAACACCGGCAAACGCTCCCCGGAGTTCGGCGTCGGCCTCGCCGGTCCCGCCGGCTACAAACTTAGCCTCATGCCCGCCGTCAACCAGCTCCAGCTCCTCAAAAACGAGGACGTCCTCACCTCCGTCCCCTACACCTGGCCCCCTTCCACCTGGACCTCCTTCCACCTCCAGCTCACAAAGCTTCCCACCGGCAAACTCCAACTCCAAGCCACCGCCCACCCCTCCGACAAACCCGCCCCGGCCCAATGGATGCTCTCTCACACCGACCCCGACGAAGACCCCCCCAAAGGCCGCGCCTCCCTCTTCGCCACCCCCTACTCCGAAACCCCCACCCGGTTCGACGACATCACGGTCGCCCCCGCCCGTCATTGACCCAGGGCGATTGCATGTAGGCCGAAGCTCATTGGCCGATGACCTTCAGCAGGTACTGGTTATCCCAGCCGCAGGCGATGCGCTTTCCGGCAATGCCGATCTTCAGCGTCTTCTCGTTCTTCAGCAGGTTCAACGCGATGCGGCATAGGCGGGAGAAGGTCTCGGCCCCGTATTACAATCCTTCCGAATCTTCGCACCACGCGAAGATTTCCTTCCCTTCGTGCCTCAATGCCTTTGTGTCTTGGGTTGCGGGCGCAGCCCACGCGGCCATCTGTGACTGAGTTGTTGGCGTGAAGTCGGGCAAAGTGGGAGCGGTCCGCAAGGCGACCGTACGGGGTATTCTGCGGTTTCGTGAGTTGTTCGCCTTGGGGCAGGTCTTTGAGGCTGTTCAGGCCGAAGAGTTCCAGGAAGCGTTTGGTGGTGCCGTAGAGGATGGGGCGGCCGGGTAGTTCGGTGCGGCCGGCGATTTTTACGAGGTGTTTTTCCATGAGGGAGCGGATGGTTTCGCCGCATTGGACGCCGCGGATGGATTCGATGTCGGCGCGGAGGATGGGCTGTTTGTAGGCGATGATGGCGAGGGTTTCGAGGGCGGCTTT
>JAPLNB010000101.1 GCA_026693085.1 Planctomycetota bacterium | reverse complement strand
GGAGCGGATGGTTTCGCCGCATTGGACGCCGCGGATGGATTCGATGTCGGCGCGGAGGATGGGCTGTTTGTAGGCGATGATGGCGAGGGTTTCGAGGGCGGCTTTGGTGAGCTTGGTGTCGGCTTCGCGGAGGTGGAGTTTATTGAGGCATTCGCCGTATTCGGGGAGGGTGAGGAGTTGGTAGCCGCCGGCGACTTGTTCGATGCGGAAAGAGCGGCGGGACTCTTCGTAATGGGTGTTGAGGGATTTGATGGCTTTGCGGAGGGGCTTGGTGGTGGGGAGGTCCATGAGTTCGGCCAGGCGCCCGGCGGTGAGGGGGTGGTGGGTGGAGAAGAGGAGGGATTCGAGAATGGCGAAGTCGATGTCGGGTGAGGCGGAGGAGTCTGCGGAGTCCTCGATGAGGGCGGCATCTTCGGGGGCATCCTCGATGGGGCCATCCTGCGGCTCGGGGGGGGAGATGCGGGTTTCGGCTTCGGGGGGGGCGGTGGATTTGTTGAGTTCGTTTACTTCTTCAGGCATTTCGTCTTCTTCCGGGATATAACGGACCAAACGCATGAAAGGCCTCCGATCTTGGGGAGATTATCGGCCTTTTCAAGCGGATTGGTGCATAGAACCTCATTGGGTCAGTAGTTAAACACGACAATCTGGTGGCCGCGGAGTTCGGGGACGGTGGTGGTGACGGTGTCGCGGGAGCGCATCATGGGGAGCGGTTTGGCGGTCAGGGGTAATTGTATGCTGCGCAGTTTCTGAGGGACTCGGAGTTGGATGGGGATGTTGTGGAGTGGGGGCAGGTCTTCGATGACGGAGCAGCGGCCGCGCTGGAGGGGGGGGCCGTAGAGGAGATGGAGGACATAGCGGGAGTGTTGGGGTTGGTGGAGCAGGCTGACTCGGGCGGCGGAGGGGAGTTGGGTGCGGAGGATGGGGCGGCGGTAGAGGCGGGCGAGGGCGTTGAGGAAGAATATGCGGTGGAGGCGAGCGCCGTGATCGTGGTAGATCTGGCCGATGGGGTGGGGAAGGAGGATGAGTCGGCCGGTTTGGAGGGCGCCGGGGTGGGGGGCATTTTTGAGGCGGCAGGGGGTGTTCATGTGGGAACAGTAGCGTTCGTAGGTTCGGTTGAAGAAGGGTTCGCGGATGTGGGCGAGGGTTTTGGCGGAGGTGGGGCGGTAGCGGGGGGCGGGGGAGTAGTTGAGGAAGGGGGATGAGGGGAGGTTCTTGGAGAGTTCCTTTTGGACGAGGACGTAGTCGAGTTCGTAATTGGGGGGGCCTTCGTAGGTGGCGCCGATGGGGAGGAGGGGGGCATTGGTGGGGGAGAGGGGGCTTTCGGCGAGGACCAAGAGGGAGCCGCCGGTGTTGAGGTAAAGGGTGAGTTGTTGGGCGAGGGTGGGGGTGAGGAAACGTGGGCCTGGGAGGATGATGGTTTGGTAACGTTGCAGGCTATCAGGAGTTAAAAAACCCGTCCCCGTCCCGGTTTCGAAGTCGAGGTGGGATTCGAGGAGCATGTTGGCGATGCCTTGGTCGTGGGGGTGATTGCCGGAGAGGAGGAGGGCGAGGTTGGAAAAAGGGTGGGAGTTGCGGGAGTAGGGTTCGATTTTTTCTACGTAGCGGTAGGCGGTTCCGATGTTGCGGTAGGTGGGGAGGTCCATTAGGCCGGAGGGGTGGAGTTGGTCGCCGAAGGAGCAGGCGGCGCCGAAGGCGAGCATGGAGGCGGCTTCGAAGGTGATGGCATCGGGGTGTTTGTAGCCGCCGAACTCGCCCCATTGGGTGTGGAACTTGCCGGACATGGCGAGCATGGGTTTGTGGTAGTTGGAGTAGTAGCGGGAGCGGAGGGGGAATTTGTCGTAGCCGCCCCAGGTGGTGGGGAGGTCTTCGAGCTCGAAGTGGGTTTGGAGGGCTTTGATTTCGTTGGGGGTGTCCATCTTCGTGAGGCCATTGAAGAAGAGGGTGGCGTGGGGGTGGTGGTGGAGGATGGTGGTGCGGCAGGCGGTCATGAAATCGATGGTCTTTTGGACAGAGTGGCGGTAGACGTCGGCGTCGGAGGTGGGGTCGAGGTTGGCGGATTTCATGGCGGCCAGGCAGTTGTCGCACCAGCAGAGCTGGATGTTGCAGATGTCGTAGAAGAAGCCATCGACGGGGTATTTGCGGCAGATTTCATCGGTTTGGGCGAGGATGAGGTCTTTGTAGGGGCCAGAGGGGCAGAGGAATTTCCAGGAGACGGAGGGTTTGGGGTCGGTGGGGGGGGCGGCGAGGTCGTAGTTCATGGTGTGGATGGAGCGGTCTTTGCAGCGGACGGTCCAATCGGGGTGGGCTTCGGCGTCGTTGGCGGACCAGCCGACGGTGTAGTAGATGGGGGTGCGGACTCTGATGTCGTGGGCGGCTTGGATTTGGCGGCCGAGGAGGTCGGTGCGGAGGTGGGGGTGGCGGCGGCCGACGCGGGTGGGGTAGTAAGACCAGGAATGGTGGCACTTGGCGAAGAGGGTGATGGAGTTGACGTGGCCGAGTTTGAGGGCGCGTTGGAATTGCGATGGGGAGAAGTGGGCGCCGACGTTGGGGATGTACTCGGAGGTGTGGAAGTCGAGATGGACCTGGCGGAACGGGATGGCGAACATGGGTGCCCTCACGATTGAGGGGCGGATGGTAACCGATGGAGGGGGAGCGGTCTACCGGGTGGCGGTCAGTCTTTCCATTGGCCGCGGGTGAAATCGGGGATTTGGACCGGGGCGCTGCCTTGGGAGACGGAGGCGATGCTGAGGGGGAAGATGCTGGACCAAGCGGCGGCGTCGTAGACGGTCATGTCTAATGGGGAGCCTTCGCGGAGGCATTGGATGAGGCGGTGGAGCATGACGAAATCCATGCCGCCGTGGCCGCCGGATTTGGTGGCGAGGTCTTTGAGTTTTTTCCAGAGGGGGTGGGTGTATTTCTCGGCGTAGGGGGTGAGGTCGGTTTGCCATTGGTCGGGTTGGCCGCGGAGGTGGATGCGCGGGGGGTAATCGGCGAAGGCGCCTTCGGTGCCGCAGATTGAGTTGATGCGGGAGTAGGGGCGGGGGGTGGAGAGGTCGAACTGGAGCATGATGGTTCGTCCGAGGGTGGTTTTGATGAGGGTGGTGTTGATGTCGCCGCAGACGTATTTTTCGGCGCGGCGGGGGTCGTTGGGGGGGAGTTTGTCGCGGAGGCCGGAGAGTTGGAGCTGGGGGGAGCTCATGGAGACGAGGTGGTCGAATTTGTCGCCGTGGTGGATGGAGAGGTATTGGGCGACGGGGCCGAGGCCGTGGGTGGGGTAGAGGTTGCCGTTGGATTTGATGACGTGTTGTCGGCGCCAGATGGAGGAGGGGGATTGGGAGAGAAGGGAATCGGGCATGGAGTGGAGGTAGGCGGCCTCGGCGTGGGTGAGCTTGCCGAAGACGCCTTGGCGGACCATGTTGAGGACGAGCATTTCGGTTTCGCCGTAGCAGCAATTTTCGAGCATGATGCAGTGGCGTTGGGTTTGCTCGGCGGTGTCGACGAGTTGCCAGCACTGGTCGAGGGTGATGGCGGCGGGGACTTCGATGGCGGCGTGTTTGCCGTTGCGCATGGCGGAGAGGGCCATGGGGGTGTGGAGTTCCCAGGGGGTGGCGATGAGGACGAGGTCGATGTCGTCGCGTTTGCAGAGGTTTTCGAAGTCAGTTTCATTCTTGGTGAAGGGGGTGGGGGCGGGTTGGTTTTTGGCGGTGACGAGGTTGGCGGCGGCGGTGACGTTCTGGGGGACGGTGTCGCAGAGGGCGGTGATTTGGACGTTGGAGATGTCGAGGAGAAGGGCGAGGAGGGCGGTTCCGCGGCCGCCGAGGCCGATGATGGCGACGCGGACTTTGTCCATGGGGGGGTGTTGGAGGCGCCCGACGGGGCGCTGGTTGGGGTTTCGGGGGGGAGGTTGGGTTTGTGCAGGGAGGCCGGCGAGGGCGAGGGTTGCGCCGGTCATGGCGGCGATGCTGAGGATGTCGCGGCGTGAGGGGGAAGTGTTATGAGCGTGGGCCATGGAGTCTCCTGGCTGGTGTTATCGTAGTTTGCGGCGGAGGTGGTCGAGGAGTTGGGTGGTGATGGAGGCGCGGGCGAGTTCGCCGGAGCCGCGGAGGGGGATGATCTGGGATTCGAGGCGGTTGGCGGGGAGTTTGAAGACGACTTGGACGTTGGTGTCGCCGGTGGGGTCGCGTTCGAATTGGCCGATGACGATGGCGTAGGTGGAGTCGGTGAGGGAATTGGCGATGAGCTTGGCGCGGTCGAGGGGGGAGGCGTCGGGGTTCCATTTTTCGTCGGGGATGTGGAGGAGACGGCGGAGTTTGTCGTCGGTGGGGGCGGCGAAGGCGCCGACGAGGACGGTGGAGGCGCTTGGGGCGGTGGCGAGGGCGGTGGCGAGGGCGCCGGCGGTGCCGGACTCGGCGAGGGAGAGGGTGGCGTTGCGGGCGACGAGGAGTTGGGCGACGTGTTCTTCGAGGGAGGTTTGGTCGGTGGCGTAGATGTTGTCGCCTATGTGTTTGAGAATTTTTTGTTTGAGGTCTTGGAGGCGTGCGCGGTCGTGGGGTGTGTCGTTGGGGAGGACGAAGGCGAAATCGACGCGGCTGGCTTCGAATTGGGAGAACTGGGCGGCGTCGGGGGGGAGGGAGACTTTTTCGTTGAGGGTTTGGCTGATCTGGGATTGGCCGAGGCCGACGAAGCGGATGGTGAGGGAGGCGCCGGGGGGGCGGACGCCGAAACGTTTGATGAGGTAGGGGAGCAGTCCGTCGCGGACCATGGGCTGGAGTTCGCGAGGTGGGCCGGGGAGGGAGACGACGACGGTGCCGTCGGGCATCTCGAAGACGAGGCCGACCGCGGTGCCGGTGGCATTTTTGAGGTAGGTGCCGCGGGTGGGGGTTTGGGTTTGGCGGCGAAGGTTGGCGCGGAGCTGGTCGCGGGGGGATTTGAAACGGCGTTCCATGTCGGCCAGGACATCGGGGTGTTCTTTGAGGGGGATGCCGGTGAAGTCGGTGAGGGATTGTCGGGTGAGGTCGTTGTCGGTGGGGCCCAGGCCGCCGGTGGTGATGATGAGCTTGGTCCTCGATGCGGCAAAACGGAGGACGGATTTGATGTCGTCGGGGTTGTCGTCGACGATCATGGAGCTGACGCAGTGGAGGCCGAGGGGGTGGAGGGTGCGGGTGATGAAGAGGGTGTGGCTGTCGGGGTAGGCGCCTTCGAGGAGTTCGCCGCCCGTGATGAGGAGGGAGTATTCGAGGTGGGGCTGGGTGGTGGGGGCGGCGGCGAGACAGATGAAGGCGAGGAGGGTGATGAGAAGGTGGGATCGCATAGGTTTTCCGGGGCATTGAAGCGGTTGTGGCGTATCGGTGAGCATGCCCACGCCTGCCGTTGAGCGATTTGGGTCAGTCAGCCCATCTGGCGGCATGCGTGGGCATGGCACCCAGCATGGATCGGGGAAGCTCATTTGGCGGCGGGCGTGTGTACGGCACCCATGTTCAGCACCTTACCGTCGGGGACGGGCAGGACCCAGATGTTTCGGTATTGGGCGGGGTTGCCGTGGTCCTGGTAGTGGAGGCCGCCGACTTTGGCGTTGTTGTTGAGTTCGGCGTTGTCGTGGATCTTGATGCCGTTGTGGAGGACGGTGACGCGGGGCTTGCCGGTGGGTTTGCCGTCCTGGAGTTGGACGCGATATTCGATGTCGTAGGTTTGCCACTGGAGCGGGGGGAGGGAGGCGAGGGAGAATTCATCGAAGGTGTCGGGGTCTTTGTAGCGGTAGAGTCCGCCGCAGCCGCCGCCGGTGTAGGTGGTCATGCCGAAGGAGTCGAGGACCTGGATTTCGTCGCCGTTGGGGAGGTAGCAGCCGGAGTTGGCGCGGCCTTGACCTTCGCCGGCGGGCATGAGGGGGAGATAGAACTCGACGTGGATCTTAAGGCTGGTGGAGAACTGGCGTTTGGAGTTCAGGCCGCCTTTGGGGACCTGGATGGCGCCGTTTTCGGTGAGGTTCCACTTCTGAGGGGTGCCGTCCTTGTTGGGTTGGCAGGTGAGTTCGTCGAAGTTTTTGCCGTCGAGGAGGACGATGGCGCCGGCGGGGGGTTGCGCGCCGAGGGTTGGGGATTGGCGGGTGATGCGTTTGAGTTCGAAAGCGCCGTTAGGGGCGATGGTGCCCTTGATGTCCGATTCCACGGACGATCGGCTGGCCCACTCGACATTCTTGAATTTGCCGCGGACGGAGAGGGTGAGGTCCTTTTCGCCGGTCGCGGCCAGCTCGGCCTTTGCCACTTTGCCATCGGGCTGTGATTCGCGGATGAGGACTTTGTACTTGTCCTTGCCGGTTGCGACGACGCGAGCCTCGATCTTGTGCTGGCCTTGCGCATCGGTGAAGGTTCCCTCGTAGAGCCCTTGGACCGCCTCGGCAGCGGGAGGCCCGAGATCAACCTGGTGGCCGACTTGCGCGAATGTCAGGCCGGTGAGTGCGACTTGTGCGACGAGGAATGAAGCGAAACGGATCATGGCTTGGACCTCCGGTGTATGAGTACGTTCGAATTAACGGTCAATTCTTACCGGTGAGCATCGGGTCGGCAATAGATGATGTCCGATTACTTGCTCAGTCGCTTGATCTTCAGGTTATCGAGGTAGAAGACGGAGTCTTCAGCGGCGGTGCTGCTGAAGCCGAGCCATTGGAGTTCGCGGAAGCTCTTGCCGGCGTAGGGCAGGTTCTCGAAAGTCTGCTGCTTGTCGTCGATAGTGATCGCCAGCTCGAATGCTTTGGCGGACTTCTCGCCGACGGGGCCTTCAATTTCGACGTGTACCCATTGGCCGGTGGGGATGGTTGTTAGGAGCCTTCCGGCGGCGCTGACTTGGCCCTGTGGGCCGAAGGCGACGCTGGGGCCGACGTTCTGGGGGTAGTCGGATTCGTCGCGCCACTCGGTGAAGAAGCGGGCGTTGGTTTCCATCCGCAGGTCGAAGCTTTGGCGGACGAGGCCGTCGCGGATGTGGGGGCGGTAGAACATGTGGGGCTGCCAGGATGGTTGGCAGTCTTTGGTGTCGGTGAATTTGAGGCTGTGTTTGCCGGTGGCGGCATGTTCGTCGGAGATGCGGATGGATGCGCCGGCGAATTCGCCGTCGACGGTTGCTGTTTTGGGCTTTTCGCGGAGGGGGGTGGATTCGAAATCGTCGTCCATTTCGACCATGGGCGGCGGGCCGGGTGGGGCGGGGAGAACGGTTCTCTCGAACTTGACATTCTTGGCTTCGTTGACCCAGGCAGGGTCGCCGTAGAGGCCAACTTTGGATACGTCAATGGGTTTGAAGCCGAGGGCGAGTGCGGGGGAACCTTCTTTGAGGGCAAAGTCGTATTCCGCGCCATTCACGAACATTGGATCGGACAGGACGGACTTGGTATCGAGGCCCATGGCCCGCCAACCGGCCAGGTCCCACTTGAAGAACGGCAGCTTTTCACGGAGAGCCGTGTGCCAGATGACGTTTTCGTCCCATTGGCCGATGGGTTCCTTTTTCGCGATCCGATCCTTCAATGAGCTGGAGGCGAAGGGGACGAAGAGGTCGCCCTGGGTCATGTAGACGATGTTGTGGCGGAAGGTCTTGGGACTTTTTCCCCAGTAGGGCCAGAGCTGGTAGTTGCCGGAGAGCGCGAAGATGTTGTTTTGGATGACGTGTCCGTAGCCGCCATTGTTGTACATCAGGCCGCCGCTGAGCGTGTTGTAGACGACGTTGTTTTCGACGAGGTAGCCGCTACAGACGGCGTCGAGGTAGATTCCCCAGCCGAAGGGGGGATTGGAGTAGGGCCAGACATCGTGGAAGAGGTTATTGCGGATGACGCTCCCGGTGGAGACGCCGAGGCAATAGATCGCTCCGGCATCGCTCATCGCGCCTTTGACCAGATGATGGACGTGGTTGAACTCGATGCGGTTGTGGTGTGTGCGGTTGGGGTCATCACCCCAGTTCCAGCCGATGGACATGCCGGAATAGAGCATGTCGTGGACATCGTTGTGGGTGAAGGCGTTGTAGCTGCTTTGTGCGACCCAGATGCCGATGCCGGCGGGGTAGACGTGGCCGCCGTCGTAGATGTGGTTATTGTCGATCGTGTTGGTGGAGGATTCCGCTTCGTCGGTCTTGGCGCGTTGGGCTTCGCCGACGCGGATGCCGCCGGCGCCGAGGTCAAAGAGGCGGGTTTGGCGGACAGTGCAGTCCTTGCAGCCGCGGCGGAGCCAGAGCCCATAGATGCCGACGTGGGCGACTTCGCATTTTTCGATGATGCAGTTGCGTGCGCCGTCGGCCATGATTGCGGCGGGGACTTCGACGGCGGCCTGGGTGCTGGAGTTGCCCTTGGGGTCGAGGTTCCAGTCGGCGTGGTGAAAAGTGAGGCCGCGGAGAGTGATGTTCCGGACGAGTTGGCCGGAGTCGGGGTTGCCGGCGAGCTTGACGAGCTCCTTGAGGAACGGGGCGACGATCTTAGTCTGGTTGAGTTGTTCGCCGGGCATCGGCCAGTAGCTCAGAACGCCGGTCTTGCGGTCGAGGTACCATTCGCCGGGCTGGTCGAGGAATTCGCGGGCGTTTTCGACGCAGTAGCGTTGTCTTTCTTCCCAGTAGCCGATGGTCCACCATTCCTTGAGCGGGGCGGCGAACTGGACGGTGCGGGATTGGGTGTCGATGGATTTGAGGGGGTGGATGGAGTTTTCCCAGGAGTGCATGAGGATGAGGTTGATGTCGTCCAGGTTGGCGAAGGCTTGGAGATCGCCGGCGGCGAACTTGAAGCGGTCGCGGGCGACGGCTCGCTTGGCGGCGGGGTCCATGGGACCGGGGATGAGTTCGGCGATGCGGAAGTAGCCGGTGTTGGGGGAGCGGGCGCGTTGGCGGCGGGCGCCATTGGCGAAAAGCTGGCGAAAGTACCATTTGCCGTCGGGGACGTCGGGGAGGGTGGTTTCCCAGAGTGGTCCGGCTTGCTGGAAGCCGGAGATTTCGCGGCCGCCGGTGAGGATGGGTTTCTCGTTTGGGTAAGCTTCGTAGACGGTGTTGGAATCGGCGGGGTCGAGGGTGAAGATTTGGGTCAACTCGTAGACGCCGGCGCGGATCTGGATGGTTGCGGTTTCGGCCACACCTTGGCCGACTCGAAGGCCGCGGACGGCATCGCGGGCGGCGGTGAGTGTTTTGAGCGGGCCGTCGGTTCGGGCGGCGTTGGGTGCTGGCAGAGAGCCGGACCAGAGATCGTCGCCATTGGTGGCCACGTAGAGTCTTGGGGCGGCGGCGTGCGATATGACCGTCAGCGTGATGACGATGACTGCGGCAATCCATACCGGCCTGGCCGACAATCGTATGTTCTGGTGCATACCAGCGCTACTCTCCATGGACGATGGTGTTGCGTCAGGTTACTGTATCAACGTTCATCCGATTTTCCGGGTACAGCAGTTCAGGAGGCTCAACATGCCAACAGCTCGTCCGTCCCGCCGTCATCTGCTGAAGCAAACGACCCTGGCTGCCGCGGCATTGTCGTTTCCAACGATCGTGCCGTCGAGCGTGTTTGGGCAGAATGCGCCGAGCAACCGTATCAATCTCGCGTTGCTCGGTTCGGGCAGCCGGGGCACCGACAACTGCCAGTACTCGTTCCTGCCGCAGGCGGACGTGCGTATTGTTGCTGCGTGCGACTGCCGGAAGTCGCGACGGGAGTCGGTCGCGAAATCTTTCAACGACCATTACAAAGGCGAGGTCTGCAAGCCATACGCAGATTTCCGCGAGGTTCTTGGCCGCACGGATGTCGACGCCGTGGTTATTGCCACCGCGGATCATTGGCATGTGCCGCTGGCGTATTATGCGGCAAAGGCGAAGAAGGATGTGTATTGTGAGAAGCCCTTGAGCGTGGCGATGGCGTGGTCGTACAAGCTGCGGGAGATGTGCCGGAAGAATGGGACCGTGTTTCAGTATGGGACGCAGCAGCGCGGGGATCAGAACCAGTTCCGGCGGGCGTGTGAGTTGGCGCTGAATGGGTATATCGGGGATGTGAAGCTTGTGGACGTGTGGAGTCCGGATATGTCGACGCAGTTTGGCGCGGCGACGAAGCCGCCGTATGGATCGACGGAGGTGGTTCCGGTGCCGGCGGATTTGGATTTTGAAATGTGGATCGGTCCGGCGCCGATGAAGCCGTATACGGCGGATCGGTGCACGAACTTTGGGGGGTATCACATTTATGATTATGCGTTGGGGTTCATTGCGGGGTGGGCGGTGCATCCGTTGGACATTGCGCAGTGGGGATTGGGGATGGATAACACGACGCCGGTGAGCTATGAGGGGACGGGGAAGATTCCGCCGAAGGGGAGCTTGTGGAATACGATCGAGTCGTTTGATGTGATCAGCACGTATGCGAATGGGGCGAAGATACGGAACATGGGCAGCCGGGTGGCGGAGCCGGTGGTGAAGGCGTATCACCAGGTCTGGCGGGACCACGGGACGACGTTCCACGGGACGAAGGGTTGGATCAGCGTGGATCGGATGGCGATGTATTCGAGCGACAAGAATTTGCAGAGCGTGCAGCTCAAGGATTCGGACAAGAAGCTCAACCCGGCGGCGGGGCAAGGGCGGAATTTCATCGATTGCCTTCGGAGCCGGAAGGCGACGATCAGCCCGGTGGATGCGGCGATCAACTGCGACACGATCAGCCATCTGGGGGATATTTGCATCCGGTTGGGAAGGCCGATCAAGTGGGACGCGGCCAAGGAGCAGATTGTGGCCGATGAAGAGGCGAGCAAGATGCTGGATCGGCCGATGCGCGCGCCGTGGACGATGGCGTGAGGGCCAGTTGGAGCGGTCCGCGATGCGCTACGGGAGCTTGTTGAGTATTGTCTGGTCCTCGATTTTGGCGGGGTCGAGTTCGATGCCGAAGCCGGGGTGGGTGGGGAGGGGGATTTTGCCGGCCTTGGGAGCGGGGGCGTCTTTTTCGAAGTAGAGTTTGCCGGGTTTGTGGAGCATGAGGTACTCGACGAGGGGGCAGGTGAGTGGGGATTGGCTGGCGACGACGTGGAGGGCGGCGCGGAGGCCGTGGCCGTGGGGGATGACCCGGACGCCGTGGGTCGAGGCGAGGGCGCAGATCTTGAGCAGTTCGGAGGTGCCGCCGCACCATTCGGGGTCGGCTTGGACGACTTTGATGGCGTCGGCCTGGAGGAAGCGGTTGACTTCCCAGCGGCCGTAGAAGTGTTCGCCGGTGGCGACGGGGATTGTGGTTGCGCGGGAGAGCCTGGCGAAGTTTTCGAGCTGGTCGGAGATGAAGGGTTCCTCGATCCAGTGGGGGCGGAAGGGTTCGGCGGATTTGGCCCAGTCGATGGCGTATTGGAGGTCCCAGCCGTTGAAGGCGTCGAACATGATTTCGGTGTCGTCGCCGAGGGTCTTGCGGAGGGTTTTGACGAGTTCGAGGTTTTTCTGTAGGCCGGAGGCGGCGTCGCCGGGGCCGTAGGCGAGGAACCATTTCTGGTATCGGAAGCCTTCGGATTTGAGTTGGGCGGCGCGGTTGGCGGCGGGTTCGGGTTCGACGGAGTAGCCGAGGCAACTGGCGTAGGCTTCGACGTCGGGGCGGGTTGGCCCGCCGAGGAGGCGGAAGACGGGGGCGTTGAAGAATTTGCCGCGGAGGTCCCAGAGGGCGTTATCGACGGCGGAGAGGGCCATCATGTAATGGCCGGCGCGGGAGTGGCGGTCGCGGCGATAGAGTTGGTCCCAGAGGGTTTCGCCGGCGAGGGGGTCTTTGCCGATGAGGAAGGGGCGGAGTTGGGCGAGTACGACGCGGACGGCTTCGGAGTCGAGGGGGCCATAGAGGCCTTCAATGGAGGAATCGGTTTTAATGCGGAGGTAGAGGTGTTCGATGGCGCCGGTGGTTTTCTGGGGGTTGGGGTTGTCGTGGTAGGGTTGGGGGCGGTGTTCGGGGTAAATGTGGAGGGGTTGGATCTGGTATTGGCGATTGAGGCCGGTGAGGGAGTCGCGTTTGCCTTTGAGGCGGAGGACTTCGAGGTCGGTAATGCGGGGGCGTGAGGCGGCGGGGGTTTGAGCGAGGAGTTGGGAGAAGGGTTCCGGGAGCAGAGAGAGGGTGGAGAGTGCGGCGACGGTTTTCAGGAAATGGCGGCGATTCATGGGGGGTATTCTACAGCGGAATTGGGGTGGGTACAGGGCATTGGGAGGGTGGATTGGCGCGTGCTGGAATGGCGGGCAATGGATAGTATGGTCGCAGGAGAACCCTATGATCCTGCGATATATGCTGCGGCTGGTGGGCGTGGTGGTGTGGGGGTCGGTGGTTGCGTGGGCTGGGGAGACGAATCGGCCGGGGGGGGCGGTGTTGGGGTGGGTGTGGTTTGAGGGGGCGAGGGAGGAGTATCGGGGGACGAGGTACTTGTGGTTGGCGGAGGGGAATATTGGGTTGACGATTGAGGCGGAGCCGATGGGGGGACAGGTGATCGAGATGCTGTGGGGGGCGAAAGGGGATGAGAGGGAGGCGGTGGTCAGCATCAATGGGAAGGAGCAGGTGGTGCGCAAGGGGGGGTATGATGGTTTTGAATGGGTGAGGGTGGCGGTGCCGGAGGGTGTGGTTGGGAAGAAGTATGAGGTGGTGCTGAGGGCGACGGGGGTGGGGAGGGCGGCGTTTGTCGGCGAGGTGAGGTTGGTCGATCCGAAGGCGGTGGGGGAGGGGCAGCCGGCGAAGATTGCGTATGCGATCGTGGCCGGCGGTGGGGAGGCGTTTGCGGACATGCGAGCGGTGTGGGATCGAGAGAGGGTGGGGGGAAAGAAGTTGGCGGAGGAGAGGTTGGAGGGGTTGTTCATGGGGGCGGAGCGGAATGGGCGGTTGGCGGGGGAGGCGTTTTATCGGTGTCGGAAGTTTGTGGAGGGGTGGTTAGCGCATGCGGATGCGAAGACGGGGTTGATTCCGCGGAATTTGACGGTCAGCAAGGATTTGTGGAATGGGCGGGACTCGGCGGCGGACAATTATCCGTTTATGGTGCTGACGTGTGCGTTGACGGATCGGGGGATGTTTGAGGGGCGGATGAAGGAGATGTTGGCGGCGGAGATGCGGGTGACGAAGCGGGTGGATCGGTTGCCGGATGATTATTTGTTTTCGAAAGGGGTGTTTGCGAGGGAGCCGTTTAATCTGGAAGCGACGATTTTTGATTCGTCGGAGTATGTGAAGGACGGGCTGCTGCCGTTGACGGAGTGGCTGGGGAGAAGTGCGTGGTCGGAGCGGATGATTGGGATTGCGGATGATATTTGGAAGCATGCGGAGGTTCAAACGGCGTATGGGAAGGTGCCGACGCTGAATTTTGAAGCGGATGGGAACCTTTTGCAGGCGGGGGCGAGGTTATATTGGTTTACGGGAGAGCGGAAGTATCTGGAATGGGCGATTCGGCTGGGGGATTACTACTTGTTGGGTGGGCATCATCCGACGCGGGATTTGCCGGCACTGAGGTTGATTGATCATGGGTGTGAGATGGTGAACGGGCTGTCGGAGTTGTATGTGGCGGTGTCGGTGGCGGAGCCGAGGAAGCGGGAGGAGTATCGCAAGCCGATTCACGAGATGCTGGATCGGATATTGGAAGTGGGGCGGAATGAGGATGGGATGCTGTATTGCCAGATGAACAAGGACGGGGGGCATTCGAAGGATCTGTGCGATACGTGGGGGTATGACTATGATGCTATTTATACGGTGTATCTATTGGATAAGACGGAGGCGTATCGTGAGGCGGTGCGGAAGGCGCTGGGGAATTTGAAGGGGAAGTATGTGGGGGCGGCGTGGGCGGATACGAGCGCGGACGGGTATGCGGATTCGATCGAGGGCGCGATCAACCTGTTGAACCGGGAGTATGTGGATTCGGCGGCGGAGTGGGTGGATAGCCAGACGCGGATGATGTGGTCGATTCAGAAGCGGGATGGGATTATTGAGGGTTGGCATGGGGATGGGAATTTTGCGCGGACGTCGATCATGTATGCGTTGTGGAAGACGCAGGGGATGCAGGTGGAGCCGTGGCGGGCGGATGTTCGGGTGGGGGCGGTGCGGGATGGGGGGTGTGTTTGCGTCAGTTTGAGTGCGGATCAGGGATGGAAGGGGAAGGTGGTGTTTGATCGGCCGAGGCATAAGGTGAATATGCGGCTTCCGTTGGATTATCCGCGGATCAACCAGTTTGCGGAGTGGTTTGTGGTGGAGGAGGGGGGGAGGTATGGGGTGAAGGATGTGGTGAGTGGGAAGCAGAGAGTGGTGAGCGGGAAGGAGATGGCGGAGGGGGTGGAGGTGGAGTTGAAGGCGGGTGAGGAGATGCGGTGGCGAGTGGAGGCGGTGGGGGGGTGAGGGGGCTATTTCTCGGGGGTGAGTTGGAGGTAGTCGAGGCCGAGCATGTGGCGGGGGGTGGCGGCGGGGTTGGAAGACGCAGGCACGGCAGACAGGAATGTCCGCCCCAGTGAAAGAGGAAGAGGAGCAAAGGAATGGTGTGCTGAAGCACCCCCTGCATTGTTGGAGAGGTGGGAGTATGAAAGCGATTCTGATTTCGGTGATGGTGGTTGGTGCGGTGTCGGGGTGGTTGGCGGCGGCGGAGATTGCTGTGGAGCCGCGATTGAAGGCGAGGTTGGAGTGGTTTGGGGATCAGAAGTTTGGGCTGTTGGTTCACTGGGGAGCGTATAGTCAGTGGGGGTGCATAGAGTCGTGGCCGTTGGTTGAGGTGGACCCATGGGCGAGGCCGGATGATTTGAAGGCGTGGACGGATCGCAACAAGGACATCGGGGCGTTCATCCGGGACTATTGGCAGCTTCCGAAGACGTTTAATCCGAAGCGATTTGATCCGCAGCAGTGGGCGGGCGCGGCGAAGTATGCGGGGATGAAGTACGTCGTGTTTACGACGAAGCATCACGATGGTTTTTGCATGTTTGATACGAAGCTGACGGAATACCGAACGACGGCGGCGGATTGTCCGTTTCATACGAATCCGAAGGCAAATGTGGTGAAGGAGGTCTTTGAGACGTTTCGGAAGGAGGGGTTTGGGATTGGGGCGTATTTTTCGAAGGCGGATTGGCACAGCGAGTATTACTGGGATCCGAAACGGCCGGCGAAGGCGCGGAATCCGAATTATGACACGAAGAAGGAGCCGGAGCGGTGGGGGAAATTCGTGGAGTTTGTGCATGGGCAGGTTGAAGAGCTGATGAGCGGGTATGGTCCGGTTGATATTTTGTGGCTGGACGCGGGGCAGGTTCGGCCGCCGGAGCAGGACATTCAGATGGACCGGTTGGCGGCGATGGCGCGGAAGTATCAGCCGAATTTGATTGTGGTGGATCGGACGGTGGGGGGGAAGCATGAGAACTATCGTACGCCGGAGCAGGAGGTGCCGGACCGGGCGCTTGCGTATGTGTGGGAGAGTTGTTTGACGATGGGAGATCAGTGGTCGTACAAGGCGGATGACAAGTACAAATCAACGCACAAGCTGATTCAATTGTTGGTGGACATTGTGGCCAAGGGCGGGAATTTCCTGTTGAACGTGGGGCCGTCGCCGGATGGGGAGTTTCCGGAGCCGGCGTTGGTGAGGCTGAAGGAGATTGGGGATTGGATGAAGGTGAATGGGGAGGCGATCTATGGGTCGCGGCCGGTGCCGCCGTATAAGGAGGGGTCGGTTGCGTTCACGCGGAAGGGGGAGGTGGTGTATGCGATTTATCTGGCGAAGGCGGACGGGGGCGGGCTGCCGGAGACGATTGAGTTGTCGGCGTTGAAGCCGAGGGCGGGTTCGGAGTTGCGGATGCTGGGGGTGGCGGGGGAGTTTCTGTGGGCAATCGAAGGGGGGAAGACGGTGATTCGGATACCGGCGGGCGTGCGGCAAGCGCCGCCGTGCGGGCATGCGTGGGTGGTGAAGTTCGAGTTGGATGGCAAATAGCGGGGACTATTTGAAAGAGGTCAGGGCGGTGGCGATGGTTGCAGAGGCGGATTCGGGTCCCCAACTGGGGACGGTGATTTTGATGGTTGCGGAGGTGGTTCCTTTGACGATGCCGGTGCCTTGGACAGCGAAGAAGGTCTGGTTGACGGTGGCGCTGAATTTGACGGAGATGGTTTTGCCCTGGTAGCGGATGCGGAGGGTGCCGGTCATTTTGATGGTGTAGGTGCCTTTGATGGCGTTGAAGGTTCCGGCGGGGACGGTGATTTGTTCGGTGCCGATGAGCTTGGTGGTGGCGGTGGTGTTGCCAGAGAGGGTGCCGGTGGCGTTGATGCCATTGGTGGAGACGGTGAATTTGCCGTCGAAGGTTCCGTTGTCGGAGTAGGACTTGCCGATGGTGAGGGATTTGGGGGCGATGCGGGTGTCGTGGAGGGTGAGGTTGATTTTGCCGAGGTCGGTGTTGGTGGCGATGGCGTTGACGTTGGTGCCGGTGGCGTCGGAGAACCAAGCGGTGGAGAGGGTGGTGTCGGCCGCGGAGACGGTAACGAGGTTGGAGGCGTGGCCATCGATTTGGGTGGTTCTCCTGGCGACGGAGACTTGGCCGGTGCCGGAGCCGGAATCGGTGCCTTCGCTGCTGGTGAGTTTGTAGGTGGTGTTGTAGTTCCATGAGGCGCCGCGGCGGGAATAGCCGAGGAGGTTGGCGAGATTAATGGTAGCGGGGGCTTGTTTGGGGGCGGCGAGGGGTTTGGCGTGGATGGCGGGGGCGAGGTTGTGGGGGGCGGTGGTGGTGAGGGGGGAAGCGCTCAGGAAGAGGCGGGATTCGAGGGATTCGATGAAGGATGGCACTACTGTCCGGTTGAGCAATTGGCCAAAACGCGTTTGGCCTCAGTAAATGCAGGCGATTCCGCACATTTTCGGCCGTGATCGATTTGGCGCAAGACCGGCGGTTTTGTGCCTCGACCGCTCAGGCGGGACACTCCCCCG
>JAPLNB010000100.1 GCA_026693085.1 Planctomycetota bacterium | reverse complement strand
GTTTTGTTGGCGTGGAAATGGCGGAAATTTGGGGTTTTTGTGGCGGGCGGGGGGCGGGTGTCGGAGTGTGGGGGTGTCGGAGTGTCGGCGTGGGGACTTGGGGACAGAGAGGGGGTGGGGAGTGTGGGGGTAGGGCAGGTTAACGGTTGCCGAGTGGGCGTTGGGGGCGGCGGCGGGGTTTGGGTTGGGCGGTGAGGGGGGCGGTGAGATTTTCGTAGAGTGCGAAGAGGAATTCGACGCGTTGGCGTTCGGAGGTGAAGGGGTGGGAGCGGTAGGCGAGATCGACGGCGCGGTCGAGGTCGCCGTGGGCTTTGGCGAGTTTGGCGGGCATGGCGAGGGGGTCGTAGAGGTCGGCCAATGAACACGCTTTGCCAGGAGATCGAGCAGCAGGCAGGAAGCCCGCTCTGCCATCCCCGCATTCGACGCGCATATCCAGCACGGCCTGTGCGGCCTCTTCCACTCGCTGTTTCTGCTTGTCGGCCACATCCTGCGGCCAGGGATAGTTGTTGTAAACGAGCTTGTTGGAATAGCGGTAGTCGGATTTGAGGCGGCCGCAGACTTTGCGGACCCAGGCCATGTGCATGGCGCAGGAGAGGACGCCGAAGTGGTAGAGCGTGGCGCCGGGAACCATCAGAGTCAGGTTGCTGGCGATCACGTCGGGCCGAATGAAGCCCATGGGAATGTACCGGCGGGTTTCCGAAGAAACAGAAGGAATGAGCAGGTATCTGGTTGCTGGTTGTCTGATCTCGCCGAACAGGGACGGCACGGAAGCAAGCTGGCGAGTCGTCGGACGAGAGCTGGCCTTGCGGTGGGTCCGAACGGCTTCGATTCGCCGCATGACCGCCGGCATGCCGCGCAGACGGGCGGGATTGACGTCCACTAGCCACAGGCACCAGCGCGACTCGCCGTTGATGAACTCCTGGGAGCCGACAAAGCGGCGCAACCACTGGACCGCGTCCGGCTCCTGCGCCAACAGGTTGGCACGTTCCGCATCGTCGAGCAGCAGGTGGCCACCGTCGTTGGGCATACTGCCGAACACGATCTCAGGTACGTCACAGAGGGGCCTGGAGCGGGACACGACGGTCAGATCGCCGCCCTCGATCAGGTAGGGGCTGATGTTTCGGGCCTCGGCGACGTGTACGTCTTCTGGACCCTTATCGTAGTCGTAGATGCGCTTGCCCTGAGTGTCCTCAGCACCGAACCCGAGTACCACGACATGGACATGAGCCTTGCCTCGCGCTTCGCTCTGCCATGGAAATGTTCGGTGGACGAAGTGTATTTTTGTGCCGTGTTTTCGGAACAGTTCGGTCCAGAGCACTCCCACCTGCTCGCCTTGGGTGATTGAGTTCGTGGAGACAAACGCCGCGCGGACGGTGTTCCAGTCGGTGCGGAGGGCGTTGGCTTGGAGGATGTGGGGGGAGCGTTGGAGGGGAGTGGTGGGTTTGATCTGGCCGAAGCGTTCGAAGAGTTCACAGTTCATCTGGTGGTCCATGAGCCACATGCCGACTTCGGCGATGCGGACGGGCCACTCTTCGATTTCGATGCCGTAGAACTGGGAGACGTTGAGGCGGCATTCGGCGCGGATGTCGCCTTCGGCGAGGTCGGGGCCGAAGCGGGCCTGGAGGATGTCCATTTCGAGGCGGCGGAGTTCACGGTAGGAGATGACGAGGAAGTTGCCGCAACCGCAGGCGGGGTCGAGGAATTTGAGGGCGGCGAGGCGCTTGTGGAGGTCGAGGAGTTTTGTCTTGTTATGGCGGATGGAATCGAACTCGGCGCGGAGGTCATCGAGGAAGAGTGAGCGGGTGAGCTTGAGGATATCGCGTTCGGAGGTGTAGTGGGCGCCGATCTGGCGGCGTTCGCGGGGGAGCATGATGGATTGGAAGAGGGAGCCGAAGACGGCGGGGGAGATTTTCTGCCATTGGAAAGCGCAGCAGGAGAGGAGAGCGGTGCGCATGGCGTAATTGAACTCGGGGAAGGGGAGGTTTTCGGCGAAGAGGTCGCCGTTGACGTAGGGGAGGGCGGCGAGGTCTTCGTCGAGGTTGCGTTGGCGGTGGTCGGAGGGGGAGTTGAGGACCTGGAAGAAGCGGGCGAGCTGAACGCCGAGGTCGGAGCCATCGGGGCGGGTTTGGTTCTGGATGAAGGATTTGAAGGCGTCGGGTTCAAAGATGCCGGTGTCGTCGGCGAAGAGGCAGAAGAGGATTCGGACCATGAAGCGTTGGAGGTGGTGGTTGGTGTAGCCTTGGTCTTCGAGGCGATCGTGGAGGTTGGCGAGGCGTCGGGTGGCGTCTTCGTTGGCGGGGTCTTCGGGGTCGAGGCGTCGGGTTTCGTAGCCGGCGATGAAGGCGAAGTTGCGGATGTTTTTGGGGAGGTCTTTGAGGTCGAAGGCGAGGGTTTCGTGTTCGGGGGAGTCGGGTTCGAGGTCGTGGAGGGCGAAGCGGGCGAAGTCGGAGACGAGGATGTAGCGGGGGATGTCGTCGCGGCGGTTTTCGTTGTGGAGGTTTTGGATGTAGTTGATGGCCTGGGTGTGGGCTTTGGAGAGGTCGCGCCCGCGGGATTTGTGTTCGGCGATGAGGCGGCCTTTCCAGAAGAGGTCGATGAACTCGGTGTCGCCGGCGAGGTTGCGGACGGGTTCTTCGAAAGTGGCGACGGTTCGGCGGCGGATGCCGAAGATGTCGAAGAATTCGTTCCAGAAGGTTTGGGCCTCGGCGCGTTCGCGGGAGGCGTCGGACCAGTTGCGTGAGAAGGTGATGGCGCGTTGGCGGATTTCGTTCCAGGAGAGGGGCATGGGGTTATGGTACAGGGAAAGGGTGGGAGGGGAAATGATGAATGATGAACGATGAATGAGGAATGAGGAAGCCCTCACCCAACCCTCTCCCGGAGTACCGGGCGAGGGGAGAGAAGGAGTACCGGGCGAGGGGGAAGAGGATGGCCGGGTGAGGGGGAAGAGGGGGAGGAGGGCGCGGGGGAGGGGAGGGCGGTGCAGTCACTATGGGGGTTACGCGGAAGCCTCACCCCGGCCATCTCCCGGCGAACATGATGCAGGATTGGGGCAAGTGGGGTTCTGTCGCCCCGTTGGGGCTGGTGAATGCTGATGATCGGTTTCCAGGGGCTTGCGCCCAATGGCACTAAATCGGAACACGGGAGTTCTCCGTCGGTGGTGGGGTCGGCGGTGATGAGTGGGAGGAGTTCGATGATGGATTTGCCGTTGTAGAGGGGGAGGATGAGGGGTTGAGCGATGGAGATGGAGAAGTCGTAGGCTCGGGCGTCGGCGGCGAGGACGGTTAGGTAAATGCCCCCCCTGCGGCTGCGAGAACGAGGACGGCCAAGAAGTAGTTGGCCGATCGGGGGAAAATGAACCTGGAGTTGCTGCCGTCTGCTACCATAATCCCAACAGTCCCACGCCATTGAAGGCGTGCTGATGCGTCAGGTCAAACTGGATTTCTGTTGCCGATGGCGAGAATCGTGTTGCGCATGTTACGTGGTAGCCGGGGGAAGATGGAAGGGGCGTCTTTGCGAAAGCAGATGGTGTAAAGCGCCCGGGCGGCTGGGTGGTAGTAGAGGGTGTGGCGAGGCATGAATACGGAGGTGGCTGGCGGTTGAGCAGCGATATAATCCTGATATGGTACGGTAATCAAGGATGAGGACAGAACAAGGGGAGCGACAAGCTCTTTTGTAGCGGAGATTACGTTGCGGTGAAGTGAGCGGTTGGTCGTGCAGGCGTTTATATTACTGAAAAGATACGGAATCGTTCGGGATGGTGGTTGCCGAGGTGGAAAGGTCATAATAGGATTGATATGTCCTGTTTTCGGTGGCGATCAGCAGATAGGTGTGGCCTATGAAAGTGAATGCAGCGAGCAAGGCGATACCGGCAGGTGTGGGGGTGGCGGGGGTGGTGGCGTTGTTGCTGTGGATTGCGGTTGAGCCACAACAGGCGAAGGTGGGGTTGAGGTTGCCGGGTGAGGATAACGAGGGGGCGGGGTTGGTGAGTGTGCCGGTGGATATCAAGGGGACGTTTACGGCGGGTGAGGGGAAGGCGGGTGATTTGCCGGGGGCCTGGCCGTGTTTTCGGGGGGCCAACCTGGACAATATCAGCACGGAGCAGGTGGGGCTGGCGCGGGAGTGGAAGGCGGGCGGGCCGGCGAAGTTATGGTCTGTGGAGCTGGGCGAGGGGTATGCGGGGCCGGCGATTTATAAGGGGCGGGTGTATTTATTGGATTACGATCAGAAGGCGAAGGGGGATGTATTGAGGTGTTTGTCGCTGTCGGATGGGAAGGAGATTTGGAAGCGGTTTTACGGGATTGATATTGGTCGGAACCATGGGATAACGCGGACGGTTCCGGCGGTGACTGACAAGTATGTCGTGACGCTGGGGCCTAAGTGTCAGGTGTTGTGCGCGGATGCGACGAGCGGGGATTTCAAGTGGGGGCTTGATTTGGTGAGGGAGTATAAGACGGTGGTGCCACCGTGGTATGCGGGGCAGTGTCCCTTGATTGACGGGGAGAGGGTGATCTTGGCGCCGGGGGGGACGGCGTTGTTGATGGCGCTGGAGTTGGAGACGGGGAAGGTGGTTTGGCAGACGCCGAACCCGAGGCAGTGGAAGATGACGCACACGTCGGTGTCGGCGATGGTGTTTAAGGGGAAGCGGACGTATGTGTATGCGGCGAGCGGCGGGGTGGTGGGGGTTTCGGCGGAGGATGGGAAGGTATTGTGGGAGACGGCGGAATGGAAAGTGAAAATGGCGAACGTTCCGACGCCGGTGCCGGTTGGGGAGGATCGGGTTTTCTTGAGCGGCGGGTATGGTGCGGGGAGCATGATGATACGGCTGAAGGAGAGCGCGGGGCGGGTGGTGGTGGAGACGGTTTGCCGGTTGAAGGCTGGGGTTTTTGGGGCGGAGCAGCATTCGCCGGTGTTGTATAAGGGTTTTCTATATGGACTGATCCCCCCTACCGGGAGGCTGGTGTGTTTGGATTTGGGGGGTAAGCAGAAGTGGATGAGCGGGGCGAAGGAGCGGTTTGGGTTGGGGCCATTCATGGTGGCGGAGGGGATGCTTATTGTGTTGGATGAGAAGGGGACGCTGGTGTTGGCGGAGGCGACGGAGCTGGGATACAAGAAACTGGCGTCGGCGAAGGTGATTGAGGAAGCGGACGAGGCGTGGGGGCCGATGGCGTTGGCGGGGGGAAGGTTGATTGTGCGGGATCTGACCCGGCTGGTGTGTTTGGATCTGACGAAGGTGGACAATGAGTGAAGAGAACAACAAGGGTTCAGGGTTCGGGGTTCAGGGTTCAGGGGAAGAGAAGTCGTGCTGCGCGAAGGGGGTGTTGAGGAAGGTTGGGGTTGGGGCGGTGGTGGTGGGGTTGCCGTTGGCAGTGTTTGGGATTTACAAGGCATTGGAGAATGCGGATCAGGTGGGGGAGTTGGTTCCGGGGAAAGGGATTTCGTTGGATGCGGCGTTGCGGCAGGTGGAACCGGGGCTGATTACGTACAAGGAAGTGGCGCGGATTGAGACGGGGTTTTCGAAGCCGACGGCGATTGCGGTGGATGGGAAAGGGGATCTGCTGGTGGGTGCGGAGGGGATGGTGAGGCGGTTCAGCAGGACGGGGTCGTTGGTTGGGGATGTGGCGGTGGCGGGGACGCCTTATTGTTTAGCTGCGGATGATGGGGGTGTGATATACGTTGGGATGAAGGATCATGTGGAGGTGTATGGGACAGATGGGAAGATGGTGAAGCGGTGGGAATCGTGGGGGGAGAAGGCGTATCTGACGTGCATTACGGTGGCGGGGAATGATGTCTGGGTGGGTGATGCGGGGAGGCGCGTGGCGGTGCGGTGCGATCGGGAGGGAAAGGTGATTGGGGAGATTGGGAAGGCGGATGGGTCGAAGGGGGTGACGGGGCTGGTGATGCCGAGCCCGCATCTGGATGTGGCGGTTGGGTCGGACGGGTTGGTTTGGGTGAACAATCCGGGGATGCATCGGGTGGAGGGGTATCGGGCGGATGGGCAGTTGGAGCGGTATTGGGGGGAGGCGGGGACGAAGATCGAGGCGTTTCCGGGGTGTTGTAATCCTGCGGATTTGGCGATGCTGAAGGATGGGAGTTTTATTGTGGCGGAGAAGGTGACGCCGCGGGTGAAGAAGTATGGTGCGGATGGGACGTTTGAGGGGGTGGTTGCGGCGCCGGATGCGTTTGGGCAGAACATGATGGGGATTGATGTGGCGGTGGATGGCGAGGGGAGAGTACTGCTGATGGAGCGGGGGAAGCGAGAGG
>JAPLNB010000099.1 GCA_026693085.1 Planctomycetota bacterium | reverse complement strand
CGAGGCATGCTCCGACGTGATCTGCAGCCAGCGGTTCCGCCATCGCACGCACCAGTCCTGGCCCACCACACGCCCTTCCTGCACGCACAACATCTCCTCCAGCGCGATCCCCCCCTCCAACGCCCGGTGCAGATCCTGATGCTTCGCCGCCTTCACCGCGTACCGCCGATTCAGATCGTCCAGGAACAGGCTCTCCAACAGCGTGTTGGCCTGCGCCATGTCACGGATGTTCCGCAGACGCATCTCCTTGACCAGCCGGTCCTGGAACACCGCGTGACGGCGCTCCACCCGCCCCTTGGCCTGCGGGCTGTGAGCACAGATCAGTTCCACTCCAAGCTCTTTCATCGCACGCCCGAACTGCGTCGGCTTCTGGGGATGATCCTCGTCCCGGTAAATGCCGTGGCGATCCACGTACAGGCTCCGCGGCAGCCCCTGACGCTTCACCCAACGCCCGAAGACGTCGAACGCCGCCTCCGTCGTCTGCGCCCCATAGAAGCGGGCATACGTGCGGTTGGTGGCGTCGTCGATCATCACCATCAGCACGCACTTGGCCGCCCGTCCCTCGAACCAGTCGTGATGGCTGCCGTCCATCTGCACCATCGACCCCAGGCACGCACGACGCTCCCGCCGCCGCCGATGACGGCCCCGCCGACGCCGACGTTCCCACAGCCCTCGCTCCTTCAATAACGCCGTCAGCGTGTTGGGGCTCAGCACAAAGTCCTCCTCCGCCAACTTCTCGCACGCCAGCGTCGGCCCAAAATCCGCGTAACGCTCCTGGTGCCGTTTGACGATCCGATCCCGCAGTTCCGGACTCAGCCGCCGATTGCTCAACCGGCCCCGCAGCCGATGCACCAGCCCGCCATCGCCAGACTCCTTGAACCGCTTCCACATCCGACGGGCCTGCCGCAGCGACAGGCCCATCAGTTCCGCCCCCGCCACCACCGTCAACTCACCTCGCTTGACCCGGTACAACGACTCCATACGAATCCTCTCTTTGGCCGACATTCGAAGTTCACTCATCCGGCTGGTATACCCCAGCCATGGGGGTGACACTTCTATTTGAGCTATGGGGTGACATTTCTACTCGCGTACAACAAACTCGCGTACAACACACTTGACAGGGAGGGTCCGGCGACTTATCTCTACCCCATGGAACACCCCAAGATCCTTTCTGACGCCATTACGTTTGATGATGTCCTGCTGATCCCCGCCTACAGTGATTTCGTGCCCACGGAGGCGGACACGCGAACGCATCTGACGCGGGCGATCGAGATCAATATTCCGCTGATCTCCGCTCCCATGGATACCGTCACGGAATCCGCGCTGGCGATCGCGTTGGCGCAAGAAGGCGGCATCGGCATCATCCACAAGAACCTGTCTGCGGAGAATCAGTCCCGCGAGGTCGAGAAAGTCAAGCGCAGCGAAAACGGCGTCATCGTGGATCCGATCACGCTCTCCCCCAATGCCACGATCGGCACCGTTCGACGGATCATGCGGGAGTACAACGTCAGTGGTATCCCCATCGTTGACGGCGATGATTCCAACCCCGATGCGCCGCGCCGGCGCGGCGGCGGAAATGGCAACCAGAAAGCCGGCAAGCTCGTCGGCATCCTCACTCGCCGTGACCTGAAGTTCCAGGACGACGACGCCAAGCGGATCGGCGAGGTGATGACCCACGAGAACCTGATCACCGCGCCTGAACATACCACCCTTGACGAGGCCGAGCAGATGCTGTTCAAAGCAAAAGTCGAGAAATTGCTTCTGGTGGACCAGGAGAATCGGCTGTGCGGGCTCATCACCATGCGGGACATCGACAAGCTGCATCAATTCCCCAATTCGTGCAAGGACAATCGGGGACGGCTGCGTGTGGGGGCCGCCACGGGCGTGCTGGACTTCTCGCGGATCGAGCAACTGATCAAAGCCGACGTGGATGTGGTGGTCGTTGATACGGCGCACGGCCACAGCAAGAACGTGATAGAAACGGTCAGGCAGATCAAGAAGAGCTGGGACATCCAGGTGGTGGCGGGAAACGTTGCCACCGCGCAGGGTGCAAAGGACCTGATTGACGCCGGGGCGGATGGGGTGAAGGTGGGGATCGGGCCAGGCTCGATCTGCACGACTCGCATCATCAGCGGGGTGGGCGTGCCGCAGGTGAGCGCCATCTTCGAGGCATCCAAGGCCGCGAAGGATGCAAATGTGCCGATCATCGCCGACGGCGGTATCCGGCACAGCGGCGACATCACCAAGGCGATCGCCGCAGGCGCCAACGGAGTCATGATGGTGTCGCTGTTTGCCGGGCTCGAAGAGGCGCCGGGGGAGCTGGTGATCTACCAGGGCCGGCGATACAAAACCTACCGCGGCATGGGCAGCATGGGCGCCATGATCCAAGGCTCAAAGGACCGGTACGGCCAGAGCGGCGTCAAGGAAAGCAGCAAACTCGTCCCCGAAGGCGTCGAGGGACGTGTCCCGTATCGCGGGGCGCTGGGGGATTTCGTTTACCAACTCGTCGGGGGCCTGCGGGCGGGGATGGGGTATTGTGGTTCGCACAATATTGAAGAGTTGCGGGCCAAGGCAAGATTTTACCGGGTTTCGTCGGCGAGCATGGTCGAGAGTCATCCACATGACATTCATATCACAAGGGAATCGCCGAACTACAGTGTAGAGCATGCTCCGGAGAGCTAGGTTGATTAGGCTTTCCTCGGCGGCTGATCTGTGGTCTAATAGAGGGGATACTATGATGAAGTGGTTGTTGATTGGCGTAGTTGCAGTGGCGGCCGGGTGTTCGGATACGCCCAGCGGGATGCTGCAGCGGCAGAATGATGCGATGCGGGATCCGTTTGACTATTCGCCGTACAAGGGCGGGGACGATATCAGCAATGGGGGGATGACGGACTTTAACAAGGACGCTTTCAAGAGGGATGTGAACAGTGTTTTTACTCCATAAGAGTTGGCGGTTGATGGTGATGGGCGGAGTGATGGTGGCGGCGGGGTGCGCGAGCAAGCCGCAGCCGTTTGGGGATGTGGTGGGCAAGTCGCAGGGGCAGGCGACGACGATGGAGGCGGTGGCGCAAGCACCGGCGGCGCCAGAGATAGCGCCCGCGACTGCGCCTGTGGTGGTGACGGCGGCGGCGTTGGAGAATGAGGCGAGGGAGAAGCCGGGTGGGGCAGCGGCGACGAAGTCGGTGATGGTGGAGCCGCCGCCGGCGCAGCCGCAGACGGTAGCGACAACTACGGCAGTGGTGGAGGTTTACAAGCCGATGCCGGTGGAGGTGGATCGGACGGGGGCCAGACGGGATTGGCCGCGAGTGGTGGCGTATCGGCCGAATGGGAACACGGTGGCTTGGCCTTTGTACTACAATGACATATCGGACAAGGCTCCTGGGGATCTGGGGCAGTTGTTGGTCGAGCCTGGGGTGTTTCTGTTGGATACGCTTGCGGTTCCGGTGAAGATGTTCTTTGTGCCGCCTTGGCGGAAGGTGGTGTGCGACGAGGTGAAGGACGAGGTTTGGCAGCCGGCGGAGCATTGATTCAGGAGGATCACGGGCCGGACCGTGATGGACCCCCGTAGACCCCCCTGAAACCTCCCGGTGGATCCCCGTAGACCCCCCTGAAACCCCCCGCCGGGACCCCTGTGGCCCCCCTGGTATTTCTGGGGGGCCTTTGCATTGGTCAGGGGTTAGGGGATCTTGGAGTTTGGATTTTCGAGATTTAATTCTCGAATGGGCGAGGGGGTGTAGGGGCTGCTGGTATAGGTACGTTCTGGCGGGGAAAAAGTTGGCCAAAAAAAGGCGAGAATTGGGGCAGACCCAGGGATGAATGAGGAATGAGGAATGAGGAATCGGAGGAGGGCCGGGGGTTGTGAGAATGGAGGGGATTTGAGTTTGGGTGGGATCGCGACTACCTTTAGAGGAGTATGCGGACACAATATGACCAGGCGGATGTGAAGCGGGTGATCGACCAACTTGAGGGGAAGGTGGCGGCGGCGTTTGCGGTGGATCGGCCGTTGTGCGTCATTGGGATTCGGACGCGTGGGGAGACGTTGGCGAAGCGGCTGATCGAGGGGCTGAAAAAGCGAGGGTTTAATCTGATCGAGCATGGGGTGTTGGATATTACGTTGTATCGGGATGATTTATCGGAGATTGGTCCGGGGCCTATGGTGAGGCCTACGCATGTGGATTTTGATATTGATGGGATTCCGTTGCTGCTGGTTGATGATGTGTTGTTTACGGGGCGGTCGGTGAGGGCGGGGTTGAATGCGTTGATTGATTTTGGGCGGCCGAGCGTGGTGAGGCTGGCGGTGCTGGTGGATCGTGGGGGGAGAGAGGTTCCGATTCAGGCGGATTTTGTGGGGCTGGCGCTGAATGATGTTCCTGTGGGGCATCGGGTGAATGTGCATTTTTCGGAGGATGATGGGGAGGATGAGATATTGGTGGAGCCTAGGGAATAGGGGAGACGAAGAGCGATGAACGATGAAAGATGAAAGAGGATGAGTGAAGGGTAGGAGGGGAGAAGGGGAGAGATGGGCGGCGGGATGGAAGGGATGTTATGAGCGCGAAGTCTGGACATCATCACCGGTGGACGCGGAAACATCTGCTGGGTTTGCAGGAGCTATCGGCGGATGAGATTCGCTTTGTGCTGGATACGGCGGACTCGTTCAAGGAGGTTTCGACGCGGAGTGTGAAGAAGGTTCCGGCGTTGCGCGGGCGGGTGATGGTGAATTTATTTTTTGAGGATTCGACGCGGACGCGGACGAGCTTTGCATTGGCGGCGCAGAGGTTGTCGGCGGACATCATCGATTTTTCGCAGAAGACGAGCAGCGTGAACAAGGGGGAGACGTTGATCGATACGGCGAGGAATATCGAGGCGATGGGGATCGATATTATCGTGGTTCGTCATCCTGCGGGGGGTGCGGCGGAGTTGTTGTCTCGGCATGTGAAGTGCAGCGTGGTGAACGCCGGGGACGGGGCGCATGAGCATCCGACGCAGGGGCTGTTGGATTTGTATACGATTCGGGAGCGGTTTGGGAAAATTGCGGGGTTGAAGGTGGCGATAGTGGGGGATATTGCGAACAGCCGGGTGGCGAGGTCGAATTTGTGGGGGCTGAAGAAGCTGGGGGCGGAGGTGATATTGGTTGGGCCTCCGACGCTGTTGCCGCGGGCCTTTGAGCAGTTGGGGGCGAGGGTGGTGTACGATTTTGACGAGGTGGTTGGGGAGGTTGATGTCATCAATATGCTGCGGGTTCAGTTTGAGAGAATTAAGACAAGCCAGTTTCCGTCGGTGAGGGAGTTTACGAGGTTGTTTGGGCTGACGGGGGATCGGTTTAAGAGGTGCAAGAAGGATGTGTTTGTGATGCATCCTGGGCCTATGAATCGGGGGATTGAGATTAGTTCGGAGATCGCGGATGGGGCGCAGAGCGGGATATTGACGCAGGTGACGAATGGGTTGGCGGTGAGGATGGCGGGGTTGTATTTGGTGTCGCAGGCGAGTGATTAGGCAGAAAGAACATGGATGCGAGCCGCGAATGTTATTGGTGATTTGTTATTGGTGATTTGTTATTTGCGGGGCGATGGTGGTAGGAGAGTCGCCGGCGGAGGTGAGATAACATATGGCTAATAACAACTAACGAATAACGAATAACGAACGAGATTTGCGTGAATGTGTGGTTGGTGGGTTTTTCGGGTTTCTGATGGGACGCATATGTCAACGTTGCTGATAAAGAATGGGACGGTTTTGGATCCAGCGAGGGGTTTTATGGGGAAGGCGGATCTGGTGATCCGGGAGGGGAAGATTGGGCCGGCGTTGGGGCCCGGGGGTAAGCCGGACAAGACGCTTGATGCGAAGGGGTGTTATGTGGTTCCGGGGTTGATTGATATTCACGTGCATTTTCGGGAGCCTGGGGATGAGGAAGAGGAGGATGTGGCGTCGGGGTCGGAGGCGGCGGTGGCGGGGG
>JAPLNB010000098.1 GCA_026693085.1 Planctomycetota bacterium | reverse complement strand
GCATTTCCGAAATGAACTGTTCCTTGTCCATCGTCAATAGCCGTTCCATGGCTTACTCCTGTTAAAAACGCCCGACTCCGTCGGCCAAAAGCCATTCTACACCTCCTCTTACGCCTTCTCCCGAAAAAATGGGCACACCCGGCCGAAGGCCCACCGCCCCGACCCTTTGACATACCGCATTCTTGTGTTATACTTGCTCTAGGTTCTATCATCTCGCTCGGCAAACGCGGAATACAGTGACGCAACGACAACACCAGACAAGCCGATAGACCGCTGCGGATCATAGGGCCGGAACAATATCAGCCTCGGAGGCGCAAATATGACGCGTACTTCTGTCTTGCGCGGCTTGATACCGCTTGCGGCGACTCTGCCCCTGTGCCTGGTGTACCCGGCGATTGCCGTCAAAATCAATGCCAACTACGGCTCTTTCCAAGACACCGAACTCACTGTCCTCCAGGACGCCGTCAAGGAATGGGCCGACCTACTCCCCTGCAAAGACGGCATGAGCATTAGCGTGGAGTTCCACTGTGACAACACTTTGCCCAGCGACGTAATCGGACGAACCTCGGTCACCTGGCGCGACCGAGGATTCGTTGAGTCTGCCGACATTACGCTCCACAACAGCGCCCTGTATTTCACCATGACCCCCCCAGGCCAGTGGGATGCCGCCCACCAAAACGCCACTGATGCCCTGAGCGTCGCCAAACACGAAATGGGCCATGCCCTGGGCTTCGGCCTGGCACCGGCCCGGTTCGCTCAAGGCCTCGTCTCCAATGAGGGCATCGACTTCTACAACATGAATGGCAACGAAACCTTCGAAGCCGGTGACTTCAGAGTCGACCTCGAACTCCACGACGAGGGAATCCCCCAACCGCATGCCTTCTCAAGTCACGACGTCATGTACTGGAGCCTTCCCGCACGAACCCGCCGCGTGCCCACAGTGACCGACGCGCAGGTCCTGGCCAATGCCTACGGCTACTGCGTCCCCGAGCCAACGGGCCTTTGCACCATCTCCATACTGCTCGCACTGGCCTCGGGCATCCGAATCCCCCGGAGCCGTCGCTCGCCAGCATAGGCAGACACGAGGGCCTTGAGCTGAGAGAACGGGAAACGGGACACGCCTGATCCATCCACATATCAGCGCTCACACGTCTCTCCCGCGGTTCGCCATCAGCCAGATCAGTTATGTCATAAGATAATTATTCGTGTACGGTTATAACTCTTCTCAGGCTGTCTGACAGGGTCGCGCACGGGTACAAGGTGCACGAAACAAGCAGCACCTGGCCCAAGAAGTTCCACCGGCCGCCCCCAACTTGTATTTGCGTACTCCGCCAAGACAACTATAATGAGGGTCGAACCACCCGCATCGTAGTGGCACCCAGTTGCCCGAGGAGCGTGTAAGGCAGGTTTCTAAGCTGGCAGTTTGCTCGAAGCCATCCCGACGGGATGGCAGGTGACACTACGCCCCATCTTTGTATAACTTGGTTTTCTCGTTGTCATAGTACGCTTTTTGCACTGGTTGACTTATGACTGGTTTACCGCCCGCACAAGGGCTTTACGATCCGCAGTTTGAACACGATTCCTGTGGCGTTGGCTTCATCTGCCATATGAAGGGCAAGCCCTCTCACAAGATCGTGTCCGATGCCCTTCTCATGTTGGAGAACATGGACCACCGCGGCGCTGTCGGCGCAGAACCCGATAGCGGCGACGGCGCCGGCATCCTCGTCCGCACGCCCGACCGCTTCCTCCGCCGCAAGTGCAAGGAACTGGGCATCATGCTCCCGCCTCCGGGGCAATATGGCGTGGCCATGTGCTTCCTCCCCCGCGACCCGGAAGCCCGGCGTGAGTGCGAGGAGATCCTCGAACGCGTCACCCGCGAAAACAACCTGGTCATCCTCGGCTGGCGTGATGTCCCTGTCAAAAGCGAGGTCATCGGCCCCACCCCGCGCCAAACCGAGCCGCTCGTCCGCCAGATGTTCGTCACCCCAAGCGTCACGTTTTTCAACAAGGCCGACTTCGACCGCCGGCTGTACCTCGTCCGCCAGCGCGCCGAGAACCTCGTCGAGTTTGATTCGACCCGTGAGGTCGCCCGCCAGCAGTTCTATGTCTGCCTCATGTCGGCCAATCGCCTGGTTTACAAGGGCATGCTCACCGCAACCCAGTTGCGCCGCTACTATCCCGACCTCTCCGAGCCTGATTTCGAGAGCGCCCTGGCCATGATCCACTCACGATTCTCGACCAACACCTTTCCATCCTGGGACCGGGCCCATCCGTATCGTTACCTGGCACACAACGGCGAGATCAATACGCTGCGTGGCAACCGCAACTGGATGCGCGCCCGCTACGCCGCTCTGCAATCGCCGATTTTCGGCGACGAGCTCCAGAAGATGTTCCCGATCCTCACAGAATCCGGCTCCGACTCGGCCACCATCGATAACGCGATGCAGCTTCTCTGCGTCAACGGCCGATCGCTGCCGCACGCGGTGCTGATGCTGATTCCGGAAGCCTGGCAGCACAACGACCTGATGAGCGAGGACCTCAAGGCGTTCTACGAATACCACGCCTGCCTGATGGAGCCGTGGGATGGCCCGGCTTCGATCGCCTTCACCAACGGCCCGCTCATCGGGGCCGTGCTCGATCGCAACGGGCTGCGCCCCAGCCGGTACTATGTCACCACCGATGACCTGGTCATCATGGCCAGCGAAGTGGGCGTGCTGCCTGTGTTGCCGGAGAAGGTCGCCAAGAAGTGGCGTCTTCAGCCGGGCAAGATTTTCCTGATCGACACCAAGCAAGGGCGAATCATCGACGACCGCGAGATCAAGCAGGAGCTGGTCGACAAGCGCCCATGGAAGAAGTGGGTGCAGGAGAACATGATCGACCTCGATTCGCTTCCTTCGCCCGAGAAGGTCCACCAGCCGGACCACGAGACGCTGTTGGTCCGCCAGCACGTGTTCGGGTACACGGTCGAGGATCTGAAGATGATTATGCTGCCAATGGCCGCCACCGGCCAGGAAGCGCTCGGCTCGATGGGCGCGGATACGCCGCTGGCATGCCTCTCCGACCAGCCGCAGTTGCTGTACACCTACTTCAAGCAACTATTTGCACAGGTGACCAACCCGCCGCTCGACGCCAACTTTGAGGCGCTGGTGACCAGCCTCTACACCTACCTCGGCCGCGAAGGCAATCTGCTCGAGGAATCCCCGTCCGCCTGCCACCTGATCAAGCTCAAGCAGCCGATTCTCAGCAACACCGACCTGGAGAAGCTCCGC
>JAPLNB010000097.1 GCA_026693085.1 Planctomycetota bacterium | reverse complement strand
GACGCCATCGACCTCGCACTGGCCGCGAAAACACAAATCCGACTCAACTCATCCTGACCGCGGCGCTGCAGGTGTGTCCGCATCCGAACCCGCACCGTTCAAAACCGCCAGGCTGGCCAGGCCGCCGCCTCGGCTCAGACTGCGCCTCCATCCGGCTGTCCCTCACACCGCCGCGTCCACACCCCGGCCGCCTTACGGCTATTCGTCAGAGCTGGCGACATCTACGAACTGTTCTGCGAGTGTAAATCATTGGAGACGCGGTTTGTGCTGCGGACGTGCGTGGATCGTCGGGCTGGTGATGGCGAGCAGACCGTGGCCGAGGCCATGCGGGAACAGCCCATCAAGGCCGTGCATCGTGTCGAGGTGATGGATACCAAGCGCAGGCCCTCGCCCGCGGTGCCGGAGCTCAAGTATCACCGCCTCCAGGTGTGCCCGCCCATCGGCAAAGAGAAACGTTACGCCAACCTGACGCTGACGGTGATCCATGCCAAGGAACGCGACAGGCCCAAAGACCGTGATCCGATCGATTGGAAACTCATCACCAACCTCCCCGTCACCTGCAAGGCGGATGCGATTGAAAAGCTGGATTGGTACGCCATGCGGTGGAAAATCGAGACCTTCCACAAGATCCTGAAATCCGGCTGCCGGGCCGAGGATTCCAAGCTGCGGAATGCGGAGCGATTGGCCAACCTGATCGCGATCCTGTGCATCCTCGCGTGGCGGGTGCTGTGGCTGTGCATGGTCAACCGCGTGTCGCCGGATCTTCCGGCTCGTCTAGCCTTCACCGACACGGAACTCAAACTTCTTGAGCACTTGGTTCCAGTGAAGGAGAGACGACGAAAGAAAACGGTTGGCGACTTCCTCACAAGACTCGCCAGACTCGGCGGCTATCTGGACCGAACCGGAGACCCGCCGCCCGGCAACATGGTCCTGTGACGCGGCATGGCAAGGCTGACCGATATTCACCTCGGCTTCAGCCTGGCGAAAGATGTGGGTAATTGAAAGGTTGATTAAACGGACACGATCCTTGTCTCTCTGCTCCAGTCGCCAGGAGACGAAAATGCCGCGGTCGATTTCATCCGCAGGATCTGTGGGAAACGAGGGATCAGGCTTCTTCAGCAGGTCCGGGCTGCTGCAGGTGGGAATGCTCGCTTCGAATACGCCCCATCCTTTGTAATGCACGGCTGCGACCAGTCAACCCGCCCGGCACAAGGTTGCTCCAGCCAGCATACTCGCACGCTTCGTGCATGCATGGCATTGGCCCATTTACAGCGCATGAAGATCTAGCCCTCAGCCCTCGGAGCTTCCACTCCGGGCGGTTCACCCGGGATCGGCGAACCGCCCGTAGGCGGTAATCCGGTGTCGTGATGCGTGATGGACCAAGAGCAATCATCAGGGGCGCAGGTCGGCAACTTCAACATGGGCGAGTACTTCTGCGAGGTGAAATGCATTCATGGGCACGATACCCGGCTGTTCAACGTCGGCCGCGCGCACTTTGTGGCGTGCGATACGTGCAGGACGTGCATCTGGGTCGGGAGCAAGTCATGCCGGTATAACCTATTACCCTTCCATATTGAAAAGAAACGGAAAGCGAAGACAGACACACCGCCACCGACCTTCGGAGGCGGAGTCTGGCAATTCTCGCCGCAGAGTCGGATAATCCATCGCGACAAGCAGGAGGCCGATGGGAAATACGGCGTCCACAGATCCACATATGGCACACATCGAACAAGATGGAGGATAAGATGCATGGCCACCGGATACTTGGATTGAATATCCTTGCTCTTGCCATCGCTTTGCTCGTTGGCGGTCAGTTTTCGCTGGCACAGCAGGTCCCCGACGCGATTGGTGACCACCTGTTTCCACCGGACCTGATCAAGATGGCCCATGAGCAGATCGGGCTGACGGAAGACCAGGTTGCGTCAATTAGAGGCGAGGTGCAGAAGGCACAAGAACGGATCGCCGATCTCAAACAACGACTGCTGGATGAAATGCACGCGATGGCAAAGCTCGTCGAAAAGGAACGCCCGGACGAAAAGGCGGTCTTCGCTCAGTCCGAGACGGTCGTGAAACTGGAGGGCGAAATCAAGCAGGCGGAGCTTGCCATGCTGGTGAGAATCAAGAACGCACTCACACCGGAGCAGCAAGCCAAGCTCAAGGACATCAAGGCCAGGGCAGGTGCAGTGAAGGCGAAGATGGAGAAGGTCAAGGCAGCCGTCCAGCGATGGGAGAAGGAAGGCCGGGATCTCTCGTCGCTCAGAGATCTGAAGGCGGAGCTGGACCCGCTGTTGAACGAGAAGAAGTTCGAAGAGGCTGAGGCAGTGCTCGACCGGGCACTCAGACTGTTGGAAGACAAGGAACAGAAGTAAGTCTGCCCGCTCCGACCGATCCGGGCCCGTTCAAGTTGGGCGGATCGAGGGCTTGCCGCGGCCAATGGCCGGTGACGCCGTCCATACTGCCCGCCAAGCGGTCTGTCTGGCGGAGGAGAATCCGATGAGGCATCCTGCCACGATCATGGTGTTAGCGATGACATTCCTGGCCGGCAATACTGCACGAGGCACAGAGTCAACGCCGGTTGCCTTCGATACGCACGACGGGTATTTCGTCTCGAACCGTTTTGAGCCAAAGGCGGCGGCCTCATTTGCTGCAATCCGCGATCAAAAGGCATTTGACCAGGCATTCGGCGTGGCGATGGTCATGGGCGACAAGTCGCACCGCCTTCCTGCCAACGCCTTCGATTCGAAGATCGTCGTGGCTGCGATCAAGCGGGGGAAGGCAGTCTGGCAATTCCAGGTTCGGGAGGTGGTTGTTGAGAAAGGAAGATTGACGATCCGCTACACGGCCTCATCCGATCCACAGGCTATGGCCGAATTCGCCTGTTGCCTCATCATCTCGATTCCCAAAGGCGATTACTCGGCCGTGCAGTTCGAGGAAAATGGCGAGGTTGTCAAGGAGGTTGACCTGAAAGGCGATGAGGTAAGCGAGACGGCACGGGAGCCCGACGCCCGCAATGCTGAGTTCGGTATCACCTGCCGGAAGAAGGATGACGTCATCAAGGTCACCACCGACGGCGCGAGAACGATCTTCTCGATTTCCAGCGCAAGCGGAATCGGCGAAGCGAAGATTGAACGAAGAGCCGACCATTGGCCGAAGGAGCTGGTATTGCGAGTCCATCTTCGTGGGCTGGAGCGATTCACAATCTCCAGCGGCGACGCGCTGCTCTCGGCATCAGTCCTCAGCCACGGCGGCTACCCGAGACGGCTGCATCTCTCGAAGGATGGCAAGGAAGGACCACCACTGGAGAAGGACATCCCCTATTGGATGCCTATCCGGTTGACGCACCTGGACACAACTGGTAGTGTATGTTTGTGGCTGACCTTCCCTTTCCCACCGGTTTGCCTGAGTTCCAGCGGCTTTTCCCTGACGACGCGGCCTGCGCTGCCTACTTGGAGAAGATCCGATGGCGCGACGGATTCGTGTGCCCCTCTTGTGGGACG
>JAPLNB010000096.1 GCA_026693085.1 Planctomycetota bacterium | reverse complement strand
TCGTTTGGCGCATCCTGACAGACCAGCGCGACTATCAGCCCCACGCACCGTCCGCTCAATCGTGATGAACATTCAATCGCCACGGTCAGTCCTCAGAAAATCTTCTGCTTATGCTCTTGACTTCACATAGCTGGTCTTTCGCCCGATGACATCGAGGATGCGCGCCGTCCCACCTACCGGATCAAGCCAGAGATCAACTCCTGCGTCATTCTTGGCCTTGACCCCACAGGACCGGCGTTTCCTTACTTTGACTGGCGATCGCTTATCTGGCCGCCCGAAGCAGACACGCGTCAGCCCCTCCCGGCACCTGGGCCTTCCTGCGTGCCCGGCGCGCACGCGCCGAAACTGCCCCCTGATTCCGGACTCTGGACCCCATCGCCGCTTTGCATTGAGCGAACAGGTCCACCGATCACTGCGCCGCAAGCGGACATTCATCCAACGACACAACGGCCGTGCTAACGTGCTGCCTTCGGCCAGTTGTTGGAGTACCCGTAGCCACCCAATAGCAGTTCCCCACCGTCTCGAAGAATCTGACCACGCTGCCGCAGGCCTGTGGACCTGTTACCTCGTCGTGATCGGCTGGTCAAGGCGCAACATTCACGCCCCTCTCGAGTCAGACTGACGCCTCCTCGCGCAGCCGCCACCGAAAGGTACCGCTCCCCGAAATCAGCTCATGTTCATCCGGCGCAAGCATTTCGTGCGATCATCGCCGCCCGCGATGACGCGCGGCACGGCTGGCCCCACGCAGATTCGGACGCGGGGGATGGGTTCACCACACCAGACTAACCGTGTTCGATTCATTGAGTCGTTGCCCAGGCCCGCGCATTCAACAGGCCGTCAGCGTTCCGCAATCGCCCGGTCACGCAAGACCGCTTCTTCCCGGCCATACTGCCACCGGATCAACGTCCATCAGTGCTATGTGCAGCGAGAAGGAGATTCTGTCATGCCCCGTGCTTGGACTGAGACAATCGAAGATTGGCCGAAGCTCGGCAACGGTCTTTGTCTCGTGATCGTCTGTGACGTCGAACGCCTGGACGCTCCGCCCTCGATGCGGGTGACGCTCGAGCATCTCGATCCGGAACAACTCGGAAGGCGGACCGTCGTGGTTCTTCCCCGCCCCTGCCGACCCGCTGGCCCAACCTCCGAGTTCTTCTTGGCCTGTGCCCAGAAGACCGCAGTCGGCGAGAAGGTTGAGCCAAAAGCTTGTGTTGGCAGGACGATCCGCACGAGGTTCGCCACCGACGCCTCGGGCGAGGTTCGAGTTGTGGCTTTTGAAGCCGAGGAGACCACCCATGTCCAACAACCCGCAGAACCAGCTGTTCAGTCCGATCGTGACGGTGCCGCCGCCAACTGCGGCAAGACGGATCGCAACGAGAGTCGCTGACACGGTCAGGACCGTTCTCGCAGTTTTGTTCTGGCTCATCCTTCTGGCCGCAGGCCTTGCCGTCGCGTTCCTTGCCGTCCTGACCTTGGTTGTCGGCGTCGGCATCGCTCGCCGCGCCCTGGGGCTGTGAGTGCACGCCATGCCTGCGCCCAGCCACAACCTCGCACCTATCGTTCGCAGAAGCCTCAACGTCATCCGTGACGAGGACGGCGCTCCCGTCGTTCTCATCGGCACCCACGAGATCACCTGCCAGACTCATGACGAGATCCAGGTATTCAAGCAATTCGACACGATACAACTGGCCGATGGCTCGTGCATGGGCGTCGCTTCGCTTTTGGGCAAGACGGCCGCCGATCTCGGTATCTGCCGACTCTGCCGAAACCCTCCATACACATTCCCCTCACGCCGCAAGACAATCCACGGCCTCGTACGTCTGGACCGTGCCCACACCTGCTCGTGCGGTGCGGTGATCTGCACTCGACATGCCAAGCTCGGTTCCGATGGCCAGTGGCGATGCATTCCCTGCGCCCGCCGGCGCTCTTTCTCGGATTTGCTTCTCGGGCTGTTCTTCACCAGAAGGTAACCGAGCTATGTCCGGCAGAAATACCCGGCAGCTTTATTCCCTGATCAAGCATTACAACCTGGATGCTACGGAGGGCGAGTACCGCGACGTCGTGTTCCGAATCGAGCAGGGGCTGATGAGCGAAGACGAAGCGCGGGCATGGCTCATCTGGATCTGGCCCCATATCGAGCGTGCCAAAGACCATCCGAACTACCTCCATCGGCCGCCAACCGCTGCGGAGCTGAATGCGGATGGGCCACCGGACGTCGAGCTCGGGCACCTTGTGCACGCTCCAGACGTTCGATGGGGAATCCGTTACCGCGACCAGCCGAGGTCCATCCTCATCGTCGGCAAACGCGGCAGCGGCAAGACCAACACATTTCTGGCGATCTGCACCCGCGCTTATGAGCAGGGACTCCGCGACCCATCCCGTCGTGTCATCCAGATCATCTTCGATCGAAAAGACGACTTTATTCATTTGCGCCAGCTGTACGGTCCCGACTGGATGCTGTTGGACTTCCATGATGGGCGCACTCGACTCGGGTTCAACGCCCCTGATGGCGTGCCACCGCCAGCGTGGATCAACCGTGTGGCCACGATCTTCAGCGCACGCGGAGGAATGGTCGCGGGGTGGACCTGCTTCGCCGGGATGATGAACTGGCTGTTGGCGGCGCTAAATCCCCATCCCGGACTCGCTCTCCGTTGGCCTTGCCCTAAGAGCCTTCTGCAACTCACCCAGGTCACCCCGTTTTCGCTTTGGAGTGCGAAGGATACCTACGAGAAGACCGCCATCGGCGTCCTTCAGTCGACGGTGCAGGCAACCACACTCTTCGACTGCTTTTCCGGTCTGGACATCCACCGTGATGTTCCCATGGGAAAGAACCTGATCGTCCGCCTGCCGAATTTCGAGCCTGCATGGCTGCGTCTGGTCGCCATCGAAATCATCCTGTCACAGCTCTTCCTGAAGCTTCTTCACACGCGAGCCAAAGTCGATCGCACCATCTACCTGATTCACATCGACGAGGGCGATCAGGACGCCACCGCGGCATCGGACGCGGCGTACCCGGACTTAGGATCGACGAATCAACAACTGTCGGATGATTGGTGTGATGTGGTGGGATTGGCGATGCCGATATGGTGTAACGGCACGGAGGTCTGTTCTGTAACAACAAGGAGCCAAGGATGGCTTTCGTATTTCGGGATCGGTACGAGCCGCACATCGAGGAGCAAATGCGGGCCTTTTGGGGAACCTTGTCGGAGAAGGATCGACGACGGTTTGCTGCGCT
>JAPLNB010000095.1 GCA_026693085.1 Planctomycetota bacterium | reverse complement strand
GCCGCAGGCCACACAGCGGGGATTTTGACAACAGAAATGGCTCAGGTCGTCCATGACCAACTCCTTGTGCTTGGCCTGAGCCGTGGCGCATCAACATCTTAGGCACGCTTTCAGCTGGACAACTTCAAGGGGGCACGAGGGGAATCCCCGATCCAACAGCTTCTCACTGAGGCGTAAGTCCTGCCAAAGTCACGGCTAAAGGCCATGGCCTCCTTCACTTCCGCCAGCGACAGCAATTGCCCGGTCTGATGCCACCAGCCTTCTTGATAGTTCCTTGATGCGCGCCGAGGCGGTATTGACGGAAGCTTGATCCCGTTTGGGTATATGGTCTTACGTCGTGGACGAAAAGATCGCGCGTATGGACCTGCTCTACATCGGACTGACTCTGCTGTTCTTCCTGCTCTCCTGGGGACTGGTTCGGCTCTGCAACCGACTCGGAGGCAACACATGAACTGGCTTTACCTGATCGGCGGCGCGATCTCCTTCGTGCTGTTTCTGTATCTGCTGGTGGCCCTACTGATGCCGGAGAAGTTCTCATGACTGTAAATGGATTCATTCAGGTGGTCGTGTATCTCGGCCTGCTTTTGGCACTGGTGAAGCCGTTGGGCGCGTACATGGCTCGTGTTTACGAGGGCAAGCCGGTCCTGCTCGAAGGGGTGCTCGGCCCAGTCGAGCGGTTCATCTACCGCCTCTGCGGAATTCGCCCTACGGACGAGATGAACTGGAAGGGCTATGCCTTTGCCGTGCTTCTGTTCAACCTGCTGGGGCTGCTGGCCCTCTATGGCGTCCAGCGACTGCAAGGCATGCTACCGCTGAATCCGCAACATCTTCCGGCGGTCGCCCCGGATCTTTCATTCAACACTGCCGTCAGCTTCGCCACCAACACCAACTGGCAGAGCTATAGCGGAGAGAACACCCTGAGCTACATGACGCAGATGCTGGGTCTGACGGTGCAGAACTTTGTATCGGCCGCAACCGGCATGGCGGTACTCATTGCCCTCATCCGGGGGCTGATCGGCCGCTCGGCCAGCACCATCGGCAACTTCTGGGTTGATCTGGTTCGCGGCACCCTCTACATCCTGCTGCCCCTGTCACTGGTTCTGGCCGTGCTGCTCGTGTCGCAGGGCGTCGTGCAGACCTTCTCGGCCTACAAGACCGTGCCGCTCATGCAGCCCACGATGGACACTTCCGGCAAGGCCGTGAACGAGCAAGTATTGCCGCTGGGACCAGTGGCTTCCCAAGTCGCCATCAAGCAACTGGGCACGAACGGCGGTGGGTTCTACGGCGTCAATTCGGCTCATCCATTTGAGAACCCGACACCCCTGAGCAACCTGCTTGAGATGCTGGCGATCCTGCTCATCCCTGCTGCCCTGTGCTACACGTTCGGCCGGATGGTCGGTGACACGCGGCAAGGCTGGGCGGTGCTGGCCGCGATGCTGATCATCCTCGTCCCGCTGATGATCGGGGCCGTATGGGCCGAGCAGGCAGGGAACCCCGCTCTGAAGTCGTTGGGCATTGACCAGACGGCCGGGAACATGGAAGGCAAGGAAACCCGCTTTGGTGTGGTGAATTCGGCCATCTGGGCGACGGCCACGACGGCAGCCTCCAACGGCTCGGTCAACTCCATGCACGACTCCTATACGCCCCTGGGCGGGCTGATTCCGATGTGGTTGATGCAGTTGGGTGAGGTGGTGTTCGGCGGGGTGGGATCGGGCCTCTACGGCATGCTGATTTTTGCCATCATCGCCGTGTTTGTAGCCGGGCTGATGGTGGGACGGACACCGGAATATCTCGGCAAGAAGATCGAGGCGTTTGAGATGAAGATGGCGGCGCTGGTCATCCTGGTTACCCCCGCGATCGTGAAGATCGGGACGGCGATCGCCGTCAGCATGCCGTCGGGCGCCGCCGCGACGAGCAACCCCGGCCCGCACGCGTTCAGCCAGATTCTCTACTGGGCCAGCTCCACGGGGAACAACAACGGCAGCGCCTTTGCCGGGTTGGGCACCAACAACCTGCTGTACAACATCACCGGCGGCCTGCTCATGCTCTTCTCGCGATACTGGCTGATCGTGCCGGTGCTGGCCATCGCCGGATCGCTGGCCAGGAAGAAACGGGTTCCCCCGAGTTCGGGAACGATGCCCACGCACACGCCGGTGTTTGTTGCGCTGCTGGTGGGCACGGTGATTCTCGTCGGCGCACTGGCCTTCATGCCGGCGCTGGCGCTGGGACCGATTGTCGAGCACCTGATGCTCCGCTGAATTGCCCTTGTCAACCACAAAAGATAGCCATGTCATTACGCAACGAAAAAGGACGGCTTTTCGACCCGCCCATTGTGAAGCGGGCGATCGTTGATTCTCTGCGCAAGCTCAACCCGCGAAATCAGGTGCGCAACCCCGTGATGTTCGTGGTGTACGTCGGCTCGATGCTCACGACGATTCTGATCTTCGTGGGCGAGACCGGCATCTCAAAGCCATTCATCACCGCGGTATCGCTGTGGCTGTGGTTTACGGTGCTGTTTGCCAATTTCGCCGAAGCCATGGCCGAGGGGCGAGGCAAGGCGCAGGCGGAGGCGCTGCGGAAAGCGAGGCAGGATACCCCGGCGAAGAAGCTGGTCGAGCAGCGACGCGACGCCGAGTACGAGTATGTCACCGCATCGGAACTCCGCAAGGACGATGTGGTCCTTATTGAGGCCGGCGACTTTGTTCCCGCCGATGGCGAGGTGATCGAAGGCATCGCCTCAGTGGATGAAAGCGCCATCACCGGCGAAAGCGCGCCCGTCATTCGCGAGAGTGGCGGCGACCGTTCGTCCGTCACCGGTGGCACGCGTGTCCTTTCCGACTGGCTGATCGTACGCGTGGGCGTCAACCCCGGCG
>JAPLNB010000094.1 GCA_026693085.1 Planctomycetota bacterium | reverse complement strand
GCGGCGGCGGGCGTTGCGTTAGGCCCACAACTCAGGTTCATTGATGAGCATGAATAATCAACAACGTCGTGCCACAGCCAACCTCAGATCTCGTAACTCATTGTGCTGGCGAAAGTTCCAGAAAAGCACTGTAGAAGATGGGCCTGACATATGGCCTGCCCAGTGATGACGCCAAATTCGAGGTCGAGGTTTTCGTGTTTGAGCCTGTTGACCCTGCGGCTGTCGGCAGAGAGGATGCTCTTTGTTCTGATAGACTCCTGGGTAGCGACAAACGCAAAGGAACGCGAGAGCCAGCAAGGCGGCAGAGAGCTTCCGCCGTCAGGCAATCTTGAGACGCAGAGGTTTTCAGAGCACGGAGTTCCGGTGCCGGATGACGTGGCCGGCTGGAAGAAAGCGTATCTTCGGCTGGCGAAGCGTTTTGCCGGTCACTTGGCATCTGATACGCGGCTATGGCCGGCGCGGGTCTCCGGCGAGTCAAGCCGCTGCTCTACGTCTACCGCGTGCTGCTGACGGGCATTCACCTGATGCAGCGCGGCGAAGTCGAGGCCAACCTGATCCATCTCAACGATCGGTTCAGGCTGCCGTACATCCCGGAACTGGTGGAGCGGAAGCTGGAGGGGAAGGGGAAGATCGTTCTTGTGGATGCTGACCTGGGGCTCCACCAGGCCGAATATGCCAGACGCAGGAGCTTCAGAAGGCGTTCGAGGCCAGCAATCTGCCGGAGGAACCCTCGGCACGGACAGCGCTCAGCGATCTGTCGGTGCGGCTGAGGATGTCCGCGCTCAATGGCGGAGCCGCGATTCAGGGTGGACTGCGCCGCGGGGGCAGATGTCTGCTAGACAGAGCTGGTTCCTTCCGGGGATACTTGAGCAGACTTGTCCACATGGTTTCTGGAAGGAGATCGCCATGAGCGTCCATTGCATCGCCTTGTCTCGAGTCGGGGTGGCCGCAGCGGCTTTGGCCATGATTGTCCTCTTGCCGTCTGCGGCGTCGGGGAAGTTCGCCGTGCCTGCGGAGGTTCCGGTCGAGCGGCTGATCAGGAACATCGGGGCCTACATCCAGGAGCATCCGGATGACGCCATGGGCTACTACACGCTGGGACGAGTTCACAACCTGGCGTTCTCGCTCAAGCAGCAGAACCTGCGGGCGAGGGAACAGGATGAAAAGCTTCCTGCCATCCCCGACATGTTCAACCGGATTCCCGCTGCGGCCCCCAGGCTCGACGAGAAGGCCCTGCGTCAGCACCTCTTGGCATCCATCGAGAACTACAACCGGGCCCTGGCCAAAGAGGCGGACAACCCGCTATTTCATCTCGGCCTGGCCAGCGTGCTGGATACCGCGCTCGACGGCAAGCTCGATCTGACGCCTCTGCCTGGCCACAAGAGCGACGAGGAAATCAAGGACTGGAGGCCAGTGTACCTGAGCCAAGCCATCGAGCATTACCTGCGGGCGTACGATCGATCCGTCGAGAAGGACCTGGTGCTGAATACGCTGCCCATCACGGGCCTGTCATCTCTGATCAGCTACGAGGCGGGAACTCGCTACCTGGAGCTGGCGCAGCGGCCGGGTGCCGAGCCGAAGCAGAAAGCACAGGTGGAGGCGGTGCAGGCCAGCGTGAAGAAGCTGAAGGACAAACGGATGGAAGCGATCACGCCGGTGGTCTTCTCACTAGGCTCGGCACAGCGACTGGATGACCTACTGGATCCGAGCCGGACCGTCCAGTTTGATCTCGACGGCACAGGCCGCCCTCAGTTTTGGCCGTGGGTGAAGGCCGACACCGCGATACTGGTGTGGGATCCAAGCGAAAGCGGGAGGGTGGAATCGGGCAGGCAGCTCTTCGGGTCTGTCACCTGGTGGATGTTCTGGCGCGACGGATACGCCGCCTTGGATGCGCTGGATGACGATCGCGACGGCTGGTTGAGCGGGCAGGAATTGGCCGGCCTTGCCGTGTGGTTTGATCGCAACAGTGACGGTATCTGCGACCCGGGCGAAGTCATGCCCATCGAGTCGCTGGGCATTGAGAGCATCGCAGTGCACTCCACGAGCCGGGATGGTCGCTCACCCTGCAATCGCATGGGCATCCGCTTGATCGATGGGCGGGTGCTGCCGGGCTGGGATTGGGTGGCTGAACCAGTTGATGCGCCAGCGGGCGCGGGAATCGGAAGGTGACGGGACTGAGGAACAGCAGGATGTAGTCCTTGGCCATAGAGATTTGGCATTGGGAGCTGCCGGCCCAATTTACGTGGCGAGGGAAGCGATACGCCGTTCGCCGCCTGCTGTCGGCCTGGAAGACCAGCACGCCGGATCGCGGCGAGATGTATCTGCGGCGGCACTGGTTCAGGATCGAGGCCACGACGGGCGAGCGCATCACCCTCTACTGCGAGCGACAGGCAACGAACACGAAGAAGCCCAAGACGCGGTGGTGGTTGTACACAATCCGAGAGTGAAAGAGACCCTTCTCACAGTGCCCACCGGCACTCGGAATGGTGCGGCACAACGAGCGGGTGCTCTGCGCGACTGGCGCTTGGGGAATCTGTCTTGCGTTCCGCAGTGAAGCTTCTGAGCCATAGAATCAACTGGATGTCCATACAGCGAACGGAGGTTCTGTGTCTTTCACATTGCAACTTGGCCAGAAGGCCCCTGAGTTTGATCTGCCGGAGGTTGATGGCAAGACGTACTCCCTGGCGGACTTTGCCCAAGCGAAGATCCTGATCGTTGTCTTCTCGTGCAACCACTGCCCCTATGTCGTAACTTACCCCACCCAAAGTGCATTTGACGCTGTAACCACTGATATGAGACCGCTGTTTTGCGTTTCAAGATGTAGCCTGTACTAATGAGCATAATGTCGGACGAGTACTCTTGTAAATCCATGGTCAGTGTGTTATATAGTGGCCTGTATGTACGTCGAGACCAATCGCCTCCACCGTCACGGCAAGACCTACCGCACCGTCACCGTCCGCGAATCCTTTCGCGCCGATGGAAAGGTCAGGCACCGAACCCTTGCCAACATCACCGATCTGCCGGATCACGCCATCCAGGCCATCCAGCAGGCGCTGCGGCTGGGCCACGCAC
>JAPLNB010000093.1 GCA_026693085.1 Planctomycetota bacterium | reverse complement strand
ATACAATCCCCGCTTCAGCCCCCGCTCCTTCACCAGCTCGTCATAGTACATCTCCACCCGCTTCTCCGCCGCCGATCGATCCAACCCCCGCAGCCCCGGCAGCACCTCCCGATAAATCTCCACCGCATGTTTCCGTAGATTCCCCGCCACCATCGGCGTCTGCCCCACCGCCAAATCCCACCACCCATTCGCCAGCTTCACTTTCTGTCCCACATCCCTCGCCCCACCCAATTCGCTATTCGCCAACCCTCGCAGCGCCGGGTCCGCCCCCTTCGCCAACATCGCCAGCCCCGCCCCAAAGTCCGATTTCACAAAACAAAGGTGCCGCCCCACCGTCAAACGCCGCTCCGCATCCTCCCCCTTCTCCGCGATCGCCTGCTGCGCCGCCTTCACCCCCTCAAACTCCTTCGCCAACTTCTGCACCTCCCCGCCAAGCTCCCGAACCTGCTTCTGAAGCGCCGCATTCTCCGCCTTGTTCGCCGCCGACGATGAAACCGCCGTCAGCGCCTCCGCCGATTCATAATCATCCCGCCCCACCGCTCTTCTCACCACCGCCACCCCAATCTGCGCCACCGCACCATACTCCTCCCCCGTCTTGCTCGCCTCCCCCGCCGCCCGCAGCGCCACCAGGTTCATCTTGATCTCATCGACGATGAAATACCGATCCAACAGCTCGATCGCCCTCGCCACCATCCCCGCATCCCCCGCCCCCGCCGCAATATCCCGCGCCTCGCGAAACAGCACAAACCGCGCCGCCGCGTCGCCGTTGGTCTCCAGCCCCTGTTGCATCAGCTTCCGCGCAAACTCCCGCCGCGCCAGCCCAATCGTCCAGGCATACTCTTTCTGAAAAATCTCGCGAACGAACTTCCCCGCCCTCGCCTGGCTCGCCAAGTCCGGTATCCCCACCGGCTGCGTCGCCGGCCGCGTCACAGGCCCATAAATCGCAATCGGCATCGGCTTCTGCGCCGTCCCCGCCTTCGGCTTGGCCGCACCAAGCGAAAACACCACCACTCCGCACCCAAACACCACGCCCAGCCCCCGCCCCATCATAAATACCTCCCACCCCCCAGTTCATCATTCATCGTTCATCATTCATCGTTCATCGTTTCTTCCTCACCCCACCAACTGCGCCTCCAGATGCGCCAACTGGTCCGCAATCTGCACCTCCGCCTGCGAATGCTCATCCACCATCCGCACCGCATGCAAAACCGTCGTATGATCCCACCCCACAAAATATCCCCCGATCTCCTCCAGCGAATAGCTCGTGTGCCGCCGCGCCAAAAACATGCACACCTGCCGCGGAAACGCAATGCTCTTGTGCCGCCTTTTGCTCTGAAGATCCGACAACCGCACGCTGTAATACTTCGTCACCACGTCCAGAATCTGCTGGATTGTGATCCGCTTCTGTTCCGGCGTCGCCGACTCCCCCAACGCCGCCTTCGCCAACTCCAGGTCCACCACCCCGTTCTGAAGCATCGCCATCCCCTGGATCTTCGTCACCGCACCTTCCAACTCACGTGTATTGCTCTCGATCTTCGCCGCCACATAGCACAGCACATCGTCCGCCAGCAGAATCCCCCGCATCTTCGCCTTCTTCTGAAGAATCGCCATGCGAGTTTCGTAGCATGGCTTGTCGATCCGCGCAACCAATCCCCAGTTGAACCGGCTCACCAGCCGCTCTTCCAACTCCGGAATCTCGCTCGGCGGACAATCCGCCGACAAAATGATCTGCCGATGTCCCTGGTACAGCGTATTGAACGTGTGGAAAAATTCCTCCTGCGTCCGATCCTTCCCCGCCAAAAAGTGAATGTCGTCGATCACCAACACATCCACGTGCCGATACCGATACCGAAACTGGTTCATCTCCCCGCTCTCGATCGCGTTGATGAACTGATTGATGAAGCTGTCGCACGACAGATACAGGATCCGAGCACTCGGATTCCGATCCAACTGCGTCTGGCACACCGCCTGCAACAAATGCGATTTCCCCAGCCCCACGCCCCCGTGAATAAACAACGGGTTGTACGCCTTCCCAGGCTGCTCCGCCACCGCTACGCTCGCCGCGTGTGGCAGCCGATTGCACGGCCCAACCACAAAATTCTCAAACACGTAGTCCGGATTCAACGCCAGCGGCTGATCCCCTTCATTGAACACGCCCCCCTCAGGCAAGTGCTCGCAGTGAAAGCTCACCACCACCAACCGACCCGTGATCGCCTGCGCCGACGTCGTAAACGGCTGCTGACACTGGCTCTGGCAAAAGTTCAACTGCGCCGCCGTCCCCACCGTCACCTGAATGACCCCGTTCGTCAGTTGCCGTGGCGCCATCTGGTCAAACCACAGCCGGTTCAAACCCGGATGCTGCGTACGCACCATCAGCAGAATCTGCCGCCAAATCCCGGGGTCAAGTGCGATAGGCTCGGACGCGCGCCGAGAGGCCGGATCGCGCGCCGACAGCGTATGGGTCGTTGACATGTCTACCTTCGATGAAGCTCGCATCAACAGCCGCGCTCTCCACAAGTCGGCACCACCGGAGAGCACGCCGTCTCAGTCTCTTCCCTGCAACAGCAATCTTCGTCTAATCAGCTAATCAGTTATATAGAACGCCAAAAGGGCTATCTGACACCGCCCTGTAACATGCACCTTTCGTTCGCACCACCTTACCTATTTTCTCCTCCGGTACAAGTGCAATTTGTTTTTCAAACAACCGCGACCGACACTCGCTCCCTTTCACACCCGCTTCCCCTTCAGCCCCAGCTCCGCCATCACCTTCTGCAAGTCGCTCCACACCGCCTTGCGTATTTCCATGCTGTAATTACGCAAAATATACGACGGGTGGTACGTCGGCATCACCTTGATCCCACGCCATGTGTGCCACTCCCCACGCATCCGCCCCATGCTCAATTCCAGCTTCGTAATATAGCGCGCCGCCGGCAATCCCAGCGTCACAATCACCTTCGGCCGCACGATCTCCAACTGCCTCACCAAATACCCCGTGCACGCCCCCGTCTCCTCCGGTGCCGGCGCCCGATTCCCCGGCGGCCGACACTTCACAATGTTCGCAATAAAAACCTCATCCCGCCGCAACCCCATCGCCGCAATCATCTCGTCCAGCTTCTGCCCAGCCCTTCCCACAAACGGCCGCCCAGACAAATCCTCGCTCTCACCAGGCCCTTCACCAATGAAAAAAATCTCCGCCTCCCGATCCCCTTCCCCAAATACCGTATGCGTCCGCGATTCGCTCAGCCCACATTTCCGGCACCCCTTTACTTCCTTCTCGTCCATCGCCGACAACAGCCGAATCTTCTCCTCTCGCGGAAGCCCCGGACCGCTGATCGGCCCATCCCCCCCCCCAACAAACATCGCCACTACCGCCTGCTTCGCCTCCCCCGCACCCTTGCACTCCCCCGCCGCCATCTCCCTGCTGTCTTCGCCCGACGACCCCAGCTCCCGCGGCTTGGCCCTCTCACGCGTCTTCCCGACCACTCCGCGCCCCACCCCCGCCGCCTCCGCCACGAATCCCGCACCCGCTTCCACCATCCGCACCGCCAGCGCACTCAACCCCATGGCCCGCTCTCCCTGCAGCCACAGCCGAATCCGCCCCTTAATGGGTCCTTCCTTTTCCACAGCCCTCAGATCGTAGAAACCAAACCCCACCGCGCCAACCTCCAACGCCATCTAATTCACACCTACGCCCCCCACCCTCACCCCTGACCCCTATCCCCAGACCCCTGCTGTCTTTACACACCCCCCATTCCCGGCATCATTCTCCCCATTCCAATGGGCTTTCACCGGCAATGACCTCACCGCTGCGCGCGTAACGGTCTCATAAAAACCAGCCCCCGATTAAGCACATGCCCTCATCGCGCCGATGCTGTTGTGGAGATACCAATGCCTACCAACCACGAAATTGAAGCCTCCTGCCCCAAAAAACGCATCCAGGACGTCGCCGCCGAACTCGGCCTCGACCCCGACGCCATCCTCCTCCACGGCCGATACATCGCCAAAGTCCCCATCGATGAACTCAAAGCCCGCAAAAATAAACCCGACGGCAACCTCATCCTCGTCTCCGCCATGACCCCCACACCCCAAGGCGAAGGCAAAACCACCACCTCCATCGGCCTCGCCGACGCACTCCGACAACTCGGCCACAAATCCGCTCTCTGCCTCCGCGAACCCTCCCTAGGCCCATATTTCGGCATCAAGGGCGGCGGAACCGGCGCAGGCTTCGCCCAGGTCGTCCCCGCCGAAGACATCAACCTCCACTTCGTCGGCGATATGTACGCCGTCGAAAAAGCCAATAACCTCCTCGCCGCAATGGTCGACAACCACCTCCAGCACGGCAACGAACTCGGCATCGACCCCCGCAGAATCGTCCTCCGCCGCGTCATCGACCTCAACGACCGCGCCCTCCGCGACATCATCATCGGACTCGGCGGCATCAAAGACGGCGTCCCCCGACCCGATGGATTCAACATCACCCCCGCCTCCGAAGTCATGGCCATCCTCTGCCTCTCCAAAGACTACGCAGACCTCGGCCGACGACTCGCCAACATGGTCGTCGGATTCACCTACAAAGGCGAACCCATCCGCGCCAACGACGTCCAGGCCGTCGGTGCCATGCAGGTCCTCCTCCGCGACGCCATCCACCCCAACCTCGTCCAAACCCTCGAAGGAACCCCAGCCTTCGTACACGCCGGACCCTTCGCCAATATCGCACAAGGCACCAACACCCTCATCGCCACACGCCTCGCACTCAAGCTCGCCGACTACGTCGTCACCGAAGCCGGATTCGCAACCGACCTCGGCGCTGAAAAATTCTTCCACATCAAGTGCCGCGCCGCCGGCCTCCAGCCCAAAGCCGTCGTCATCGTCGCCACCGCCAAAGCCATCCATTACCACGGCGGCCTCACCCCCACCGGCGGCCTCGGAAACCTCGCTAAACACATCGAAAACATCCGACTCTTCGGCCTCGAACCCGTCGTCGCACTCAACCACTTCACCGACGACAAACCCGCCGACCTCCAAGCCATCGTCGCCTTCTGCAAAAAGAAAGACGCCCAAGCCATCGTCGCCGACCATTGGGCACAAGGCGGCAAAGGCGCAATCCCCCTCGCCCAAGCCGTCCTCCGAACCATCCAAAAAAACCGCCGCAAACTCAAATTCCTCTACGACCTGAACGACTCCCTCCGCGACAAAATCGAATCCATCGCCACCAACCTCTACGGCGCCTCCGGCGTCGACTTCGACCGCTCCGCCGAAACCGACCTCGAACTCCTCACCCGCCACGGCTACGCCACCCTCCCCATCTGCATCGCCAAAACCGCCACCAGCCTCTCCGATCAACCCGCCCTCCGCGGCCGCCCCAAAAACTTCCGCATCACCGTCAACGAACTCAGAATCTCCGCCGGCGCCGGCTTCGTAGTCGTCATCTGCGGCTCCATCGTAACCATGCCCGGCCTCCCCAAATTCCCCGCCGCTGCCAGAATCAAAGTCCTCCCCAACGGCAAAACCATCGGCCTCTCCTAATCCCCCCTCCCCCAGTGCTCTTACTTCCCCCTCGCCCGGTACTCCGGGAGAGGGTTGGGCTGAGGCCTTCCTTCAAGTCCGAATCGCGTCCCCCCGCGCACGCGGGCCCTACGATGCGCCGCTGCCTCTCGCGATCACCCGAAACATCGTTTTGAAAAGCATTGGCCCGGCGAACTCCGGCTCCAGCAGAAACCGCGTCACGTCATACATGTACAGAATCGGATCGTCCCCGCGCCCTTGAACCTTGAAGTGCCGAAACCCCATGTCATGGATCGTTTTCATCTCCGAGCGACTGAGATTACAGCTTCGCCTCTGCTTTTTCAGGCAGGCCAGGTCGTTGGGAGCCGGACAGGCGGCGGTCATCTGTGCCATTTCCTGATCCACGAGCTGCTGGGCGGCAGCCAGGGCGAATGGATCGAACCCGGCCGGCTGGTAGCCGCTGGCGATCCTCTGCCACCTTGCGTACGCGTCGTAGTGCCGGGCCCGGTGCGGACAGTGGATCGCACAATTCTCGTTCACGATGATCTCGGCTTTCTCGCGATCGAGTTGATCCAAAAGCTCCAGATCCCGGCAATCGTCCGGGTGAATGACAAAACGGCTGAATCGCTGGCCGAGCTGCCGGTAATAATCGCAGCGCCCCTGCCCATTTTCAAACGTGACTTTGACGATCGACGCAACCTGCCGCAAAGCAGGGTACTTCTCCGCGATGTAGTTGCTGAGCAGGTCGCTGGTCACGATCACGCCGTTCAGGTCCGGACGCTTGCCGATGCAATCGAGTATGTCGTTCCCGATCGGGTCGTTCAGGTCGCTGCTGCCCAGCCTGTTGTTGGTGAAGGTGGCGAAGTACCCGATCTTCCTGGAATAGAGACCCTCGATCGCGGCGGTCATGGCGGAGCGGGTGGGTCGCGCGCCCGCAGGCCGCCCGGCATTCCAAACGACGGCCGGCGCACCATGAATAGCCTCGATGGGAAGACGGCAATCGATGGCTTGCTCGAGCGTGTCGATCAGCTCGATGAGCAGCGGATGATGCGTGAACATCCCCGAAACGTTAAACCGGGCCTGCGGCCAGTCCGGGTGCAACGCGGCATCGGCCAGCGGAAGCGTCTCAATACTCATGCGGGTCTCTCGGTCTGTGTCTCAGTCCGCACGCAACACCTGCCAACTCGATACTTCGACATGCGCCTCAGGTGTACATGATGAGCAATAGGATTGCAACCATTGGATGAGATCACATTGGATGAGATCGCCCGAGAACGGGGGTCCGCAACCGAACCTCCAACAACCCCTCTTCTTGCCGCAATTTCCCCCTCGCCGGTGCTCCGTAATACCCCCTCCCCCGCCACTCCCTCTTTCCCCCTCGCCGCCACTCCGTGTGATACCCCCTCGCACGGTGCTCATACTTCCCCCTCGCCCGGTACTCCGCGAGAGGGCCGGGGTGAGGGTTCCGCGCATTTGCCCCAGACTGACCGGACCCGCTTCACTCAACGCCGAATCGTTTTTTCAGCCGCTTAATCGTGCGCTGCCATTTTTGTGCTTTCGGCTGTGCCACTGTGTTCTGATTCCCAAAGAAGCCCTTCTCTTTAATCGCTTCGCTCAACTGCACGGTCTTCAGCCACTTCACGCGGACCACGTACTCCGCCTTCTCCTCGTCATCGTTGTTCCAGAGCCTCGCCGTCTCCTTGGGCAACACCGCTAGGATGGGAACAGCCTGGCCAGCTTCGTCTTTCACCATGAATTGATCGGCCTTCACCACCCCCTCGCTCACCACCCCAACCCCAACGTACCCCTGCCCAGGCACATTCACCCACACCCTCGCGCCAGCCTCAAGGACGCTCAGCGTATTGCTGTACCATGTCACGCCCCCTCCCCTGATGAACCCGTACTTCACCGCGCCTTCCCAATTCCTATGCTCAACAACACCAAATGAGACGTAATACTCGCCGTTCCATTCGCCTTCACTCTGCCCGTTCGGCGTGACGGTTGCTACCGCTGGCGCTGCAGCTCGCTCAGTAGTGCCGGTACTTGCGCCACGAGGCATAACCTCCCCTGGCAGGAGCCACTTCCGTGGGGATATCGCGGACCAGTTTCCCGAGCTTGTCGATCAGAAGGAGGCCCCATTCCCCATTCCTGCTGTCTTTCTTCCGGGCGTTGATCAGAAGATTCCCGTCCGGGCTGAAGTCGCAGAAGGTGGCGCCTCCATATTCAGTGGCCAGCATTCGTGGAACCTCGGACGCCACGTTCTTGAGGTACTTGAGTGCGACCGCGTTGTTCCGCGTCCACGCGACCCATTCCCCCATCCGGTCGCCGCGAGGGTTGGCGTTTCTCCCGCCGCTCGTGTCCGCCCAGATGACTTTGCCAATGCTGAAATTCTTGCGGAGGAGAAGAACCCGCCGGCCCCCGTTGGCAGCCACGAAAAACCCGTTCGCCAGCGCTAGGTCGGAATCAATAAACAGACTCGACCCGAGATCAACGCCCCCCGGCACCCGCTTAGTCACAACGGCGCCGGTGTCGGCGTTGGCAATAGACGCACTGACCCCGTTGAACTCGCACAGGTAGCTCGAGCTGTCAACCCACCCGTGCCACCCCGCGTTATGTCGATGCCATTGGTTTGTCATCGGGTCCATCACGAAATGCCCGCGCGGACCATATTCGCCCAAGTCCCCCACGCGGTGGAATCCAAGACGCCGGCCATCGGGTGACCAGAATGGCGGGGCATACGCACAATCCGGGTGGTGGATTCCCTCGTCGGCAAACACTTCCACCAGGTGCCCGCCGCGCGGGCCGGTCAGGTAAAGCCGACCATTGTTCGCATTGTACGCGATCGGACAGACCAGCACCAGCGCCTTGCGCCGGACCTTCCGCAGCACAGGAAGGAGCAACGCCATCAGCAAAGCGATGACGGCAATCACGACCAACAGTTCCACAAGTGTAAATGCCTTGGAACGCCGCATTCCGGAACCTCCCTTCAAGACCGGTCCCGCAAGTGCCCTCGCGGTGGGCCGCGATCCCCGCTGATCTTCGACATCTCCCGTTTCGGGCCCGTCTGCAGCCGAAATGCCCTGAACGCCGCCAAAGACCCTGCTCGACAGTATAGCCGATTCCCCACCCGTCTCAATAGCTCAACGGTTTGATTTTGCCGAGCAATCCGCGAATCTGTTCATCCTTGTCGGAAGACTCCTCTTGGGGTATTCCCCCTCCCCCGCCACTCCCTCTTTCCCCCTCGCCCGCCACTCCGGGAGAGGCCCGGGGTGAGGGGTTCCGCCCAAGCCCCCCGACAACTCCAACCCCCTTCACTTCCCCGCACGCTTCTCCTCCAACCTCCTATAGACCATCCCCGCCGCCGCCAAAATCCAAGTCCTTTCCAACGGCAAAACCATCGGGCTGTCATAATTCTTCCTTCAACGGTAGCGCCATCCATAACGCCCTTTTCCCCGAAAGGGACTGCGCACAAGGCCACCCCCAGATCACCCCCTGGCAGTGTCCTGTCCCATCGTGTATTTCATGCTGGCAGACAGAACACCGACTCGGTACAATCGCACAAGATTCCGACGGTGCCACAGGCTGCTCTGCGCTCTATCATGGGGTTCCGCGCCATGACAACCGCCATCGTGGGTTTTATCGCTCCTGAACCAGCTACGCACCCGTGGGTTCCCTCACCCACCAGACCCGCCAACGGAGTTGGATTGGAACTTCTGGCGCTCCAATGAGTCGAGGCAGAAGTGGACAGCCTGCCTTGCCCGGATTATACAGTCTGTCCAATCGTTGTTAGGCACACCGGAGACTCCCCTCGTGGATACTGCACTCGCCAACCGACTCATTGAACTTCGCGCTCGCATCGTCGATCACTTTGACGCCGGCAACTGGGAAGAACTCGGCCTTCTGGCCGGTGCGACCGAGGTCATCAATCGCCATTCAAGGCTCCTACGCAGCCTGTCCTGGGGTGACGAGGATTACTCCGGGAACGTGCTCACCGTCCTCCGCTGCATCGTCGAGCAGGACCCACGCACGCTGCCGATTATCGAGGCATACGTCGACCAGCACTTTCCCGGGGAGTCCACTTACGTCTCGGCCAAACCGGCCGAGCGGCGCATTACGTTCGCGCCCTATGTCTTCAAGGTACCTGACGCGCATGTGGAGCTGGACCTTGTCACTGTGATGATGCCCTTCGCCATGGAATTCGGCGCCGTGTATGGGGCGATCAAGCAGGCCAGCGCTCAGTGCAGCTTGCGGTGCCTTCGCGCGGATAACATCTGGGAGGAGAGCACGATTGTCCAGGACATCTTCAATCTGATCTATCGCGCACAAGTAGTAGTCGTCGACTTCACCGGCAAGAACCCCAACGTCATGTACGAGACCGGGATAGCCCATACTTTAGGCAAGCTCGTCATTCCGATATCGCAGGCGCTTGAGGACGTCCCGTCCGACATGCGGCATCACCGGGTCCTCAAGTACCTCCCGAACAGCGAAGGGTTGGCCAAGCTCTCGGGGGACCTGGCAACGAAACTCAAGCAGGTCAGCCTCGGTGGGCAGGGCCTGCCACCTCCGCGACAAGACCACGAGGACGACGTGCCGTTCTGAGGGGTGCCAAACTGCGCGTTTCAGCGACGAAAAACGCTCCCGCCGGCTTCCCGGCCGAGCCCACATGCCTCTTCGTCAGTGATCTAGGGTGTGCTTCAGCACACCACATTCCCCAAATTCTTGCCACTTTTCTGAATTTCCCCCGAACATTTCTATCTTTCATACGTACTACCCCCTGAACCGGGCTTCGCGCGCGTATCGCGACCCAAAAACCCGTCCGCCACCGCGGACGACAACCAAAGAAAGGGGGCGCCACCATGGCCTTCTCCGTCTCATCATCCCAACAACCCCCCTCTCCCTCCGCCACCACCCCGCCACTTGGCCCATCCCGCCCAAACCCCCGCCTCGCCCCTTCTTCGTGCCCCTTCGCGTCCTTGGTGGATCAATCCACCCCGATTCTCCACTGGATCTGCACCCCGCCTCTGGCCCCACATGGATATGCCCGGTTCTGCTCACTTTCTGTTCGATTTTGCGCGCTTTTGCGCGCTTTTGCGCGCTTTTGCGCGCTTTTGCCCGGTTTTGCCCGGTTTTTTGCCCCAAAAACGACCCCGGGAAACCCAGAACCCCCCTTCCCCGCTCCACTTACGCTTTTCACCCCCCTCCGCCAAACTTTTTTTCCACTCGCGCAGCGCCGCCAACCCCTCTTCCACAACACCCCACGAGAATCGTCATTCAAAAATCATAAACCCCCTTCCTCATTCATCATTCATCATTCATCATTCATCATTCATCATTCATC
>JAPLNB010000092.1 GCA_026693085.1 Planctomycetota bacterium | reverse complement strand
ATGTGCTCCACGCGCCGGCATCCGCACCGGTCAGGACGAGCTTGCTCTTGTCGGGCCCCGCGGAGCCGTCGTGGCAGCGCACGCAGTGGCGGTCGAGCACCGGCTGCATCAGGCGCGGATATCCGAACGGCATTGAGCCGTCGGGGCCGGCCTGGATAGAGGATGGGGCGCGCCGGAACGCCGCCGGCTCGCGGCGCGAAGCCGCCGTGCCCGGGGATTCGTGGCAGCCCACGCACGATCGCCGCTCGCCCGGCTGAAGGTAAACGGTCGAGAGCATGCTCTGGACCGCGCGGCCGCCGGCATCGACGGCCTGGAAATAGAGCGGCTTCTTCGCGGGGGCGCGGAAGTAAGCCGAGCCGTCCTTCTCCACCGGCACGGTCCCCAGCAGCATCCGGGCGTTGGGCCCGTACGCAAACGAGTGGCCGATCGGCGGGTCATCCTGCCGGTCGGTCCGCGACTTGGGCAGCAGTTGGAACACGCGAAGCTCGACAATGGGCCGGTTGGCCGGCAGTGGCATCAGGCTCTGGTAGACATCCGAGAGCAGGAACTCACCCTGCTCTCCCAGCTCCGGATTGATGTTTCCCCTGACAGCCGGCGGGGTCGAACGGGGCGCCAGGGGGATCGGATAGACCGCCGAGATGCCCTTGCGGCGGAAGAGCAGCTCCATGTTGCCGAAGCGATCGTAGTAGTAGAGCCCGGTCTCGGATTCCTGGTACTGGCCGGTGTATCCGCCGCAGAGCGGCTCGTGGCTGAAGGCCACCAGGTAGTAGTTCTCCGAGAGCGGCCACGGGCTGTAGAAGTAGCTCTTGGGCCAGCCCTGCGTCTCGGGTAAGCAGACCTCGGGCGTCAGGCGCTCGATGGCCTCGGTGCGGTCTTCACTGTTCCGCGGATCCAGGTTAACGCGGGATGGGTCGAGCATGAGCAGCGTGCCACCCACATTGGAGTGGTGGGCTCCGCCGATGAACATGATCCGGCTGGAGCCGGGCACCGCTTTGGCCTGGTAGCAGCCATTGGGCTGCGAGGTGTAGTTGCCGAAAAGGATGGCCGCATTGGTACCGTCGGGGTTGCAGGTCCAGAGGCTCTGGAAACGGGCGGCGTCGCGGTCCACGTAGTCCCACCGTGTGTAGACCACGCGGCCGTCGTTCAGGACCGACGGGTGCCACTCGTTGGTCTCGTGGAAGGAGAGGGTGCGGATATTGCGGCCGTCCGCGTCCATACGGTGCAGCGTGTTGGTCAGCTCGGGGCTGCCGCCGCCGCATCGCAGCTTGCTGCCCCGCCGGGTGGATTGAAACGCGATACCGCCATCGGGTAGCGGGCACGGATCGAAGTCGTCGCAGGGGCCGTCGGTGAGCTGGCGCGGGCGCGAGCCATCAACGTCCATAGCCATGATGTGAAACGTGTTGTACTTCGTCCCGGGCTCGGAGGACGCCATGGTGTAGCCCGGCCGGGTGTAGGGTTCCCTGCCCGCGGGGTCTGCAAAGGCGAAATAGGCCGTGCGGGCGTCGAAGGACAGCGACAGTGTCACGAAGTGCCCCTTGAGGGCTGCCCCGGCGGTCAATTCCCGTGTCTTGAGCGACCGGCCTAGCTGCTCGAGCACGAACACGCCGCCGCCCGGCTCGGGCGTGGGGACCTTGGGATCCCGCGCCCCGCTCTTCGGATCATTGCCGTGTGCGTAGTACCAGCCGAGGTACTCATAGAGCATGTAGCCGACGGCGCGGCGGCGGAGCATGAACAGCAGCGGCCGCGAAGAGACCTGCGGGTTCTTCAGGGCCAACTCGCGGGAAAGGGCGCGAGTCTGCCGGTAGAGGCCGGCACGGCCGGTCTCGTCGAGCGATGACAGGCTGCCGGATGCGGCGCGGAGCCGTTCCAGCTCGGCAGCCTCGGCGGCCAGGTCCCCGGCTGCATCACCGTGACGGAGGTCCTCCAGCAGGAGCGCGGTTCGGCGCAGGGCATCCCGGATCGCTTCCGGGGACTGAGGCAGGCGCCCGAGCCGTTTCTCCTGCAGGTCCCAGTCGGCACGGACCATGGCCGCGAGGTCGCCGTCGTCGCGTGCAGGCTGGGCGGCACAGGGTCGCTGGGGGCACAACGCCAACGCTACCGACTGCACGAGAACGGCCATCATGACGCGCGATCTTCCGGTCATGGTCCTCTCCTTCCGCTCGGCGGATTCCCCGGATCGCCGGGGCCTTTCCGGACGATACAGGCAATGCCACCGCAGCGTTGCTGCGATTCTCTCAGGTTCCTTGCGCTGGCTCAACTGTGCGGCTCTCCCCGGGGCTCTGCATTTTGGCCAACAGATTGCTGACGGCAGCCACGCTGGCGGCATAATCGGCCGTCAGATTGTCCGTCAGTCGGAGCGTTGGGTATAGGTTGATGCCCGAACTCAGGTCAACATGGATCCGCGGCCCTTGGCGACGAAGCCAGGCAGCCTCCTCCTGAATAGAGGCTTTCTCTTGCTCGTGCAGGCAAAGCCATTCGACCGACACGCCGTCGAAATACTCGAACAAGGTGGGCCGAGCCGTGATCTCCTCTTTGATCGATCGCACGTGCCGCAGCGGAAACACCCGGCCACGCGGTCGCGGCGGAGACGCTGTGTGTGGGATTGGCGTCGTGGAGCGGATGAGATGCCGACCATGGGAGCTCGCCGCGTGGGGTCACCTCTGAGCGCGTCAAGGTCGATTCGCCAGATTTCTCACCATACAACGTCAACCGTCGGTAAAATGGGATCGCCCGGTGAAGCGGAGTCGGGCTCTGCGGGGACGCAACCCGGCGAGGAATAACCGGGCCGACGGCGCGCCGATCGCGTTAACAAGTGCCCTGAAATCCGAACGCCCGATCCCATGACACAAACTGTCACCACTTCACCCACCATCTCGCAGCAGGATGTTCCCAACGGCGTGTGCGGGGAATTGCCGCTTTGGACCTCTCGACCTGTAAACCGCCGTGTGTTTCTCGCCCTGGGGGTCACTGCCGCCGCGCTTGGATTGCTGCCGGCCTGCCGGAGTACGAGGACCGGCCGGGAAGCCGGGTCTCGACTCGGAAGGCTTTTCATCACTTCACAAGGCCGCACCGCCGTCATTCACGCCGACGGTTCCGGGTTGGGTTACTTTGACTTTCGGGTGACGGATCAGGTGACCTGGCAGCCGGGGCCGTTCCTTTCGGACGGACGGCGGGTGATCTTTCTCAGCATGGAGGCGCGACGCGACGGCCCTGGCCGGCCGTTCGACCGGTATTATCACCAGACACCCACGCATCTCTGGCTCTACGATCTCGACCGTGATCGGCTCACGGAAATCTGCACGCGCGAACGACTGGCTGTCTTTTACACGCCGGCATTGCTGGTATCCGACGAACGCCTGTTGGTGCAAGTGGTGCGCGACCAGGGCGGGCAGATTTTCAGCATGAACCTCGACGGCTCGGACGCCCGTGAGTTCACACGACTCGGCGAGGGCTTGCCGTATGGGCTGAGCTTGAGCCCGGATCGACGTCGCGTGGCGTATCACCTTGCCAGTCCGCAGGGGTATCAGATCTGGACCAGTAACGTCGATGGGACGGATCGCGTTCGTGTCGCCGCGCACCGCGATCATCTCTACTTCGGGCCGAGCTGGTCGTCGGACGGTCAGTGGCTGGTATTTCAAGATTGCCTGTTCAAGTCCGATCCGGGGCACGACTGGAGCGACATCTGCATCGCGCGCCCGGATGGAAGCGACTTTCGCGTGCTGACGAACGGGCAGGCGATGTGGTTCGCGGCGACGTACGGAAGCCCACCGAATCGCGGCGGTGGATCGAATGTTCCGGAATGGACTCCCGATGGCCAGATCATTTTCCCGCGACGTTCTCCCGGCGCCAAAGTGCCTTGGGAATATCAGCAGAATCGGCCGGATACGGATCACTTCAATCGCGATTTCAAACCCGACGCAGCGCGCGGCGGCGTGCAGATTTGCCGACTGGACCCGGGCTCGGGACGGGCGACGTCATTGACGCCGGAAGCGCCGAGCGTATGGGACTTCCGGGCGAGCGTCTCGGATGACGGGAAGTGGATTTTGTTCTGCCGCGCGGAAACTGGTGGAGTACCCGGGATCTGGATGATGGACGCCGATGGACGGCACGCTCGCTTGCTCACGCGCGGCATCGATGGCAAGGGAGCGGACCATCCGCGGTGGCTGCCGGATGGTCACGCACATTCATTCTCAAACGACAAAGCATGAAGACTCGACGAATTGTGTGGATGATTGTGGTGTCGATGGCGGCCGCTGTCTCCACTCGCGCGGATTTCTATGTGTCACCCAAGGGCTCGGACGCCAATCCCATCCGGCGTATCACCAAGTCCATCAGCGATTCCATTCTCTTCTTGTCCATGTGATCTCCTCCGCCAAGCCCACCCTGAAGGCAGGCTCAGCTCCGCATCTGGAGCTGACCTGCTCAGGATCGAAATACCCTCCCGTGGAGCCCGTAGCAAAGGCGCCAGAAAGGACTTGCGCCCTCCGACCAATCGCGCTATGCTGATGCCATGAAACGGAGGTGCGTCGTGAAGCTCGCAACCAGGAAGCTCATCATCCTGCTGGCCATCGTTGTCGTGTTGGCGGCCGCCAATGCCCTGGCCATCGTCGCATGGCTGGACCACTCAGGAATCATCGATTTCGCCGGGCACATCCGCAGCGAATACCTCACCGGCACTGCCATCGCCGTGATCGCGGCATTGCTCTACTTGCTGACAGAGCCCATTGGCATGGCGGCTGGCTGGATCAAGCGTTGTCGTGTGTGCCAGCACCTGCTGCTGCGACGCGGCAAGTACTGCGGACGGTGCGGATGCCGAATCTGAGCAGCAGGGCTACGAATGAAAGCACAGTATGCAGAGGACGAGTTCGTAGGCCCGTCTTTGGTGACTGGCGATGTCCGAGAACTGTCCGAGAATCCTTGAGAAACGTTCATAATCCCCGTAAAATCTGTAAACCTTGGACGGCCCGTTCGGTCGTTCTCGGAATTATAAGGCCTTTGTGGACAGGCGATTTAGAGCACTTTGCACCTGCCTGTACCACATCGCGGCGTGATAGGCTGCCGGGCGAGGTGCAGCATGGATGCGTACTCGATGGATCTGAGGGAGCGGGTCGCGGCGGCCTGCGACGATGGGACCGAGACCCGCGAAGAGGTGGCCGAACGCTTCGGCGTCAGTACCTCCTTCATTCGGAAACTCTTGCGG
>JAPLNB010000091.1 GCA_026693085.1 Planctomycetota bacterium | reverse complement strand
CTCCGTTCTTCTGCGTCGTCACCCACCACATGACCCGGAACCACAGCGTCAGCGGCTTGCGTGTGTCCTGAAAGATTGTTCCGGCAATCACCGACGCCTGATACTGGCAGGCAGAGCAGACCCATAGGCCGCGTTGCGTAGCCCAGGCCTCCCGACCGCCACAGCGGGGACAGACAAACCCTTCCGGCCAGCGCAGCTCGAATAGGTACTGCCGACAGGCTTGATCGGTGGCAAACCGCCGCTCGAACTCCAATAGATCGCGGGGATAATCCTCTGGCACCGCTCGGTACACTACCGGTGGGGGTCACTTGAGTCAACTGAATACCCATTATTGCGTTTGATGGAAGCTCAAGCCGTCAGAGCCTTTAGCAGGTAGTCATTATCCCATCCGCAGTTTTGTCGCTTTATCGCGATGCCCGTTTTCTGACTCGTCTCGTTTTTCAGCATGTTCAACGCCATCCGGCACAGCCGGCTGAAGTTCTCCGCACCGTGGCCCTTGCGAATCCGCCGCTCATCCTCCCGAAAACTCACGTCCAACTGCCAATGCAGATTGTTCTCCACACTCCAGTGCCCACGAATGTACTCGGCCAAACGCTTGCCCTTCGTCCGCCGATCCAGCGAACTGATGTAATAGTGCCGCTCGACGCTGACCCGCTCGCCCCCGTCGTGCCAGTCGCTCCGCTTCGCTCCACTACGGCCTGTCATTCCTCCCGCTCGCCCCCGGCGTCTCCGCGCACCGCCGCCCCACTCTCTGGCGAGAGCGGCGGCCGGAAAAACAATGGCGGGCTTGAGTAGGTCCGCCGCCGGTATCGACTGATCCTCTGTGGCGAGCGGTGATCGCGTTGCACAAAGATCGCACGGATATGCGCCGTGGGTTTGCACGGGCATGGCGCATACTGTCTGCGTCGGTTCGGTTGGGCACTGTGTCACCCACGCGAGCCCGGTGAGCAAACCGTGCCGGCTCTCACCGACTGGCCATCCGCCGGTCGGTGGCGCTCATTCCGGGCATCGATGCGGGGCCGAACCGGGCAGTCAGCGAGGTGCCGATGCAAGAGCAGATGGATGGAAACCAATACCTGGGGTGTCCCCGTCTGCCACGACAGGTCAGACACTCGGGTTCATTTCCGCGTCTTTCGTGCTGCTGGTCCGTCAATCCAGATGATCTCCGAAGCACGGTCGCCGGTCATCTGGGAGACGACAATCCCGTCGTCCATGAGTTGCGCCCCGGTCTTTGCGCCATCGAGGCCGGTCCGGTCCTGAAAGGTCAGCGAATAAGTCGCTTTCCGGTCGAGCCCCTTGAGTTTGATGAGCTTGGCATCCCCGTCGGCAGCCTTGGCAGAGGGCTTGAAGAGGAAGACCGAGCCCTGGTCAAGGTCGGGATTGTGGAACTGCAGCCCGTCCCAGTTCGTGCCATCGGCCATGGGCAGGATGTGATAGACATTGCAGCCCCTCAGGATGGGGCGTTGCCTCGCTTTGTACAGGGCGACATGTTGCCGATAGACGGGATTGTCCGCCGGCCAGGTCAGGATGGAGCCGAGCATGTCCGTGCGCAGGTCGGAGGCGGTTTCGGCCGGACCGAGATCCGACTTCAACTGCACCGGATTGATGGCATACGTGTTCGAGTAATAGGTCGTCCTGGTCTTCCAGGCTGTGTTGTCAACATCGTTCATCGTGCAGAACGTCATCCGCCGGCAGACGGCGAATCCTTTGTACTTGCCGCCGTTGCAGCAGTTCTCGTACCTGTACCCCGGCCGGTTCTTGATCAAGTAGTCCTGGATGTACAGGAAATTGGTCACGCCCTGATATGTTTGCGGCATCGGTTCCTTCGGCGCTGTGTAGAGGTCCGTCCGCCACATGTCAAACCAGCCCTTGTCGTACCTGCCAAGGACCGCCTCAAGTTCCGCGTCACGCCCGGCGACGGTCGTCAGATCGCAGTCCTTGTATGTCCCGCCCATGTACAGGGAGGCCTTCAGGCCGGCCTTGTGCGCTTTGCTGGCGTAATCGAAGCCGTTCGGCCAGATCTCTGGCCGGAACATCCAGTCCCGGTCCGTGTACCAGCATTTCCCTGAACCGTCCCAGAAGTCCATCTTCACACATTCCGCCCCGGTGGACGCGAGCCGGTCATAGGCACTCTGAGGAGTCTTGCCGGTGATGCCCGCATTGCCTTTGCCCCCAATATCCGCCATGCACACCTCGACCCACGGCTCATTCTGGTTGTCGTGGAGGCTGCGGGTGATCTTGTGATTCCAGAACCAGCGTTTGAAGCGATTGCTGCCATCGTCGATGTCGCCCTGATAAACGCCGTAATACACGCTCGGGATCCGGAACAGTTCGCCATTGGCTCGGGTGACATTCTCGGTGATCGGGTGGACCGAAGCGGTCATCCGCTGCGGCTCTTCCTGGGACGAGACTCTGAAGCCACCCAGTTCCCACTCGAAGCCGAGATAGGCGCCATGCCTGGTCCCGACGCCGAGGATGATCAGAGGGATGATGTCGGCACCGGTGCTGAAACGGGAATTCGGGCCAATGGTATCCTGATGCACCTTGCCCTCGCCTACCGCGGTCTTCTCGGCCCGATGCAGAGTCACCGCCGCATCGGCCGCGAGCAGGACCTCCGCGGCCGCGGCACCCGTGGAAAAGGTGACATCGCCTCCCGATTTGTTCTCAATGCCTACCCAGTTCTCCACCGGGCCCGGCCCCGGCAGAGCCTGCCAGATCGATTTCAACTCCAGCGCGGGGTCGGCGCACGTAAACCGCAAGGTCACCTGATGGCCATTGGTCCTGTCCTCGGTCGCCTCGCGGAACTCCCACTTGAGCGCCTTGTATGGTTTCCCGACCTGGACGCCCGGCATCGGCACCTGGCATGGAGCGCTGACCCAGTTCCATTTCTGCACGGGGTGGCGCAGACTGATGAGGTCAATCGTACCCCTCGCCACCGTCATCGTCAGAACCGTGTCATCGGTCGACAGGGTCCATGTCGTATCCTTGGGTGGTTCCGCCGCATGGACGCACATTGCCAGGCCCAATCCAGCCAGCCCTGCGATAGATCTGATCCGTTTCTTCATCGTGTTCCTCCGTTGTCTGCTGTGCCAAGATGATGCGCCAACCCCTTTCACCTGGGATCGCAGTACGTCGGTCCTCGTGGATTGGCCGGGCAACGCGGCACTCATCATGCGCGCGAGCGTACCCGCGCCCGCTGGTTGCTGCAACGGCCGTCCGTCTGTACTCCATGCCAATCTGGATGACCAAGGCACAGCGCATACGCCCGATCCTGGATGAAGTGTCCCGGCTGTCGTTCCGCGTGGAGCTCGTGGACTGCGACATCGCCCGCCTGCCCGCATCAACGCCAGCTGCGAATGGCTGACGTACGGCCTGCCGGTAATCGGCCGGGCGACCTGGTTGGGCGGTCGCTCGTGTTTCTGCACACGCGGCGGCCCGGCGATGGTCTGGTCGTGGGAAACCTCCTTCTGGTGTGTGGGACTCGATGTTGCCGACGAGCAACGATCCTTTCCGGACACGGATGATGCCAATGCGGTTTTCGTTCACTTGGCGGCCGGATGGATCGTCACGGCAAACGGCTCTGGAGCTTGTGTATGCGGGAATGTCGCCTAAACTACGCCAATTGACGCTCGCAGTGCCGCAAACTACCGGGAGAGCCAGCATGTCTGAACTGAAAACCTACACGGTATGGGATCCTCCCACGCGGCTGTTTCACTGGATCAACGCGATCTGCGCGGTCCTGCTGGTGGTTGTGGGGTATCTGATTCTCAACGCGCGGACGTTCGAGATCCCCCGCACCGGCAGCCTGAAACTCAAGACGGTCCACACTTGGATCGGCTACGTGTTCGTGGTGAATCTGGCGATCCGGATCGTGTGGGCATTCGTTGGAAACCGGTACGCCCGCTGGCGCGCCATCCTTCCCGGAGGACGGGGCTATTTGTCGGCCCTCGGCTCCTACATCCGGGCATTTCTCTCGCGTCGGCCCGAGCATTACCTCGGACACAATCCGCTGGGGCGGCTCAGCGTGACTGCGATGCTTCTGTTGATCGCCGTTCTTGCGATCAGCGGCCTGGTGCTCGCCGGGACCGACCTGTTTTACCCGCCGTTGGGGCATTGGATGGCTCAGTGGGTGGCGGCCCCGGGGCTTGACCCTGCATCACTCGCCCCAAACTCCCCCGCCATGTACGACAAGGCGTCGTTTGACAGCATGCGCGCATTCCGCAAGCCCTTCATCCTGGCTCATCTTTACGCGTACTATGCGCTTCTGGTGATCGTGAGCATGCACATTGTCGGGGCCGTGGTGAGTGAGATCCGAGAGGGCGGCAACAGCATTTCTGCGACATTCACCGGCAGGAAGATACTTTCGGAGAACCCGGCCGACGCGTAATGTGCGTTGCGCGCGCATGCATTTCCATGAGATGCGGCCCTACTCTCGCGGTTCAAGATCACCACGAGACGCCGCCCTCGGTCAGGATATCCAAGAGAAGGACAAACCGGGCACCGATCACCAACAGTGCCTCGCGAGGTCATTGTTTTCTGACGACCTACGCGCAACTGGAACTGTACCTGGCCAAGTTCTCCGTGGGGAAACTGCGGCTGGTCTTGCTGCTGGGCCGACATGGCACCGGCAAGAGCGAGAGCGTGAAGCGCGCGTTGTCCGTTCCCGACCCGGCGTCCCCGACTGCCGACAACGCTGCAAGCACCCCGTTGTACGTCGACGGCACACCTCCGGTGCCATGCGCGTTGGTGGGCGGCCAGTACGGTGATTGACTGCAATCCTCCGGCCGCCCCATTTTCTTGCGAGAGCGGCGGCTGGAATACAGAAATGCAGTGTATGTCGGCACAGAAACGTCGTGCATGGCGCGTTGCGCGGATGGGCTCGGATTCTCTTCATAGCGCAAGCCTATATTAACAAAATGATTGCATCGATCTGGTTGACGACGCTCGGCCATTTGACGTTCTGGTAGGATACCAGGTGCTAACCAGCATGAATACGACACGCATTGTGATTCGCAAACAACTGTCACTCAATTAGTTGCAATCGCGGCGACAGGATTTGAACCTGCGACTTCCTGGACCCAAATCGATTCCGGGCTTTGCCCAAAACGCTAAGCTACTCTAGCAAAGCCACTTCGAGTTCTCAATCCTCGCACTGCTTTGCATTCTGTTAGGTGCTTTGCGCATTACGTAATGCGCACCGCCTCAAGCACAAGTCCGCCCGCCACAATTCCACATTGCGTGACACACGCAGGTCCCAATCACAGCCGTCAGGCGCGCATCGTCCATCAGGGAAGAATCCGCCTCTCAAGTAGCCTTTGATCTCACCTTACTTGCCGCGGCTGCTGCTCATCTGGTCTAATTGGGACCGCATAAGACCTCGGGAAGCCCAAGTGCCGCATGGGGCGAGGCGACTGACGGAGTCGAGTCTGCCTCTGCTGCTATGGTGTCTCGCGACACACTCAGTTCGACCGGATTTCGTACTTAAACACCCGCACCTCGCCCTTCTTCAGCGTCAGCGGTAACTCCGGGCCGTCCCCCAGCGTCTTCCCGTCCAGCGCGTCGATCACTCTGCCCTGCCTGCCGGTATTCAGGACCAGCGGGCCGGTTTCGTGAGCCTGCAGCACAATATATCCCTCGGCGGCCCAAACCGTGGCCTTCCCTTCGGTGAACATGTGAACGCCGGCCATTTTGGCCAGCGCCCGGACCAACTCGGGAGTCAGTTGAGGCACGCCGATGAACACGTCGATCCCCTTTTCCGACCGCCGCACCGCGACGGCGAAAGTGCCGTCGGAATAGGTCGCCAGCGTCTCATCCGCCGCCGCCATCACGCTGAACAGCGGGCGGATGAGTTGTTTGGGCCCCCAGGGAGCCGCGAGGCCGAGCCTTTTCCCGGCCTCTGTGGGCGTGGCTTCCGCCGTCGCCACATTGGCCGCCTTGGCCGCGAAGCCCGTCACCTCCTGGATTCCCGCAACGTCCGCCCGGTCCGGGTACAGGTACCCGGGGGCGTAGCACCAGGCGCGCACGACGCCGGGCGTGCGCCGGGCAGCCAGGGCCGCGCGCTTCGCGGAGGAGAGTGCCCAAGTTGAGACGAAGATATGCAGTCTCGCGGGGACGCGCCCGACGAGCACATCGTCCAGCAGGTACTGGCCGTACGGTACGCCGGAACGGCCAAACGCCGCGCGCCCATGGTAGATCAGCTCGCTGGCGAACGCGGCCGACCCGCCGGTCAGATGGCACATGCTCTCCTCGTCCACGACAGCCGCGATATCCGGGGCAAACAACCCTCGCCGCTCCAGCATCGCGGCGTCCACCGGGCACAGCAGGGCCATCTCCTCCAATCGGCTCGTCAGCTACAGGCGGCGCGGGTGGACTTTCGACCGGCGGGAGGATTGTCATCCGGGAGGGCCTTACGCCCGCGGAGGAATTCAGCGTCTTGGTGCATGAGTACGCGCACGAGAAACTGCATCAACAGGCGGGGAATTGCATGTAGACCACCCATCCGCATTCTCAAGACGGAGACGCGGGTGACGGCTACCGCATGGTTGAGCCATAACCACTCCTTCTGCCATTGGGGCACTGCCAGCAGAATGGCACGCGACCACGCGTGTACTACAAGAGGGCTCCATCGCCCAGTGCACCGTTTTGCCCTTGGCCGTGCGACAGGCGTCAAACAACGCCAGACCCGGCGCGATGGTTCAACTCGGCCGGGCATTATGATACCCGGTCGCTCGGTCGGCTGACAAGAGGATGAGGAAAATGACGGAGGCGACACATGGACATGTGGCTATGCCATATGGATGATAGTGTAGTGATCTGTGGGCGTTCGTTGTTTGCGTGGTGGCGGGATTGTCAGGTGAGGCGAAGGAGAGAGGGTGGTAGAGTTGGTGGATCGGCTCGGGTGGCCGTTCTGCATCGCATGCAGCGTTCTCTGTAATTTGAGTCTTGGTTTTGATGGAAAGGAAGACCGTGTCCATAGCAACCGCGACCGATCTGACTGTGCCGACGTTGGGGGGTAGGTATCACTTCCTGCTGCGGCGGCTGCACTCGGTGACGGGGATCGTATTTGGGGGGTATTTGATCGTTCATCTGCTGGTCAATGCGACGATTACGCAAGGGAGCGGCTACCAGGTGCAGGTGAATAAGATCCATGATCTGCCGTTTTTGCCGGGGTTGGAGTGGGGGCTAATCTACTTGCCGATCATTTACCACACGATCTATGGCATCTGGATTTCGCTGACGGGGCAGCCGAACGTGGTGAACTATCGGTATGGGAAGAACTGGATGTATCTGCTGCAACGGATCAGCGCGGCGATCCTCTTTTTTTTCATTCTGTTCCATGTGCTGGCGTTGAAGTACAAGTGGTTCGGGCCGAATCTGAGTTTTGACGCGCATGACGCGCTGCAGACGGTTGCGCGGCACATGCAGGAGTACAAGTTCGTAGCCTATGGGGTGTATCCGATTGGGATTCTGGCATCGTGTTTCCATCTGGCGAACGGGTTCTGGGCGGGGGCGATCACGTGGGGGCTGACGGTCAGCACGGGGGCGCAGAGGCGATGGGGAGTGGTGTGTCTGATCCTGTTCATCGTGACCTTTGGCGCGGGGATAGCGGCGTTGATGGCGGCGATGGCGCAGAGGTTTTGATTATGGATCGGCAGGCGATCGATCAATAGGAGCAAGCGGGCGAAGCTTGGGAAGGGGATGAAAGAGGCGTCGGTTGTTGTCGGCTGGCAGGATTCATGGGTATTAGCTGGAATGAAATATGGCGAGCAAGAAGCGAGTGATTGTGGTTGGCGGCGGGCTGGCGGGTCTGGCGTGCACGATCAAGCTGGCGGAAGAGGGGGTGAACGTGGACCTGTTCTCGATGGTGCCGGTCAAGCGCAGCCACAGCGTGTGCGCGCAGGGGGGCATTAATGCATGCAACGAGATCGCCAGGCAACAGGGGTATAGCGAGTGGATGCATTTTGATGAGACGGTGCTGGGGGGCGATTTCCTGGCGGATCAGCCGCCGGTGCTGGAGATGTGCAACTGGGCGCCGCGGATCATTGATCTGCTGGACCGGATGGGGGTGCCGTTCAATCGGACACCGGAGGGGCAGCGGGCGCTGCGATTGTTTGGCGGGTCGCTCTTTAAGCGGACATTCTTCGCTGGGGCAACGACGGGTCAGCAGTTGCTGTACGCTCTGGACGAGCAGACGCGGCGATGGGAGGCGGAGGGGCTGGTGAGCAAGTATGAGTTCTGGGAGTTCCTGTGGCCGGTGGTCTATGAGGGGCAATGCGTGGGGATGGTGGCGCAGGACATGCGGACGATGCAGATCCGGGCGTTCCGTGCGGACGCGGTGGTGATGGCAACGGGCGGGAATGGGCTGATCTTTGGCAAGAGCACGATGAGCGTGATCTGCACGGGGGGGGCGGGTTCGCGATGCTATCAGGCGGGTGTGAAGTATGGGAATCCGGAGTTTATGCAGGTTCATCCGACGGCGATTCCCGGGGAGGACAAGTGCCGGCTGATCAGCGAATCGGCGCGTGGGGAAGGCGGGCGCGTGTGGGTTCCGCGGAAGCCTCACGACGCGCGGTCGCCGAATGAGATTCCGGAGCACGAGCGGTATTACTTCTTGGAGGAGCGGTATCCGAAGTATGGGAACCTGGTGCCGCGGGACATTGCGACGCGCGAGTTGTTCCAGGTGTGCCAGGAGGGTTTGGGCGTGAGCGGGGGGAATATGGTTTACCTTGATCTGCGCGACATCGTGAAGGAGATCGGTCGGGAGAAGGTACTGGCGAAACTCGAGGGGATTCTGGAGATTTACGAGAAGTTTGTGGGGACGGACCCGCTGGCGGAGCCGATGCGGATCTTCCCGGCGGTGCACTACTCGATGGGCGGATTGTGGGTGGGATTCAAGAAGGATCAGAAGACGGGCGGGCTGAAGTTTGGCGAGCCTGGGAACATGATGACAAGCGTGCGGGGATTGTATGCGATGGGTGAGGCGAATTTCGCGTATCACGGGGCGAACCGGCTGGGGGCGAACTCGCTGTTGTCGTGCATTTTCGACGGGTTGTTTGGCGGCACGTGCGTGAGGAACTACTGCGGGGACGAGGCGAAGGTGGCGGCGGCGCATGTAGCGCAGACGGTGTACGATGCGGTTGTGAAGCAGGAGACGGACCGGCAGAACTGGCTGGTGGGCAACGAGGGGACGGAGAACCCTTATCTGTTGTGGCAGGAGATGGGCAAGTGGATGACGGAGCACTGCGCGGTCATCCGGCACAACGAGAAACTCGAAGCGACGTTGTCCAAGTGCCAGCAATGGAAAGAGCGGTACGGGAAGGTGAAGCTTTCGGACACGCTGATGTGGTCAAACCAGAACCTGTCCTTCACGCGGGCGTTGCGGGACATGATCGTGCTGGCGGAGGCGATTCTGAAGGGGGCGTTGTCGCGGAACGAATCGCGAGGGGCGCATTACAAGCCGGCGTTCCCGGAGCGGGACGATGCCCACTTTTTGAAGGCGACGATCGCGACGTATGATTCGGCGAAGAATGAGCCGGTGATTTCGTATGGGCCGGTGGACACGAGCCTGATTCCGCCGCGGGCCAGGACGTATGGGAAGAAGGAAGGGGGGGCGGTGGTGGCCGAGTCGGTGGCGAAGACTTGACGGCGCAGGGTCGTCCGGCATGACTGTTGGCTGATGCGGCGATTACCGCGTTGGTGGGGACGGAGGCGGCGCGTTCAGCGGAATCATTGTGGGGGAGCCTGGGGCTGGGGGAGGGGGAATGAGGGCTTTGTTGAGGCCGATGCGGAGTTGTTCGTCGGTGAGGAGGTTGGAGCGGTCGGTGTTCCAGGAGGTGAACCAGTTGTCGAATCCGGAGAGGAGTTCATCGCGGGTGAGGAGGTTGTCTTTGTTGGAGTCGAAGGCCGCGAGGAAGGCTGGGGCGAGGAAGTTGCCGGGGCCGAAGGCGCTGGGGGAGGCGGGTCTTGTTTGCGGGTTGATGCCGGTGCGGGCGATGCGGCCGCGGTCTTGGGCGGGAGGAGTTGGGGGTGGGGCGCCGAATCCGGTTTCCGGGAGGGATAGGCCTGGGGATTTTCCGGAGAGCTGGTCGAGGATGGATTGGGAGCGGGCAATGGTGAAGGGTTTGATGGGTTTGCGGGAATCCATGAGGGAGCCGCGGCCGCGGCCGAAGAAGGCGTCGGCGATGCCTGGGCCGTCGGGGGATTGGCCGGCGGCGACTCGGTTGAGGCGTTGGAATTTGACGGGGGATTCATCCTGTGCGGCGGGGCGGATGGCGGCGGCGATGTCATCGACTTGTTTGTGGAAGCGGTCGGGGATGAAGATGGTTTTGGAGAATTCGTCGAGTTTGGCGAGGTAGAGGGTTTTGAAGGCGGGGACTTTGTAGACCCGGTCGAGGAAGCGGATGTCGCCGCGCCAGGGGTGGTGGATGCTGAGCTGTTCGCGTTGCTGTTGGGTTCCGATCATGGGGAACTGGCCGAAGGAGTGGTCGAGGTCCCAGGGTAGGAAATGGAACTGATTGGTTTTGGGGTGGAGGTAGACGTAGTAGTTCTGTCCGATGGAGAGGATGGAATCGAGGGTTGAGAGGTAGACTTCGATGGCCATGAAACGGGCGAAGTTGTCGAGGTCGAGGTATTGGGGGAGGTTGGCGGCGAATTCGGCGTCATCGGCAGAGGAGACGAGTCGGCAGAACTCGATGAGGCGTTGTTTCTCGGAGTCGGAGAGCTTGGTCTTGGGGTCGTAGATTTGTTTGTAGGCGTCGAAGTTGGGGCCGAGGTCGATGAAGGGGAAGGGTGTGACGGGTTTGAAGATGGCGCCACCTTTTCTTGCGAACGTTTCTTTGGTGAAGGTGGCGTCGATGTCTTCGACCATGGAGTAGAGGCCGAAGTATTTTCGGTCGAGCTTGCCGGCGACGGAGACGTAGACGCGGGCGTAGGCGGTGCGAGGGGCGGGGACTTGTGCGTCGCGGAAGAGTTTGTGGGAGAGGACTTCGTTCATGAAGGAGGCGTCGGTGACGCAGTTGTGGAGGTTGAGTGTGGAGACGGAGGCGAGGCTTTGGCCTTTCGTGAAGTGGTCGAGCTGGATTTTGAGGGAGCGTTTGATGGAGCCCGTGGATTCCATCCAGGTGCCGTTGCCTTTGTAGCGGACGGCGACGTCGTTGATGAGTTGGCCGTTGAAATCGAGGTTGGCGTGGACGTAATTAAATTCGAGGCCCATTGCGGAGGCGAGGCCGTTGCGTTTGGTGGTTTTTGCGGGGTTGCGGGGGTGGGGGCGGTTTTTGGGGGGGGGGGGAGAAGCCGGGGGGTGTGAAGGTGGCGTTGAGTCCGGCGCGGAGTTGGTCGGGTGTGAGTTTGGCGGTTTTTTCTTTGTCCCAGTCGGTGAACCATTTGTCGGCGAGGGAGTGAAATTCGTCTTTGGAGATTTTCTGGTCGCGGTTTTGGTCGGCGGCGGTCATGAAGACCGGAGCGAGGAAGGAGGCGGGTCCGAAGACGCCGGGGCCGCCGGGGCGTGGGCCGCCGAAGGGTGATCGGCCGGTGCTTTTGGGTTCGATGGCTTGCCATTGGTCGGGGGTGAAGTGGAGGTGGATGGTGTGGACGGCGGTGAGGTTGTAGAGTTGGGAGGGGGTTTGGGGGACGGGTTGAGTGGTGGGTTGTGCGGCCAGGAGCGGGAGGGATGCCAAGAGGGCGAGGCAGGCAAAGGGGAGGTAGGAGTTGGGCGATGGAGAGGCGGTGGAAGTGCTGTTCATCGCGTCATCGTAATCGGGGATTGGAAGAGGTGTCCAGCCCTGGCGCGTAGGGGGGGGGAGTGAAGCAAGAGGCGGCGAAGGGGGAGATTGGACTTATCCCCTTTTCGTGGCAGAGGGCTGGATTGCAGTTGGGTGGGGTCGGGGATAGAGTGGCAGGCTGAGGTTAGGCATGGGTGCATGCGGTAATTTTTGGGTCATGCATTGAGGATAAGGATGAGACTATCGGTATTGGCTGTGGGTGTGCCGATTTTGGGTGTGGGAGCGGCGGCGTGGGGCCAGGCGAGCGTGGAGCGGTTTGAGCGGAAGCTCGAGCATATCCAGCGTGAGACGCGCCTGCTGGTGAACGCAGCTATACCTGCGGAGCAGCGGGCGTTTTTTGACTATGGGGCGTATGTGGGGGTGGGGTTCTTTTCGATCGATGATGTGCAGCAGAACACACATCTGCTGAGCCAATATGACCTGGTGGGGTATGCGCGGTTGAATATCGATAATGTGCACGAGTTCTTCGTGCGTGGGCGGGCGAGCTATCGGCACATACTGTATGGCGGGGATTTTGAGGGGGAGGGGGATGAGTCGTTGGCGCTTTTGGAGCAGGGGTATTACCGATTTGATCTGGCGCGTTACCTGGGGGCGTATAAGAAGCAGGCGACGGAGAACAATGTGATTTTTCAGGGGGGCAGAGAGTTTGTTTACTGGGCAAATGGGCTGGTGCTGGCGCAGTATATGGACGGGGCGACGGTGGACGTGAAAGTGGGGGACATGACGTTGACGATGCTTGGGGGGGTGACGATTAACGAGACGATCGATTTTGACACGTCGCGGCCGGACTTTGATGATGATACGAGCCGCGGTTTTTATGGGGGGATGTTGAGCGGGCAGGTGGGGAAGCATCGGCCTTATGTGTATGGGCTGGTTCAGCGGGATTACAACGATAATGACAAGCGGATCGATCGGATCTCGAGCCCGCCATTGGTGACGCGGTTTGACTATAACAGCTATTACATTGGGGTGGGGAGCAATGGGGCGATTGGGGATCGGATGGTATATGGGGTGGAGGCGGTGTATGAGGGCGGGGAGGGATTGAGCAGCAGTGTGAATGAGTTGGGGGAGGGAATGCCGCAGGTGGAGAAGGATATCAGCGCGTGGGCGTTGGATGCGCGGTTGGACTATTTGCTGGGCGGGCCGAAGCGGATGAGGCTGAGCGCGGAGACGATAGTGGCGAGCGGCGATGTGGACCGGCTGACGACGTCGAGTACGCTGGGGGGGAACCTTTCTGGGAAGGACACGGCGTTTAATTCGATGGGCTTGTTGAATACGGGGTTGGCGTTTGCGCCGCCGGTGTCGAATCTGGTGATGCTGCGTGTGGGCGCGTCGGCGTATCCGTTTGGGAACTCGGGGGCGTTGAGGCGGCTGCAGGTGGGGACGGATCTGCTGTTTTACGCGAAGTATGCCGTGGATGCGCCGATTGACGAGTTGACGGAGCATGAGCGGTTCTTGGGGGTGGAGCCTGATTTGTATTTGAATTGGCAGGTGACGAGCGACATCACGCTGGCGGTGAGGTATGGGGTGTTCTTCCCGGGGGCGGCGATTGTGGAGAATGATAATCCGAGGAACTTCTTTTACGTAGGGATGACGTTTGCGTTTTAGAGGCGATATTGGCGTCGGGGGCGTGGCGGAGTATTGCAAATTGAAGATTAAGAATTGCAAATTTCAAATTGGGGTGGTGCTGGTGGTGGGGATGACGCTGATTGGGGGGTGCAAGTCGGCACAGGTGGCGAGGCCTTTGACGGCGGAGTTGGCGGGGAATTCGGCGAAGGATCAGTTGTCGTTTTGGCATACGCTGGCGGAGCGGCCGGTGACGAGCAACGATGAGGCGTTTCATGGGCTGCTGTTGTATCTGGATGGGAAGGATGAGGCGGGGGCTTATGGGGGGCGGGTGGAGGCTCTGAAAGCGCGGAAGATGTTGCCGGGTGGGTTTGATGGGGCGGCAAATGAGGCCGTGAGGCGGGGGACGGTGGCGGTGGCGATGTGCCGGGTTCTGGAGATCAAAGGGGGGGTGATGATGCGTCTGACGGGTGGGAATCCACGGTATGCGGTGAGGGAGTTGGTGTTTCTGGATTTGTGGCCACCGAGCACGCCTTGGCAGACGTTTTCGGGGAATGAGTTCTTGGGGATTATGGGACGGATGGAAGATTATCAGAGGAAACCGGCCCGTGAGAAGGCGGGGGCGACGACGCAGGCGGCAGAGTGAGGGGCAAACGATTTCCGGGAGGGTAAATGGGGGTGGAATGGGGTCTTAAGAGACTGGGGCGGGGGAAAAGTCGGGGAAAAAGTGGCTGAGTCCGGCTGGCGGTGATAGACTATCCGAGTGGGTGTTTGGGTTACGCTTGGGTGTTTCCATCGAGGACCAGTCATGCGCATTCGTCTTATTATGGCGGCGGTTTTGGGGTGGGTGGGCGTGGCATTGGGCGCGTCGCCGACGACGGTGGAGTCTCCGGGGAAACAGTTGTCGGCAACCGTAAGCGAGGTGGTGGGGATGGTGGAAGTGCGCGATGATGAGACGGGGGCGTGGCGGGAGGCGAAGGCGGAGATGGTGTTGCCGGTGGGAGCGGAATGCAGGACAGGGCCAAAGTCGTCGATCACGATGACGATGCCGCCGGCGCAGGTGATCAAGCTGGATCGGTTGGGGACGGTGAAGATATTGGAGGCCTTTGAGAAGGGCGGGAAGCTGAAGACGGATCTGGGGATGAAATATGGGCGAGTGCGGTATCACCAGGAGGCGGCGGGGTTGGAGCATGAATCGGTGATACGAAGCCCGAGTAGCGCGTTGGCGGTGCGTGGGAGCGATGTGGAGAAGACGGATTATGCGTTGATGGCGGAAGTGAGGGTTTATGAGGGGTTGGCGGAGCGGGACGGCGGAAGGAATAAGAAGGTGACGTTGGGGACGGGCACGGAGGATTCGTATGTCGGCAGGCCGGTGGAATTGGGTGAGGGGGATTTGACGCCGGCGGGGCATGCGGCGGATCAGGCGGCCGCGCCGTATGCGGGTGGGGCGGCGTTGACGGACGAGGAGCGGGAGGTTGCGGGGAATGTGAACAATGCGACGGGGATGGGGCTGGGTGTGAGGCCCCTGCAGGATGTGCAGAGGCCGGCGCCGGTGCAGCCGCGGTTTCCGACGGCGGTGGGGAGTTTGGTGTTTGATCTGCATTGGATTGGGGATGGGTCCTCGGGAGTGACGCCGGATTTGAATTTGTTTGTGATGTCGCCGAAGCAGGAAAAGTTAGGGGCGGGGGGTACAGCGGGGAGCGGCGGGGTGATGAGCGTGAACGATCGGGGCGGGGCGGGGCGTGCGAGCGGGCATGAGTTTGCGCAGTGGGAAAAGTCGTATCCGCTGGGGTCGTATACCTACGAGGTTAAGTACATGGGGAACGGCGACCCGGCGACGTATGGGAAACAGATCATTGGGGATTTTGTGGATACGGTGCTTCTGGGGGGTAGCGTGGTGACGTTTATGGTGAAGGTGGCGGGGAAGGGGGTGGCGGCGGGGAAGAAGGGCAGATAGCCGGTGAGGGCCGTAGATTGAAAAAAGGAGATTGGGGGAGTGGGGAGGTGGCTGGACGGGCGAGGGGGGAGACGTTCAAATGGGTCCAGTCACATGACACGGTCGGAACGAAGATTGTTGGTGGATACGAGCGTGCTGGGGGTGTTGCTGACGGTGTTGGCGGTGGCGATGGGATGGGCGGGGGGTCTGGCGGCGACGGAGCGGTTCTTTTATGACTTGAGGGCGAGGTATTGCCGGTTTTTTACGCCGCCACCGACGGATAAGTTGGTTCATTTGGATATAGATGATCGGACGTTGGAGGTGATGGGGGCGTGGCCTTGGCCGCGGAGCAGGCTAGCGGAGATTGTGGATGAGATATCGCTGGCGGGTACGAAGGCGTTGGCGATGGACGTGATTTTTTCGGAGCCACAGGCGAAGGGGTATGAGCCGATCCGGGGTGGAAGTTCGTTTGTATCGGCAACGAGTCCGGCGGGGGATACGGGTGTGGTGGCGGCGCGGATGGTGGATCATGATGGGGTGTTGGCGGGGGCGCTGGCACGGTTCGGGCGGGCGATTGTGCCGCTGTCGTTGAGTTTTAATCTGCAGCAATCAACGTCGCTGGTGTATCGGCCGATGGTGATGGAATTGTTTCGGGATTTGGAGATGGATCGGGAAACGGTGATCCAGCGGGTGCATGGGAAGGGGGTGAATGAGGCGGAGCTGAGCGGGGAGGTGTATCGGCTGTTTCTGACAGCGCGCCAGGAGGCGATGTATGAGCGGATCGTGTCGGAGGGGAGCGGCGCGGAGGTCACGCTGGAGGGGCTGCAGGCGAAATTGTTGCCGCGGATGGATGTGAGGATTCAGGAGGATTCGCCGCTGCGGCGGTTGTTGGAGGGGCAGTATGAGCGGTATCGGGCGATGGGGGTGTTGCGGCGGTTTGCGAGGCCGGTGGGGCCGGATTTGCCGGTGCTGTTGAGCACGCAGGAGGAGCGGGCGACGCTGCGGATGTTTGGCGAGGCGGCGGGGATGACGGGGTATGTGGATTACATACCGATGGGTGATGGGGCCGTGAGGTCGGTGCCGTTGTGGGCGGTGCATCGGGAGTGGATGTATCCGCAGATGGGGCTGGCGCTGGCGTGCGCGGTGTTGGATGTGAATTTGAAGGATGTGGTGATCAAGCGGGATGTGGTGGTGTTGCTGACGAAGGATGGGGAGATTGAGATTCCGGTGCGGATGGAGCAGACGCCGCAGGGGATGCGGGGGATGTTTTTTGATATTCCGTGGTTTGGGGGTCCTTCGTGGGAGACGATGTATGACTATCCGAAGCACGAGCTGAAGAAGCAGCATCTGTCGCTGGCGTGGGTGTGGGAGGCGTGCGAGGTGCGGCATCGGATCGCGAAGAACAACCGGGCGATCGATGCGGCGATTTCGAATGTTCTGGACAATGATGAGGACTATAAGCTGGGGTTGGATCCGGGGAGGGCGAAGAAGTACTTTGCGGCGTTGCCGGATGTGGGTGATACGGAGGGGCGGCGGGAGATTGCGAAGTGGACGCTGCGAGAGTCTGGGGTGATGAAATTCCTGGAGCGGTATGGGAAGTATAAGGAAGAGGAGTTGGATTCGAACGATCTGTTTCAGCGGGATATGTTGAGGCAGTCGTGCAAGGCGTTGGAGGAGGGCATCCGGGAGAATGAGGGGTTGAAGAAGAACTTGGAGGTGAGGCGTGGGGAGTTGCGGGGGAAGCTGGGGGGAAAGGCGGCGCTGATGGGGTGGGTCGCGGTGGGGTCGATCGCGGACGTGGTGCCGACGAGCATGCACACACGGTGTCCTGGGGTAGTGGTGCATGGGGTGATATTCAATTCGATTTTGACGCGGGATTTCTGGTATCGGTCGCCGCGGTGGGTGACCGGGTTGATTGCGCTGGGGATGGGGTTTCTGACGACGGGGATCGTGGCATGGCTGTCGCCGTGGCGTGCGTTGTCGGCGACGATTGTGTTGGCGGGGGGATACTTGGTGTTCAATGGGGTGTATCTGTTTGATAAACACAATCTGCTGGTCGGAGTGGCGGATCCGATTGTGACGGTGGGGGCGGTTTGGGCGGGTGGGACCTTGGCGAAGTATGTTCTGGAGGCGTCGCTGCGGGCGAAGATCAAGCGGCGGTTTGAGAGCTATGTGGACCCGGCGCTGGTGAACTATGTTTTGGAGACGGATGCACGGCTGGACGGGCAGGTGAAAGAATTGACGGTGGTGTTTACGGATCTGGGGGAGTTTACGGCGCTGACAGAGCGGCTGGGGGAACGGGCGGTGCCGCTGTTGAACAAGTATATGGGGCTGATGGTGCCTGTGATTCGGGGGCGGCGGGGATATCTGAATAAGTTTCTGGGGGATGGGATCATGTACTTCTTTGGGGCGCCGGAGGAGAGCGCATGGCATGCGTATGACGCGGTGGCGTCGGTGTTGGAGATGTTGGAGGTGATGGAGCCGTTTAATGAGTCGCTGGTGGCGCAGGGGTTGCCGAGGCTGGAGGTGAGGGCGGGGATTACGTCGGGGAACATGGTGGTGGGGGATGCGGGGCCTGAGGATCGTAGCCGGAGCGATTACACGGTTTTGGGGGATACGGTGAATTTGGGGGCGAGACTGGAGCCGGCGAACAAGGTGTTTGGGACGAGGATACTGATCAATGCTCGGACGAGGGAGTTGGTGGGGGAGCGGGTGTTGGTGCGGCCGATCGGGAAGATCCAGGTGGTGGGGAAAGTCGAGGGGGTGATGGTGTATGAGCCGTTGAGTCTGATGGAGAAGGCGACGGCAGAACAGAAGAGGTGGGCGGAGATGACGGAAAGCGTTGTGAAGCGGTTTATGGAGCGGGAGTTTGCGGGGTGTTTGGAGGCGATTGAGTTAATGGAAGCGGCGGTGGGGATGAGCAAGTTGACGGTGATGTATCGGAGGTTGTGTGAGCGGTATGTGAAGGACGGTTTTGGGGAGGGGTTTGATGGGCAAATTGTGTTGACGGCAAAATAAGAGGAGGGATCAGGGGTCAGGTTAGGGTGGAGAGGTGGTGAGGTCGTATGGCGCAGGAAGCGCGGGCATTGCGGGAGGGGGTACGGCAGCGGTCCGGGTGCTTGGCGCCGATGGTGTTTGCGTTGTTGTTGGTAGCAGGGGTGACGATTTTTGTGGCAGTGTTTCTGGATCCGATCGGGAATGTGATTGAAGCAATGGGGTGGGAGCGGGTTCCTTGCACGATTGTGGGGAGCCGGGTGGAGCCGGCGATGGGGAGCAAGGGGTATGTTCCGGATGTGAAGTTCTCGTATCGGTATGAGGGGGTATTGTATCACTCGAGCCGGGTGTGGTTTATCCGGCCGACGTCGGACAACATGCGGGATGCGGCGGAGGTGGTGAGGAGGTATCCGAAGGGTTTGGAGGCGCAGTGTTATGTGGACCCGGAGAAGCCGGGGTACGCGGTGCTCGAGCGAGGGGTGAAGCCGGAACTGTTGATTGCGTTGGTTCCATTGGGGCTGGTGGTGATTGGGATCGGGGGGCTGGTTTCGATGATGGGTCCGATGGTATTTCCGGCGAGCCGGCGGCGGTGGTGGGTAATGTTGAGGCGGGAGGGTTTTGGGCGCCCGGGGAAGAAGCGGCGGGTGTTGGCGCCGGGTGGTCCGTACACGTTTCGGCCGCGGCATGTTGGGAAGGTGATGCGGTTTTTCATTGTGTTTGCGATGTTGTGGAATGGGGTCATTGTCTTTTTGGTTCGGGAGGTGGTGGATAATTGGCGGGATGGGATCCCGGGTTCTTATGGGTGGGCGTTGACGTTGTTTGCGGTGCCGATGGTGCTGATTGGATTGGCGGCGCTGATACCTCCGGCGTGGGGGGTGATCAAGTGGTTGAATCCGAGGCCGATCTTGACGCTAAGCTCGACGACGGTGGCGATTGGTGGGGAGATCAACGTTCGGTGGCGGTTTTGGGGAAGCACGCGGCGGGTTCGCCGGCTGAGGTTGTTTGTGGAGGGGCGTGAGGAGGCGACGTATACGCGGGGGACGGAGATGTATACGGATTATGAGGTGTTTGAGGTGGTCGGGCTGGTGGATACGAGCGAGCCGGGGCGGATTCGGGGTGGGCAGGTGAAGCTGGGGATGGCGGCCGGGACGGTGCCGACCTTTCAGAGCGAGCACAATGCGGTTGTGTGGTCACTACGCGTGCATGGGCAGTGCGGGCGATGGCCGGATATTGATGAAGAGTTCGAGTTGAAGGTGGTGGGGGATGGGGAGGGGCAGACGATCCACGGATAGCCCTCGGTGGGCTTTACCGGTGCGCAAGGGGGGAAGGGACTCCGGCGGGCAAGGTGGGGCGTTGGTCGTCGTCGCTGCACCACCAGGCGGTCACAGGACTGATGGCGGGGACAATCGAGATACCGAGCCAGGCGGCACAGGTGGCGGCGCAATGACGAGCCTGCTGGGGGGAGTCGAATACCTGCTCGACGGTTCGCTGGATTCTGGGGTTACGCCACGCGATCAGGAAGCTGCCAACCGTGCCAATGCAAAAGACCTGCTGAAGGGGCAAAGCGATCTCCGGACGCATAACGGCGGTCAACCGAAGATCGAGGATAGGATTCTTCTGCGACATACAGCACCTGTTTAAGACTCATTTCCTAACATGATAGACAACTCCTGAAGCCACCGGTTTGCCCGGAAGTACTGGGGGGGGGAAACGGAGGCCAAGAACACGTCCGTTGAGAGGGGAGGCCTGGATGGCACTCAAAACCATGGCCCGCAAACTAGTTACATCGCACTCGCCCGTGGCTCACATGCCACCCGGCGTGTTCTGCACTCACGCAATTCTCATGCAGATCATAACACGCACTAAGGACCGCCGAATCAATAACTGGCGATGTTATTGAGGTGCGGCGACAAAGTTCCATCTGGGCAACAAGTCATCGAACCCGATGGCCATCGTGGCTTTGAAGTTGTCGGCGACCTGGCGGCCGACTTGGTAGACGCGG
>JAPLNB010000090.1 GCA_026693085.1 Planctomycetota bacterium | reverse complement strand
GGGGTTGGCGCTGGTGCATACGATGGGGGTGGAGCCTGTGCAGCCGAGGCGGGCGGGTGGGGGGACGGATGGATATTTTGCGCAGTTGGTGGCGGTGGAGGCGGGGCATCCGATTTTTCGGGGGCTGGCGGGGGGCGAGCTTGAGGCGAATCTGATTCCGATCACGAATGCGGGGTATCCGGCGTTTTCGGACTTCCAGGGGACTGGGGGGCCGACGACGGGGATGCTGCTGGCGAGGGCGAATAGCGCGGAGGAGAATCCGCTGGTGGAGTACCCGTTTGGGAAGGGGCGGATCATCGTGATGGGGTGGAGGCTTGCGCATTATGCGCATGCGAACAATCCGCACCGGGCGAACCTGGAGCGGCTGACGGGGAATATTCTGGCGTATCTTGGGGATTCGAAGCAGTGGCAGAAGATTGTGGTGAGGTCGGGGGCGGGGGTGGCGAAGGTCGGGGTGGCGGAGGGGGAATGGAAGGCGCTTGAACTGGCGATCAACGATCTGGTTCAGACGTTTGGCGAGCGGTATCCGAAGGGTGGGGAATACCTGGCGAGGCTGGGGGCGTTGCGGAAGACGGATGATCGGGATTTTGCAAAGCGCGTGGAGATTGCGGAGGAGTTTGAGAAGCTGCGGCGGGATGCGCTATTGGATAATCCACTGGTGAAGTTTGAGAAGTTGTTGGTGGTGGAGCGGGGGTCGGGGAATTTGGGGCTGCCGGCGAATTGGGAGAGCAATTCGAGCTTGAGCACGAGCGGGTTTGAGAACCGGCTGTGCGTGCTTTCGCCGGTGGGGCCGGGGGGGGAGCTGAGGACGCTTCACCAGCCGGGCGGGGGGAGATTTGTGGGGGATGTGAAGTTGCATTTTGATGGGGGGCGGGTGTTGTTTTCGATGCCGGGGTCGAATGGGCGATGGCAGGTGCATGAGATGGAGGTTGCGGAGGGGGCGAAGGTGCGGGAGGCGCCGCTGATTCGCGAGAACGATGTGGACAATTATGACGCGTGTTACTTGCCGGATGGGCGGATGATTTTTACATCGACGGCGCCGTACATCGGGGTGCCGTGTGTGTATGGGAGTTCGCATATAACGAATGTGTATTTGCTGGAGTTGGATGGTTCGATCCGGCAGTTGACGGTGGACCAGGAGCACAACTGGTGTCCGACGGTTCTGAATGATGGGCGGGTGATGTATCTGCGGTGGGAGTATACGGATTTGCCGCATGCGCATTCGCGGCGGTTGTTCAGCATGAGCCCGGACGGCACGGGGCAGATGGCGTATCTGAGCAGCAATTCGTATTTTCCGAATTCGTTGTTTTATGCGCGGGCGATTCCGGGGCATGCGACGAAGGTGGTGGGGATTGCAGGGGGGCACCATGGCAATGCGCGGAGCGGGCGGTTGTTGATTGTGGATTCGGCGCAGGGGCAGAGGGAGGCGGACGGGGTGGTGCAGGCGATTCCGGGGTATGGGAAGAAGGTGGAGCCGATCATTCGGGATCAGTTGGCGGATGGGGTTTGGCCGCAGTTTTTGCATCCGTATCCGCTGAGCGAGAAGTATTTTCTGGTGTCGGCGAAGATGGGGCCGGGGGGGGCGTGGGGGATTTACCTGGTGGATGTGTTTGACAACATGGTGTTGGTGAAGGAATCGGCGGGGCATGCGTTGCTGGAGCCGATTCCGGTGGTGAAGACGTTGAGGCCGCCAGTTGTGGCGGACCGGGTGGATTTGAAGCGGAAGGACGCGGTGGTGTATCTGAGCGACGTGTATCGGGGCGGAGGGTTGCGGGGTGTGCCGCGGGGGACGGTGAAGAAATTGCGGGTGTTTACGTATCATTTCAGTTATCGAGGGATGGGGGGGTTGCTTGGATCGATCGGGATGGATGGGCCTTGGGATATCAAAAGGGTGCTGGGGACGGTGCCGGTGGAGGCGGATGGGTCGGCGATGTTTCGGGTGCCGGCGAACACGCCGATTTCGGTTCAGCCGTTGGACGGGGAGGGCAAGGCGATGCAGTTGATGCGGAGCTGGTTCACGGCGATGCCTGGGGAGACGCTTTCGTGTATTGGGTGTCATGAGCGGGAAACCACAAGCCCGGCGAATCAGCGGACGATCGCGGGGGGACGGCGGGTGTCGGAGATTGAGCCGTGGTATGGGCCGATGCGCGGGTTTGCGTTTGCGCGCGAAGTGCAGCCGGTGCTGGATGCGAATTGTGTGAGTTGTCATAACGGCGAGGCGAGGGCGGATGGGAAGCGGATTGCGGATTTGCGGGGGGGGCGGATGATTTCGGATTGGAAGTCGGATATTGCGGGGCATGTGGATGAGGCGGTGGGGGGAAAGTTTTCGGTGGCGTATGCGGAGCTGCATCGGTTTGTAAGGAGGCCGGGGATTGAGAGCGATATCCATATGCTGGCGCCGATGGAGTTTCATGCGGATACGACGGAGCTGGTGCAGATTTTGAGGCGGGGGCATTATGGCGTGCAGTTGGATGCGGAGGGGTGGGATCGGCTGGTGACGTGGATCGATTTGAATGCGCCATATCATGGGACGTGGGGCGAGATTGCTGGGGAGGCGGCGGTGAAGCCGGTGGCGGCGAGGAAGCGGGAATTGCTGCGGCGGTATGCGGGGGTGGATGATGATCCGGAGGCGGT
>JAPLNB010000089.1 GCA_026693085.1 Planctomycetota bacterium | reverse complement strand
GGGGGTGGGAAATGAGCGAAGGGCCCTGGATGAATCGGAGGGGGTTTTTGAGGGGGGTGATTGGGGTGGGGATGGTGGGTGGGGTGGGGGTGTTGGTTTTTCGGGAGCATGAGGCGCGGGGGGACTGTGTGAAGCGGATTGGGTGTGTGGAGTGTGAGGCGTTTGGGAGGTGTGAGCTGGCGAGGGCGAAGGGGAATAGGGAAGCCCTCACCCCTGCCCTCTCCCGGAGTACCGGGCGAGGGAGTATTACGGAGTACCGGGTGGGGGGAAAAGACCTGCGTCCCCTTTCTGGTGTGAGGCGGTAGTGGCAGAGCAGAATGCGGATATTTCGCGGCGGGATTTGCTGGGGACGGGGGTGCGGGGGGTGAGTCTGCTGGCACTGGGGGGGGTGTTGGGGGCGGTGGCGGCAACGCGGCAGGCGCATGGAAAGATGGTTTGGCAGATCGACCCGTACAAGTGCATCTATTGCGAGGTTTGCGCGAAGACCTGCGTGCTGAATCCGTCGGCGGTGAAGTGTTTGAACGTTTTTCCGCTGTGCGGGTATTGCAAGCTGTGCACGGGGTATTTTGAGGCGGAGGCGAACGAGCTGACGACGGCGGCGGAGAATCAGTTGTGCCCGACGGGTGCGTTGAAGCGGAAATGGGTGGAGGATGAGTATTTCGAGTATGTGGTGGAGGCGGGACTGTGCATCGGATGTGCCAGGTGCGTGAAGGGATGCACGGATTATGGGAATGGGTCGTTGTTCTTGCAGATCGATCAGCAGTTGTGTGTGCAGTGCAATCAGTGTTCGATCGCGACGAATTGCCCGTCGCAGGCGATTTCGAGGATACCGGCGAAGCAGGCGTATATTCTGAAGGATAAGTTGCGGATTGGTTGAGGCGATTTGATGTCGTTTGCATGTGGAGGTCGCACTGGATTGGACGGATACGCACGGCTGAGCACAGTGGTGCGTGTCGGACAAGAGTGTGCGACCCACGGAAGCGTTGGCAGAGGGAAAGATCGACGATGCGTATGTTGCGTTGGGTCGTGATAATGGTTTCCCTGCTGCTGTGGGCTGGGGCGGTCGGGGCAGTGGAGCGGTTTCCGGCGCCGGATTTTCGTAGCGGGCATCAGATGCCGAAGACGGAAGTATCGCCGGTGGTTTGGGCGGGGCGGCAGTGGGTGGATGTGGGGGTGTTGGTTGGGGCGCTTGCGGTTGGAGCGTGGCTGGTGTTTGGGAAGCGGTCTCGGAGGGGGGTGCTCTGGTTGATGGTCTTCTCGTTGGTTTATTTTGGATTTTATCGGAAGGGGTGTATTTGTCCGGTGGGTGCGATTGGGAATGTGGCGTTGAGCGCGGGGGGGAACGGATACGCGTTGCCGTGGGCGGTGGCGTTGTTCTTTGTTCTACCGTTGTTATTTTCGTTGTTTTATGGAAGGGTGTTCTGCGCGGGGGTTTGTGCGTTGGGTGCGATACAGGACGTGGTGCTGCTGAAGCCGATTCATATTCCGGCGTGGGTGGAGCAGATGTTGGGGGTGTTTGCGTATGCGTATTTGGGGCTGGCGGTGATGTATGCGGGGGTGGGGAGCGAGTTGATTATTTGCCGGTATGACCCATTTGTGGGTTTTTTCAGGTTGAGTGCGCCGGCACATATGCTGTTTTTGGGGGCGGTATTTTTGGTAATCAGCATGTATGTGGGGCGGACGTATTGCCGGTTTGTGTGTCCGTATGGGGCTTTGCTGCGAATGTTGTCGGTGTTTTCGAAGCGGCGGGTGTCGATTACGCCGAAGGACTGCGTGGATTGCCGGCTGTGTGAGCAGGCGTGCCCGTTTGGGGCGATACGTTATCCGACACAGAAGGAGAAGGCGGGGCGGAAGGATAATGGGAAGGGGCAATTGGTGATGGCGATTGTGATGTTGCCGGTGTTGGTGGGGGTGTTTGCGGGGATGGGGTACATGAGCCGGGGGTTGCTGGCGCGGCGGGACCTGACGATTCAGTTGGCGGAGCGTGTTTGGCAGGAGGAGCATGGGGTGGTGACGGACGTGACGGACGTGAGCCGAGCGTTTCGGGGGACGGGGCAGACGGTGGACCAGCTTAATCAGCAGGCGAATGGGATTCGGCATCGATTTGCGATTGGGGCGAGTGTGTTTGGCGCATGGGTGGGGTTGGTGGTGGGGTCGAAATTGATTGCGTTGATCATTCGGCGGCAGCGGACGGGGTATACGGCGGACCCGGCGGGGTGCGTGGCGTGCGCGAGGTGTTATTTGTCGTGTCCGGTGGAGCATGATCGGCTGGGGCAGCAGGAGTTGGTGGTGGCATGACGGAGCAGCAAGTGGTTCATCTTGAGACGCAGGCAGAGAACGCGACGCGAGCGTGGGCGCGGCCGGCGCGGCTGGCGGGGCTGGTGGCGGTGGGTTTTGTGGTGGCGGTGGTGTTGATCATGGGGGACAGCTATGTGCGGGAGCGGCGGTTGAATCCGCTGACTGTGGGGGAGATTGATGGGTTGAAAAAGGAGATGGTGAAGCAGCCGGGGGATGAGAAGATCAAAGAGCGGATTCGGCGGCTGGATATGGAGGTTCGGCATCGGCATTTTTACCGGAGATCATTGGCGATGCGTGGGGGGTGGTTGGTTTTGGTTGGGGCGGCGGTGCTGGTGGTGGCGTTGAAGACGTCGGCGAAGTTGACGGCGGGGCCTTACATGCCGGATCCGAATGTGAGTTTTCGAAACACGCAGAGTCGGATGGCGACAATGGCACGGTGGGGTGTTGTGGGGATGGGGTTTGTGCTGGCGGGCGTGTTGATCGCGTTTGCGAGCATGCCGCGGTTCAGGCTGCCGGAGTTTGGGGTGACGGCGAACGGTGAAGTGGGGGCGGTGAAAGAGGAGGCGGTGGCGGCGGAGGTGTTGGCGAGGAATTGGCCGGCGTTTCGGGGGCCGATGGGGACGGGGGTGGCGGCGGCGGGGGATTATCCGACGGACTGGGATGCGGCAAGCGGAAAGAATGTGATTTGGAAGGTGAAGGTGGAACTGGGGGGGTATTCGTCGCCGGTGGTGTGGGAGGACAAGGTATTTTTGACGGGGGCGACGCAGGAGAAGCGGGAGGTTTACTGTTTTGATGCGGCGACGGGGAGTCTGAGATGGAAACAGGCGGTGGGTCCGGCTGGAGGCGGAGGGTTGGAGCTCGGCGAGGACGGCGGCGGATATGCGCCAAACACGGTGGCGACGGACGGGCGGCGCGTGTATGCGATGTTTCCGACGGGGGATGTGGCGGCGTTTGATTTTGGGGGGAAGAAGGTTTGGGGGAAGAGTCTGGGGCTGCCGAAGAATTCGTATGGGCATACGACATCGCTGATCACGTGGCGGGGGCGGGTGATCGTGCAGATGGACCAGGGGAATACGGCGAAGGACGGCAATTCGTCGGTGATGGCATTGGACGGGGCGACGGGAAATGTGGTTTGGCAGACCCAGCGGGAGATGATGGCGTCGTGGGCCACGCCGATCGTGATACCGGTGGGCAGCGTGCAGCAGATTGTGTGCGACGGGATGCCGTTTGTGGTGGGGTATGATCCGGAGAACGGGAAAGAGATCTGGCGGGTGAAGTGCATGGAAGGAGAGGTGACGCCGTCGCCGATTTTCGCGGGCGGGATGGTGTTTGTGTGCAATGAGCGGGCGGAGCTGGTGGCGATCAAGCCGGATGGGAAGGGGGATGTGACGGCCAGCCACGTGGCGTGGAAGATGGAGGAGAATTTGCCGAACATAGTGAGCCCGGTGAGCAATGGGGAGCTGGTGTGGATGATGATGACAAGCGGGATGCTGACGTGCGTTGATGCCAAGGATGGGCAGAAGGTGTACGAGAAGGACCTGGCGGAGAAGGACCCGGTGGAGGTGAAGGCGTCGCCGGTGTTGGTGGGGAATCGGATCTACCTGGTGGATCTGAAGGGCGTGATGCATATTCTGGAGGCGGGGAGGGAGTTTAAGGAGATTGGGAAGGGCGCGGTGGGCGAGGAGTGCCAGGCGTCGCCGGCGTTTGTGGGGGGGAAGATTTACATTCGCGGAGCGGAGCACCTTTACTGCATAGGGCGTAAATGATGGGCCAAGGGTTGATCCAGATCGAAGGGCCTGTGGTTGACGTGAAGTACGTTGACCAGGTAGTGCAGCGCATTGGCCGGGGACCGGAGGCGGTGATCGGGATCTTGCAGGCGATCCAGGAGCGGTATCACTATCTGCCGCAGGAGGCGTTGCGGCGGGTGGCGGAGATCACGCAGATCACGCCGGCGACGATCACGGGGGTTTCGACGTTTTATGCGCAGTTTCGACATGAGCCGGCGGGGAAGTATATTCTGCGGGTGTGCCATGGGACGGCGTGTCATGTGAAGGGATCGGGGTTGGTGGAGGATGCGATCCGGCGGCATCTGAAGATGGAGGCGGGGCAGAATACGGATGCGAAGGGGGAGTTTACGATTGAGCACGTGGGGTGTTTCGGGTGTTGCACGCTGGCGCCGGTGGTGCAGATTGATGCGGTGACGTATGGGCACCGGACGTCGGAGAATGCGCGGGAGGCGATCGAGGATTTTCTGGAGCTGGATCGCACGGGCGAGACGAAGGAGAAGGCGGAGGGGAACGGGCGGGACAAGTCGGCGGCGGCGGAGATTCGGGTGGGGTGCGGGTCGTGCTGCGTGGCGGGTGGAGCGAATGGGGTGAAGCTGGCGTTGGAGGCGGCGGTCGCGCGGACGGGGGCGTCGGCGGCGATCAAGCAGGTTGGTTGCGTGGGAATGTGCCATCAGACGCCGATGGTGGAGGTGACGAACCGGGGCCGGGTGATTCAGCTTTATTCGAAGGTGACGGCGAGGGAGGCGGAGGCGATTGTTCGGCGGCACGTTAGGCCGAGGGGCTTGTGGAGGCGGGTGCGGGCACGGGTTTCGACGGCATTGGATCGGATTTTGACGGATGAGAATTGGGCGCCGGTGGAGCGGCTTGCGCTGGACACGCGGGACGGGCCGGTGTGTGAGTTTTTGGGGCGGCAGAAGCGTATTGCAACGGCGGAGTGCGGGAGTTTGGAGCCGTTGGATCTGGATGAGTATTTGAAGCATGACGGGTTTGCGGCGGTGAAGAAGGTGCTGGTGGAGCATGTGGATTTGGATTTGGTGGACCTGGTGAAGCGGTCGGGGTTGAGGGGGAGAGGCGGGGCGGGTTTTCCGACGGGGCAGAAGTGGGAACTGACGCGGAAGACGCCGAGCGATGTGAAGTATGTTGTTTGCAACGGGGACGAGGGCGATCCGGGGGCGTTTATGGATCGGATGATTCTCGAATCGTTCCCGTATCGGGTGTTGGAGGGGATGATCGTGGCGGCCAAGGCAGTGGGTGCGACGGACGGGGTGTTGTATGTCCGGGCGGAGTATCCGCTGGCGGTGAGACGGATTCGGGCGGCGATGGCCAAGTGTGAGGAGCGGGGCTTTTTGGGGGCGGGGATGTTTGGGAGTCCGTATTCGTTGAAGTTGCGGGTGGTGGAAGGGGCGGGGGCGTTTGTTTGTGGTGAGGAGACGGCGCTGTTGGCGTCGATTGAGGGGAGAAGGGGGATGCCGAGGTTGAGGCCGCCGTTTCCGGCCCAGAGCGGGCTTTGGGGGAGGCCGACGTGCATTAATAATGTCGAGACGTACGCGATGGTGCCTTGGATTGTGCGGAATGGGGCGGAGGCGTTTGCGGGAATCGGGACGGAGCAGAGCACCGGGACCAAGGTGTTTGCGTTGACGGGGAAGATCGCGCGCGGGGGGCTGATTGAAGTGCCGATGGGGATCACGATCCGGCAAATTGTGGAGGAGATCGGGGGAGGGGTGGCGAATGGAAGGAAGTTCAAGGCGGTGCAGATCGGCGGGCCGTCGGGGGGATGCATACCGGCGGAGATGGCGGATTTGCCGGTGGATTTTGAATCGCTGACGAAGGCGGGGGCGATTATGGGGTCGGGCGGGATGGTGGTGCTGGATGACAGCGATTGCATGGTGGATATTGCGAGATATTTCCTGCAATTCACGCAGGCGGAGTCGTGCGGGGAGTGTTCGTTGTGCCGAACGGGGACGAAGGTGTTGCTGGGGATGCTGGATCGGCTGTGCGAGGGCAAGGGGCGGGCGGGGGATTTGGAGAAACTCGAGGAATTGTCGGGGCAGGTTAAGAAGGGGAGCATTTGTGGGCTGGGGCAGACGGCGCCGAATCCGGTGTTGACGACGCTGCGGTATTTCAGGCATGAGTATGAGGAGCATTTGAAGGGGCGATGCCCGGCGGGGAAATGCAAGGCCTTGATCCAGTATGTGGTGGACGATGGGTGTATCGGGTGTACGAAGTGTGCGCAGGTGTGTCCGGCGGGAGCGATCCAGATGAGGCCGTATCAGGCGCATGAGATCGATCCGAAGAAGTGCACGCGGTGCGATGTTTGCAGGACGGCGTGTCCGGTGAAGGTGATCAGGATCGTGTGAGCTATGGCGAAGATTCGCATTGATGGACGAGAGGTGGACGTTGGGGAGGGGGGGACGGTGTTGGAGGCTGCGCGGAAGCTGGGGATTGATGTGCCGGCGTTGTGCTATCGGGAGGGGTTCAGGGCGAACACGTCGTGTTTGTGCTGCGTGGTGAAGATCAATGGCGGGGCGAGGTTGGCGCCATCGTGCGCGACGCGAGCCGTGGAGGGGATGACCGTGGAGAGCGAGACGGCGGAGGTGAGGGAATCGCGGCGGACGGCGTTGGAGTTGTTGCTGGCGGATCATGCGGGGGATTGTCTGGCGCCGTGCACGAATGTGTGCCCGGCGCATATGGATATTCCGCTGATGATCCGGCAGATCCAGGAGGGTCGGCTGCATGAGGCGTTGGTGACGGTGAAGCAGACGATCGCGTTGCCTGCAATATTGGGGCGGATTTGTCCGGAGCTTTGCGAGAAGGGGTGCCGGCGGGGGGTGATGGACAGCGCGGTGTCAATCTGCCGGCTGAAGCGGCATGTGGCGGATGTGGATTTGGAGTCGGGGAATCCGTATCTACCCCCCTGCCGGGGCGCCAGTGGCAAGCGGGTGGCGATTGTGGGGAGCGGTCCGACGGGGTTGGCGGCGGCCTATTATCTGGCGCAGGAGGGGCACCAGCCGATTCTGTTTGATGAGCATCCGCTGCCGGGGGGGAATTTGCGGTACGCGGTTGATCCGGCGAAGCTGCCGCACAGCGTGCTGGATGCGGAGATCGAAATTGTTCGCAGATTGGGTGCGGAATTTCGGCAGGATTTTTCGGCGGGGAGGGATGCGTCGGTTACGGAGCTGCGGCAGGAGTATGATGCGGTGCTACTGGCGGTGGGCGAGGTGAACAGAGCGAAGGCGGCGGCGCTGGGTTCGGAGTTGCAGGACAAGGGGCTGAGGGCGCGGCGTGGGAGCATGATGACGGCGATGGAGGGGGTTTTTGCGGCGGGTGCGGCGGTGACGCCATTCCGGCACACGATCCGGGCGGTGGCGGAGGGCAGGCAGGCGGCGGCGATGATCGACCAGTATTTGAACGGGCAATTGGTGGCGGCGCCTGGGGCGGCGTTTACGGTCCGGCTGGGGGTGTTGAACGAAGCGGAGTTGGCGGCGTTTACGACGGAGGCGAATCGGGGGCAGCGGACGAGCGTGGCGGGTGCCGAGGGGTTTACGATTCCGCAGGCGAAGGGGGAATCGGATCGCTGCTTGCATTGCGATTGTGGCAAACTCGATGGATGTACGCTCCGGAAGTATTCGATGGCGTATGGGGCGAGTCCGAAGAAGTATCCGCTGGACCGCAAGGCATTTGAGCGGGAGTTGACGCACTCGGCGGTGGTGTATGAGCCGGGCAAGTGCATTGCGTGCGGGTTGTGCGTGCAGATCGCGGAGCAGGCGAAGGAGCCGTTGGGGCTGACGTTCATTGGGCGGGGGTTTCAGATCCGGGTCGGGATTCCGTTTGACGGGACGATGTCGGAGGCGCTGCGGAAGGTGGGCGAGGAATGCGTGGCCGCGTGCCCGACGGGGGCGCTGGTGATGCGGAAGGATGCGGGGCTGCCGGAGAAGGGGACGAGCTAGTCTATTGCGGGGCGGGGGATTTGCGCGAGGGGGTTTGGGCGACGATGAGGACGGCCAGGAGGATGACAACGCCGCCGGCGATGGTGATGCGGGTGATGGATTCGGTGCGGAAGGCGGTTGACCAGAGGGTGGCGAAGACGGGTTCGAGGCAGTAGATGACGCTGGCGACGGCAGCGGAGACGGCGGGCTGATAGGTGTTCATCAGGTGCATGGCGGTGACGGTGCAGAAGACGATGAGGCTGACGATGGAGGCGATGAAGACGGGATCGCGGAGCAGGGCGAAGAGGATGGGGGCGCGGTAGATCTGGGCGCCGCCCAGGGCGAGGGCGAGGGTGGTATTCACGAGGGCAACGACCGCGAGCATGACGACGGTCATGCGGGCGGTATCGGCAGCGCAGCCGAAGCGATCGACGGCCATGATTTGGGCGGTGAAGAGCATCGAGGAGACGACGGTGAGAATCTCGCCGAGGTAGGGCAATGGGGGACTGAGGGCGAGGGTGTTTTGGGCGTGGGCGTCGGGGTTGGTTTGGGCGAAGATCAGCATCCCGGCGACGGCGACGACGACGGCCAGCCAGATGCGGAGGGTGACGGGCTTTCGGAAAATAAGCGATTGGGCGAGGGGAGCGAAGACGACGACGAGGGCAGTGAGAAAGCCGGAGATGGAAGGGAGGGTGTAGCGGAGGCCGGTGAGTTGGAGGAACATGCCGCAGCCGCAGAAGAGGCCGACGGCGGCGCCAGCGTGCCAATCGACAGGACGATAGTTGCGTTGTCGTGAACGGGTGAGCAGGTAGTAGAGGACGGCGGCGAGCGCGAATCGCCAGCCGTTGAAGGTGGCCTGCATGGCGAGGGTGAGGCGGAGGGGTGGGGATGAGCCATCGGGGCGGACGGCAGTTTGGAAGGCGGTGGAGGCGAACTGCATGATGGGAAACGACAGCCCCCAGAGCAGGCAGCAGAGAGCGAGAACCGCGGCTGCCAGGCGCACCCTGGCCGCGGATCGAGCGCGCGCAACGGGCGATGGGTAGTCGAGGGGCTGGAGGTTTGCGCTGTCGGAACCGGGCATGGGCAGCATCGTCGCGGGAATTGGGCGGTTGTCCAGATGGGGGGGCGTTCTGGGCGGGTCGAGGTCGGGCTTGGGGGGATGCGTAAGGCGCTCTACAATGGGCGTCAATGGATGGAGTGATCAATATCGATAAGCCGGCGGGGATGTCGTCGGCGGCGGTGGTGGGCCGGGTGAAGCGGCTGCTGCCGAGGGGGGTCAAGGTGGGGCACGCGGGGACGCTGGACCCATTTGCGACGGGGGTGCTGGTGGTGTTGGTGGGCAAGGCGACGCGGCTGGCGGAGCGGTTCATGTCGGAGCCGAAGCAGTATGCCGCGACGATCAAGCTGGGTGCGACGACCGAGACGCTGGACCCTGAGAGTGAAGAGACTGTGACGGAGGGGGCGACGGCGCTGTCGCGGGAGGCGGTGGAGGAAGTTTTGCGGCGATTTGTGGGGGAGCTTGACCAGAAGCCGCCGGTGTATAGCGCGCTGAAGATCCATGGGAAGGCGGCGTATCGGCTGGCGCGAGAGGGGAAGGCGGTGGAGTTGGGGGCGAGGAGAGTGAAGGTGTATGGGATCGAGCTGACGGGGTATGAGTGGCCGATGGTTGAGGTGAAGATCGACTGCGGACGGGGGACGTATATCCGATCGATTGCGAGGGATGTGGGGCAGGCGTTGGGGATGGGCGGGTACTTGGTGAAGCTGCGGCGGACGCGGGTGGGGTCGTTGTGGGCGGAGCGGGCGGTGGGATTACAGGAGTTGGAGCGGCGGGGCGTGACGGTGGCGATGGTGCAGACGGGGGACTGAGCGTATCGGGATAGAAGGGAGCCTCGCGGCTCCTCCCCTCCCACACCACCGTACGTACGGGTCCGTATACGGCGGTTCGGCCAGTTGAACTTATCTCATCCCAGCAACGCGCTCGACGCCCAGCCAATCCCAAAACGCATTCGGCAGTGCGATGCTCAACGCCGGACTGCGGGCCAGCCGCCACGGGCCATGAGAGCTCCCGGCCGTCTGCGCCGCCAAGTCCCTGCCCACGCCCCGCTTGACCAGTTCCGCATACTTCCGCCGGCCCGTTCGCTGCGAACGTAGATATTGCAATCATCCGCGTATCGCACGAACCGGTGGCCTCGCCTCTCAAGCTCCTGGTCCAATTCATCCAGAACCAGATTCGACCACAACGTGAAAGCGGACCCCCTTGCGGCGCGCCCTCCTCCGTGGGACTGACCAGCCCATTCTCCATCACACCCGCCGTCAGAAACGAGCGGATCAGCCGGATCAGGGCCTTGTCGTTCTCCCGCTTCATGATCCGCAGGGAAATTGCATGTAGATCACCCACCCGCATTCTCAAGACGGAGACGCGGGTGACGGCTACCGCGTGGTTGAGCCAACCCGCATTTCTCGGGCTACTTGCCACTCTTCACCGTTTGGGCCTTCCTCCGCCGTTCCCGGTTCGGCCTATCCGTTCTCTCCGCCTTTCGGTCTCGGAGTGCCTCACGAGCCTCGCCGACTGCGCGGGCTACTATGCCCTCTGCTGACTTCTGCACCGCGATCTTCGCCCTTGCAAACCGAGCAGTCCTTTACAGGACAGCGGAGCAGATCTCCCGAGGTAAGTTCAGCCGCTTTCAACGCACCGCCGCCGGATTGACGCTTCCCATCCTTGATGGATATGGGCCTCGCGGCCACTTGCCCGCTCACCCGACACTCACGCCTGATATCCGGTTCTTGTTCATCGGCCCGCGTCTTTGCCTTAGCCTTCCTTCAGACCCCGCCTCACGGCGACCCCCTTGGCTTAGCCTATCCTTCACCTCCATCAGGTTGGGCCGGGACCTTCACCCGGAACGGCCGAACATGCTCGGCGCACAAGAAAACGGGGCACGCCTCTTCGCCGTGCCCCGATTGACTCTCATTCACATGCCCCTGCCAATTAGCGCCCGCAGCAGCTTCCCTGATAGAACTTCGGCAGGGGCTTGCCCAGCTTCTCCCACTGCTTCAACACCACCTCCGCCTTGCCGGCGCAGTTCAATGCCTGAACCTTACCCCTGACGATCTTCGTGATCGCCTCGCGCCCTGGCCCAAGGTAATTTCGCGGATCGAACTCGCCCTGCTTCGTCGCAAATACCTCGCGAATCTTCGCCGTCAACGCCAGCCGCAGATCCGAGTCAATATTCACCTTGCACACCCCATACTTCGTCGCCGCCATGTGCAACTGCTCTTCCGGAACCCCCTTCGCATTCGGCATCTTCCCGCCGTACTTGTTGATCAAATCCACATACTCGGCCGGCACCGACGAGCTGCCATGCATCACCAGCGGCAACCCCGGGCAAGTCTTCATGATCTGCTCAACCCGGTCAAACGCCAGCTTGCACTCATGCTTGAACTTGTACGCCCCGTGGCTCGTCCCGATCGCCACCGCCAGGCTGTCAATCCCCGTCTGTTTCCAATAGTCGGCCGCCTGGGTCGGGTCTGTCAGGAACTTGTGGATGTTCTTCTCATACTCCTCGGCATTCAGCCCCACCACCTCCTCTTCAATCCCACCCAACTGCCCCAGTTCCGCCTCCACCATCACGCCCGCCGCGTGGGCTGTATCCACCACCGACTTCGTCAGCTTCACATTCTCTTCATACGGATGATGCGACCCGTCGATCATCACGCTCGTGAACCCATCGCGAATGCACCCCTGCACCAGGTCCAGCGTATCGCCATGATCCAGATGAATCGCGATCGGCAGCTCCGGATGCTCCTCGACCGCCGCGTCGATGATGTGCTTCAGGTACCGCATATTCGCATACTTGCGGGCTCCCTTCGAGATCTGCAGGATCAACGGCGACTTCTCCGCCGCGCACGCATCGATGATCCCCTGCGTAATCTCCATGTTGTTCACATTGAACGCGCCCACCGCAAACCCGCCGGTGTACGCCAGGTCAAACATCGGCTTGGTGGTCATGAGAGGCATAAATCTATATCCTTTCGCTACTTAAATACTCGTCCCGCTCCTTAAAGAGCGTACAAAGTCCTATAGTCTAAAAGAACCTCCGCGTTTTGCAATCCATCCAACCCAGTCAAATCCCTGCCGCCAAATCATCCGCTACTCCCGCACTCCCCTTGCTCCCCCCCCTGCCCTCCCCTAGCATTCCCGCACTCAACCGTCGTCCGGACGTAACGATCTCAATGACTCGCGACTTCGACATCATCGTCATCGGCGGCGGACACGCCGGCGCTGAAGCCGCCTTCGCCGCCTCCCATCTCGGCGCCAAAACCGCCCTCGTCACACTCGACCCCAACCGCATCGCCCAGATGTCCTGCAACCCCGCCATCGGCGGCCTCGCCAAGGGCCAAATCGTCCGCGAAATCGACGCCCTCGGCGGTCTCATGGCCATCGCCACCGACAACACCGCCATCCAATTCCGAATGCTCAACCGCTCCAAAGGCCCCGCCGTCTGGGGCCCCCGCGCACAAGCCGATAAATACAAATACGCCATCGAAGTCCAACGCATCCTCTCGACCTGCCCCAACCTCACCATCCTCCAAGGCGAAGCCGTCGAAATCCACGCCACTCCCGAAACCCCAAACCCCAAACCCGAAACCCGACGCATTTCCGCCATCACCCTCGCCGACGGCACCCGCCTCTCCTGCCGCGCCGTCATCGTCACCACCGGAACCTTCCTCCGCGGCCTCATGCACACCGGCGAACAAAAAACCGAGGGCGGACGCTTCGCCGACCCCCCGCTCGCTCCCTCTCCTCCTCCCTCACCAATCTAGGCCTCGAGCTCGGCCGC
>JAPLNB010000088.1 GCA_026693085.1 Planctomycetota bacterium | reverse complement strand
GCAGGCGCCGCACCCGCACCCCCCGCACCTTCCTTCACCGCCGGCCCAAAAAACGACTCATCCAACACCGGATTCGCCTTCTTCTTCAACTCCTCAACCAGCCCCTCCAGCTTCGCAGGCCGCAGCAACTCCGCGATCTCATCCTTCACATCCGCCAGCGGCGCCGCTTCCCTCTTCTGTGTCTGAATGATGTGATACCCATACCGCGTCTTCACCGGCACGCTGATCGCGCCCTCCTTCTGCGAAAACGCCACTTGCTCAAACTCAGGCACCATCTGCCCTCGCCCGAACGGCTGCAGCACCCCGCCATCATCCTTCGATCCCGGGTCCCCGCTCTCCACCTTCGCCATCGCCGCAAAATCCGCCCCGCCGTCCAGCTTCTTCTTGATCTCGTCCGCCTTCGCCTTCGCCGCCTCGTCCGACAAAGCCTTCTCCCCGCCCGTCGCAATCAAAATATGCCTCGCCGTCACGCGCTCATACTCCGCCTTGTGCTCATCGTAATACTTCTGCACTTCCGCTTCCGTCACCAGCTTTCCCTGCAGCTCGCTGATCAACGCCCCAGCCAGCGCATTGTCCTTCATCAGTTCCATCTGCTGCTTGAACTTCGCCGTAAGGTCCAACCCCTGCTTCTTCCCCTCCGCCGCCAGCAGCTTCAGCTTCACCAGATCCTCAGCCACCCGCCGCTTCGCCGGCCCCTTCGCCATCTGCTGCACTTCCTTCGGCAACGCCGCCACGAAATCATCAAACTGCCCCGCCGTCATCTGCGCATCCCCCACCTTCAACACCACCTTGTTCGGATCCACCGTCGCCGCCGCCGCCGCCGGCGCCTCTTTCGCCTGCTGCGCCACCAACACCCCGCCAACCGCAAGCGACCCCGCCAACACCGCCACACAGCTCTTCATTAGCATATTCAAGTTCTTGCTCCTTTTCGCTAAAAGACCGATACTCTACCCGAACCTCGCCTCCAACGAAAGCGCATCAATTCACACCATCGCAATCCCATTCCCCCATCAACCCGCCGCACGCCTCACGCCCGGCTTCTCTTACTTACGCTCAACAACCTCTTTAGTTCCACCCCCACAGTGCCAAACCCAACGAGAAGACACCCCCCACCCCCGCCGGTTAGCCCCCTCCCGACTCGCCGTTCCGCATTCCTCATGCGTCGGCCCTTTCAACTCTTTTGGCTCCAAGCGCTTGCACCGCTCACTCTGCCACCTGTTTCGTCCACCACCCCCAGCCTTACCACACCGCAGGATTACTGGACCACATCACGCAACTCCGCCGATAAGAAACCGGAAAGGTCCTTCCATGTCCATCACTCTGCGCCCAACTAGAAGTTGGATTGCCCTGACAACCCTCACCCTGTTCACCGCGTACAGCCATGTTCATGCCGTCCCCACCTACTCACTGACCGAGATCGGCACTGTAACCTCCGATCCCAATTCGCATTCATATGCCTCTCGCATCAATGATCGTGGCCAGATCCTCGGCGCGAACTGGTCGCCCCACACGCTGACGAAGTTTATCTGGCAAGCCGGAGTCACGCGCGAGCTGAATCTCACCGAAAACGGCAATACCTTCTTCCTTTCCGCCCTCAATAGCGCCGGTGTCGGCGTGGGCTTCGCCCAGAGCAACGACCAGGCCGGACCCGCCCTCTGGCGCGACGGCCACGTCGTCTACCTGCCAGCGCCCGGCGGGCCCACGGATTATCGACTCGCAACCGACATCAACGACCTCGGCGAGGCGGTCGGTTTCGCATACCAGGGCTATTTATCCGAAATATGTTATGGCCTGCTGTGGCGAAACGGCACTCCCATCGACCTCTCAAATCTGGGCGGCAAGATAACCCTCCCCATCGACATCAACAATCGAAGCCAGGTGGTCGGCACCGCCACCACCGCAGACGGCACCGAACACGGCTTTCTCTGGGACAACGGGACCATCACCGACATCAGCCACCCGAACGCCGCCGCCATTCAGATCGGCGGAATCAACGATCGCGGACAAGTAGCCGGCACATGGCGCGATTCCTCCGGCACTGAGAATGCCTTCCTCTGGCAAGATGGGCACATGATTGACTTGCCCTTGCTGCCGGGCGATGTGTGGTCTGGCGCATACGGAATCAACGAACTCGGCCAGATCGTCGGAATCTCCGGCAAGGACTACGCGTCGCACCTGGTCATCTGGGACAACCAGTGCATCACCGACCTGACCTGCCTCATCGACGCCGCCTCCGGATGGATCTTCGAGCCGTCCGGGATCAACTCCGATGGTTGGATCATCGGAACCGCCCACGCGGCGGGCCACGATTATGGCTTCCTGCTACGCCCCGTGCCCGAACCTCACAGCATCGTCGCAGTCTGTCTGACCATGCTCCTTCTGCTCTCGCGCCGTCCCACACGACACCTCACCGACGCACGCTGACCCCTCGGATTGAAAAAAGGGACGGGAGCTTTTTCTCGATCCTCTTCCCCGGGGCACCTTCGCGCCCTCTCCGTCTATCCGCTCCGCACCTTACCCCTATACACTACCCCACCATGCCCCTCGCCTTCCTCCTCTTCGAATCCTCCCCAGACACTCGCCACGTCCGCCCGTTAGCCCAATACCGTTCAATGCCCGATATCAAAAATCGAGCCTCCTACCATCATGGCGGTGTTCTAAACGCCCTGTGGCAAGGAGGCTACGATGGTCCGTGTCGGCAAGGAAGCCGCTCAACTGCGGCAGTGGTCCAGCCG
>JAPLNB010000087.1 GCA_026693085.1 Planctomycetota bacterium | reverse complement strand
GCGTAACCGTTTGGTAAGATGACATCGTGGCGGTTCCTCTTGGTAAGTGCCAAAAACCTGATCAGCGGATCGTAGTAGACGACCCGGCCAATCGGAACCGCCGCTTTTCAACCTTCAACTGTCAGTGGGACAACGTCCCGCCGCGTCGCCGCCACCCACAACTATCGCCCCGCCCGTTTCCATCCGGTCTCGTCCACGTTCTTGGCCGGCGCCTTCCGCACCATCGCCTTCGCCTCTCGACACGGCTCGGCCAATGCCTCCGCTTGCGGTTTGGCGTCCTGTCGCACTCCGCCGCGACGGAGAAGGACGTGGACCTGGCCGCAACCTACCGCGATTTCGTCGGCCAATCGCCGAAACAAGGGCCGTGAAGCGGCGCCTCGGCCCGGCGAGCTCGTGGCCATCAGCCGCCTTTGACCCTCTGACTGAAGGAACCCGCAATGAGACAACTCACGCGTCTGAGGTCTCTCGCTCTTGCGGCTCTCTTCACCATCCAACTTGCGGATGCTCTTGTGTCCCGGAAAAGCCGGATCATTCTGCGGCAGCCCGGTTGAGCGGAAGTTTTGAAGGGCCGAAGAGAAGATAACGATGAGGGTATTCATTTCGCCCGCGGGCGCGAGACGAGCCTTCACGTCGACGGCATATTCGCGGAACATGTTCTCGAATCGGCCGATCCAGGCGCCATTGAGATAGGCCTGGGCGAGCGTGTCCAGGCCCTCAAAGCGGAGCAGCGCTGATCCGGCGATGTCCGGTGGCGTGCGAAAACGGCAGACATAGGCCCAATCCTTCTCGCCGACACCGCGCTCGCGATAACGCGTCCGGTGCAACACAGCGAAGAGAGCCGTCGCGGAGCTCGCGGCTTGCCCATGATTTCACGGCCCGATCCTCGTGATCTTGCAGGCAACATCCCCCGAGAACTTCGGCACAACGGCAGTCAACCGGCCGTCTATAGCCCGGATCTCCTGCCGCGCCATGGTTTTCCCCTCGCGCGTGTCCCACCACTCGATGAGATACGCGCCCGCAGGCAGTTCGGCAACGCTCAGCGTAGCCCCCTCAATGGACTGCGGTTTGACATCCTCCATCGCGATGTTCCACCAGGTCGCCCGAGGATCGGAAATCCACAAGTATGCCCCCTGGTCGCCCATCAGGCCCACCACGCGCATCCCCTTGTCACACGTCGCCGCCGCCGGGCGCAGCCGCCCGGTTGTCCATGGCACTTCGGCCGTGAACCGCGAGATCGGCCGATAGTGGTGATACAGGTCGCGCTTGTGCACATCGTCCCAGTACCAGTGGCACACCGTGCTGGCAAACCCGGACAGTGCTGATGCCCACAGCGCGTTGTGCAGGTGGACGAACTCCTTGTCCTTGTCCAGTTCCGACGCTCGCTGCCAGCGGTCGTCCGTGATCCCAAATTCGCTGAAGAGAACCGGCCGGCCGGTGGCGTTCTGCTGCATGAGCTGCCACCGCGAGAGGACTGACGCCACCTCGTCCTTCCAGAGTTCCTTGGTGGATGGGCGAATGTAGTAGTGCAGGTCGGCGGTGTGGAGCTTCGGATGCCGGTAATCCTTGGATGGCGATGACCATGTGCTGTTGGCCCGAAGATGATGATTCACATCGACCTCTTCGAACGTCCGGCCAAGCTCGGTGTAAAACCGATCCGTCGGCAGCCCGGGGTTCATCTCGTTGAAGTATTCCCAGGCCGCAATGTGCGTCGAGTAGCCCCAGCGCGCGGCGCAGTATCGAATCAGCCGCTTGCCAATGGCGATGGCCTGGTCGTATTGCCGGGTATTATCCTTGGCCAGCATCGACATATAATGGTCCCGTGTGAACAGCACCACCTGAAGATACACACCGCTCTGCTCAGCGGCATCGAGGATCTGATCGAGCATGAAGCAGTCGGGCTGGTTATACACGCCCAGGATCGGCCGGTTCGGATCGGCTTCCCAGAGCAACTCCGGCCCGCCGCCGGCCTCCTTCAAGGACAAGTCCCGCAGCCATGCCGTGCCCTTCGCGCTCAGCCGAAACGTCGGCCCTGACATCCACCACTGATCGGGTCCGCTCGTGAACTCTTCGGTGAAAGGTCTCCACTGCTGCTTTGCTGCGGCGATGGTCCGATTCGGGCCGCGATCCAGTGACACCGTGACTTCATCGCCCCGGGTTTGCCCGGACAGTCGATACTTCGTGTTGGCACGAAGCGACACGGGGTGGCACGGCTGGGCGTCCAGGGTCGCACCGGCCTCGCCGCTGAGTTTCAGGCACAACCGGTTCGAATGGTATCCGTCGCGATCAGGCACGCCGACGAAGGGCGGATTCCATCCCCACGACCGGCCCCAGGCGCTCTTGCGCGCCTCGATGGCCATCGCCCAGTCTTCCGAGCACGCCCAGACGCGGGCAAAGTTGGCGCCGTTCTCGCCCAGGTTGCGGATCATCTCCGAGGTGCGATAGGCGTTGGTGACAAAGGCCACGTTCTGGCCCACGGCAAAGAAGGCCGCGCCATTGTCGAACTCCATGTAGCGCGGGTCCTTGTCCGAGACCCGGACAAAACCCCTGTCGTCCGATGGGGTGCATTCAAACGTGATGGGATCGGAGCGGACAACGCCGGCGCGGTCCCGCAAGACCGCAGTGCAGGTGTGGCTGCCGACCTCGGTCGGCGTAAAACGGACTTTCCAGACAGGCCGACCCGTAGGATACATCCACTCGCTGTTGTTCCCGCCGCGAGTCATGCGCCGGCGCTCGTAGGGCTGGTAATAGAAGGCCGGCGTCCAGAGTCTCTTCCCGGACGGCGATGTCACTTCAAGGCGCAGATCGATTTCCTCGAGGTCATACGGGTTCTCGCCGACGGCGTCGACGCTCAGCGTGAACTCGATCTTGTGGCATCGCTCCACCTGCCTGGCGCCGGGTTCGACGCCGATGCTGCGCTCGGCGCCCGAGGCGGGCAAGGCCAACGTCAGGACCATGAGTGCAAGTCGCCATGCATGTTTCATCGTTCGTCCTCCCGGTTCAGGCCGTGAAGTCGCACGCCGCCTCTCAGTATCGCCTCAGGTACACATCCTTGAACTGCACGCGCATCGGCGGCCCGACGTGGACCTGGAGGCCCAGCCAGCCGCGGGTGAGCCGCTTGGGGTCCTTGTCGTCCAGCTCGCACATCGGTATGCCATTGATGCTCAGTCTGATCTGCCCGCCGCGGGCAAGCACGTGATACTCGTTCCATTCATTGATCTTGATGGCCTCCAGCATCTTGGCCGCGTCGCCCAGGGTGCCAGTCACCTGCTTCCCACCCTTCTCGTCAATGCTAACCTTCTGCCCGCGCTCGGCCAGCACCTCGCGCAGGGTGTATTCCATGATCATGCCAGTCCAGCGGCCGTCGGCGGAGAAGTCGGCCTGCATGCCCACCATCGGCTCACCTTTCTGCTGATACGCAGGCCGTTTGCGGGCGCGGATGTAAACGCCCGAGTTGCCGCCCTCCAGCTTGAACTTCAGCCGCAGCTCGAAATCCTCGATCTCATCCTTCCAGATCAGGAAGTTGTTCTCCTTCACCGTCGCTTCGGCCGTCGTCTGGCCGGTGATGGTGCCGTCCTTCACCGACCAGATGCGCGGATCGCCCGTCCATCCGGCCAAGTCCTTGCCGTCGAACAGGCTTACAAATCCCGGAAGTCCGGGCACAGGATCGGTGCCGGGAATCACGCGCCTCGGCGGCCCGCCGCGCGGCTCGGTCGCCGCCACCAGGTCGCCGGTCGCGAACTGAATGCCGTCCAGATAGAGCTGCATCACCTGTGGATTGCGGTACAGCTCCTCGCGATGGCCGAAGGAGGTGTTGAAAATCCGGCCTTTGCCGTAGGACTTCACCCAGCTCAGGGCAAAGTCGTTGTCCTTTCGGTTGATCCACTTCACGCCCATGTTCGACGTCGCAGGATCCAGCGACATCAACACGCGCAGCTTCGACCGATCGAACGGCGGGCCGTATTCGTAGATCTCGTCGGCCAGGCGGAAGTCCTTGCCCGCGAACGCCGCGGTCAGGGGATGCTGGGGATCTTCGACAGTGACGCCCACTTCCTCGTTCCACGGGTGGCCGGTGAATGTGCCGCCCATGAGCTCGCGGAACTGCGGCCAGTGCTGATTGCCCGCCAGCGCAAAATGGATGACCACCAGCCCGCCGCCGTTGCCGACGTAATCGAGGAGCATCTTGCGGAGCGCCTCCTCAACCGCTTTCTTGTCTGCGCCCAGCCTACGGAACTCCTCCGTCTGCATCTGCACATCGGTTGGCGTGATCCATGGCCCGGAGGTGTTGTTGAGGATAATGGCGTCGAACTGCCTGATGCGCTCGGGCAGCAGCATGGCCAGGTCGTCGCTGACCACAGGCGTATAGGCCCCGCTCTTCCTGCCCAACGCGACAAACGCGGCCGTGCCGTAGGGAATGCAGTAGCCCTTGTGCGGGTCCTTTTCCATCAGATGTTGCTGGCTGATGAACACCAGCACCGTGAGGAGCTTCTTCGGCTCAATCCGAGGCTTTGCCGCAGCGGCCTGCTCGATGAGCTTGGCGCGCTGCGGGGGGATCTCGTCCGCGGCCCGGCAAATTGACGGCAACAGGCACGGAATGAAAAGGGCGATGATGCCAACGATCT
>JAPLNB010000086.1 GCA_026693085.1 Planctomycetota bacterium | reverse complement strand
CTACCGCAACCACCCCATCGTCGGCGACCCCGTCTATGGCAACAAAAACCAACCCGTAGAATACCCCCTCCTCCTCGCCGCCACCACCCTCTCCCTCCTCCACCCCCGCACCGGCAACCGCCTGACCTTCGAAATCCCCCTACCCCCCGAAATCCAATCCGCCATCAAAGAACCCACCAACCCATGAAGCCCCGCAAATCGAGAATCGAAAATCGGAAATCCCAAATCCCCACCGCCTGGACCGCCGCCGCCGACTGGTACGACAACCTCGTCGGCGACGAAGGCTCCGAATTCCACCAGAAAATCATCTTCCCCAACACCCTCCGCCTCCTCCAACTCCCCCACAACTCCCCCATCCTCGACGTCGCCTGTGGCCAAGGTGTCTTCTGCCGCATCCTCGCCCACCACAGCTACCGCCCCACCGGCATCGACGCCTCCCCCGACCTCATCAAACTCGCCCGCGCCCGCAACTCATCCCTGACCCCCAACCCCTCACCCCTGACCCCTAACTATTTCATCGCCGACGCCCGTAACCTCTCCTTCCTCCCCGAAAACCACTTCGCCGCCGCCACCTGCATCCTCGCCATCCAGAACATCGACAAACTCCCCCCCGTCTTCGAATCCATCTCCCGCGTCCTCGCCCCCAATGGCCGCCTCATCCTCGTCATGATGCACCCCTGTTTCCGCAACCCCAAGTACACCTCCTGGGGCTGGGACGACCAAACCCAAACCCAATTCCGCCGCGTCGACCGCTACCTCCTCCCCCGCAAAGAACCCATAGTGACCCACCCCGGCCAAAAAACCGGCGAATACACCTGGACCTTCCACCGCCCCCTCCAGACCTACGTCAAATCCCTCCGCAACGCCAATCTCCTCCTCGACGCCCTCGAAGAATGGCCCAGCCACAAGACCAGCACCTCCGGCCCCCGCGCCCCCGCCGAAAACACCGCCCGCAACGAAATCCCCCTCTTCCTCACCCTCCGCGCCGTCAAGGTCCAATCCGCCCTTCCCCCGGCTCACAGCGCAGGCTAGAATGTGCGCTATGAGCCTCGCCATTACCAATCAGCCTAAATCGCTGAGCATCGATGACCACGGCGTGGTTCGCGTCGCAGGGACTCGCGTCACGCTCGACACAATCGTCATCGCCTTCGAGCAGGGCGCCACCCCCGAAGAAATTGCCCAGCAGTACCCAACGGTCCCCTTGCCAGACGTCTACGCTGCCATCGCGTTCTACCTCCACAACCGCTCGGAAGTCGATCGGTACCTTGATGAACGCCAGCAACAGGCTGACACCGTCCGCAAGATGATCGAGTCTCGTTCCGCCCCCTCCGACATTCGTCAGCGCCTCCTGGCGCGGCGCAAACCCCAACCCTGATCCCATGTTGCGATTGGCAGCCGACGAGAACTTCAATAGCGACATCGTCCGCGGTCTGCTACGCCGCATGCCCGCCCTGGACATCATCCGCGTCCAAGATGCCGGCCTCACTGGCGCCGATGACCGCTTTGTTCTTGCCTGGGCTGCCCGCGAAGGACGCGTCTTGCTCACCCACGACGTAACCACGATGACGAAGTTCGCCTACGATCGAGTCGAGGCGGGCCTTGCCATGCCCGGCGTCTTTGAGGTCAGCCGCCTTGTCCCCGTCGGCCGGGCCATCGACGACCTCCTCCTGCTCGCCGAGTGCAGCCTCGACCACGAGTGGGAATCCCAGATCCGCTACCTACCCCTTTGACCCTCCGCGCCATCAAACTCCCCCCGCCAATAACCAATAACCGATAACGAATAACCAATAACAACGAACAACCAGCGCTCACCCCCTCGCCACACCGCCTTCCCTCCGTTATCATTTCCTTTTATGAACCACCAACCAACCCGCCGCGAGACCCTCCGCTACTTCGCCTCCACCGCCTTCGGCGCCTTCGCACTCTCCGGCTGCGCCTCCCTCTCCCGCTCCCCAAAGCCCAGCGGCCCACCCAACATCATCTACATCATGTCCGACGACCACGCCTCCCACGCCATCTCCGCCTATGGCTCCAAACTCAACCAAACCCCCAACCTCGACCGCCTTGCCAAACAAGGCATGCGATTCACCCAATGCTTCTGCACCAACTCCCTCTGTGGCCCCTCCCGCGCCACCCTCCTCACCGGCAAATACTCCCACATGAACGGCTACACCGTCAACGACCGCAAGTTCGACGGCGCCCAACAAACCTTCCCCAAACTCCTCCAACAGGCCGGCTACCAAACCGCCATGATCGGCAAATGGCACCTCGGCTCCACCCCCACAGGCTTTGACTTCTTCTCCTACATGCCCGGCCAAGGCCGATACATCGACCCCGAATTCGTCGACATGGACGGCCAGAAACGCGTCACCAAAGGCTACATCACCGACATCATCACCGACAAAGTCATCAACTACCTCGACACCCGCGACAAGACCAAGCCCTTCTGCCTCCTCTACCACCACAAAGCCCCGCACCGCGAATGGACCCCCGACGCCAAACACGCCAACCTCTACGATAACATCGACCTCCCCGAACCCCCGACCTTCAACGACGACTACGCCAACCGCGCCAGCCCCGCCCGTTCCACCGACATGACCATCGCCAAATCCCTCACCAAAACCGACGTCAAAGCCGACCCACCCCCCGGCCTCACCCCCGAACAACTCAAACAGTGGAAATACCAACGCTTCATTAAGGACTACTGTCGCGTCATCGCCTCCCTCGACGACAACATCGGCCGCCTCCTCGACTACCTCGACAAAACCGGCCTGGCCGACAACACCATCGTCATCTACACCTCCGACAACGGCTTCTTCCTCGGCGACCACGGCTGGTTCGATAAACGCTTCATGTACGAAGAGTCCCTCCACGTCCCCTTCATCGTCCGCTACCCCGGCCACATCAAACCCAGCTCCGTCACCAACGCCTTCGCATTGAATGTCGATTTCGCCCCCACCTTCCTCGACTACGCCGACGCCCCGATCCCCAAGGATATGCAAGGCCGCTCCCTTCGCCGCGTGTTTGAATCCAACAACACTCCCACCGACTGGCGCAAGAGTATTTATTACCACTACTACGAATACCCCGGCCCTCACAAAGTCCAACCCCACTACGGCGTCCGCACCGACCGGTATAAGCTGATCTATTACAACACCGTGAATGAATGGGAACTGTTCGACCTCCAAACCGACCCCCACGAACTCAAGAGCGTCTACAACGACCCCGCCTACGCCGCCATCCGCAGCCAACTGGAATCCGAACTCAATCGCCTCCGCACCGACCTAAAAGACACCGCACCGTAGCATGCTCTGGTTCTACACGTCCATCTTTCTCTTGCTCATCGGTGCCCTGGTGCTCACCAGCGTCTCGCGCACTTCACAATCCAACCGTCTCGCCCTTCCCGGTCTGCGGTGTTTCGCACTTGCCCTGCTGACCAGCTCCATTGGCTACGTCCTGGCCAAACTCACCACCCATAGCATTCATTCCATCGGTGCTCTGCTCTTCTTTCTCGCCTTCCCCATGTCCCTCTTCGGCTCACTCCTGGCCGTCGCTGGCGTCCTCGGCTGGTATCCCGCCCCTCCACGCAGTTGGCTATCCCTGCTCCTCAATGTCGCCGCGTTTTCCGCCCTGATCCTAACGTGGATCCTTGCCCCCTTCCCCCTCGAACTCGGCGGTTGAACCGCCTGTTGTTCCCAATAGTCGCCCATGGCGCGCTTCAGCTCGTGTGGCCCCTACCCCGCCCCAATCTCCACCTTCGCCACATACCCCAACCTCCGCAGCATCTCCTCGCAGTCCTCCCACGTCAGCCCAAACGCCCTCACGTCCGCCAGCCCCAGCCTCGCCAGCACCTCCCGCACCACCGCCGCGTCCCCCGCCTCCAACTCCCCCTCCATCATCTGCCGCTCCGCCCAGTCCACAAGCTCCCCCAGCGTAATCTGGTGCCGCAGGTACGATGCGATCTTGTCTGCCACGACTTGGCGGTTGATCAACATATCGAGATTCTACACCCTTCGGTGTCCCTCATCGACAGGAAACCGGGTGCCGGGTGCCATGGCCACGCAAGCCGTCGATCCGCTCTGATTTGCCTGCCAACTCCACCGGCTTGCGTGGCCATGTCTGTCATACCTGCGCAATGCCTCGCATTCCAAATCACTCCTGTCCCGCCACAACACCCCCACCTCTCCACCGGTATCCCCTACAGCAACTCCGCCCGAGCCCCACCCGAAAGGGCCCTGCAATGGAATCTGCTTCGCGTCTCCTTCTCGCCTCTCCTTCTTCCACCAATCCGCCACGCCGACACTCCGAGGGGGGGGGGGGGGGGGGGGGGGGGGGGGGGGGGGGGGGGGG
>JAPLNB010000085.1 GCA_026693085.1 Planctomycetota bacterium | reverse complement strand
GTGGAGTGAAAATGGCCGCAACAACTGTGACATTGGCCGGCAGACGATTCATCATCTTGCCGGAAGAGGAATATAAGCGGATCCGGCGTGGCGGCGCGGCGGGTAAAAGCGAGCGTGGGCTTCCTCCGCTGCCGAAACGGCTTGCGGATGGCAATTACCCGGCCGTGGAGTATGCGCGGGCCTCGGTGGCGCGGGACATTATTCAGCGCCGAAGGCAACTGGGCCTGAGCCAGGCGGAATTGGCGCGGCGGTCGGGCGTGCGCGTAGAGACGCTGAATCGGATCGAAAAGGCGAAGATGACGGCCAGCGTGGCCACCGTGGAAAAGATCGAGCGGGCGCTGAGGGCGGAGGAATAGAGACGGCGCGCGTGTTGCAGGAAAAAGGTCCGCAAGCGAGCCGGAGCGGGGGTGTGGCAAGATTACGGGGCGTCGGCGGCTCGGTTGCAGACCGCCGCTGACATATTACCCGGGTCGCCGAAGGGCGAGCGAGTCGGGGGAGGATTCGGCGCGGGAGGGATTATTGGGGGGCTTCGTTGCGGACTTGGCTGGCGAACGATCGGGTTTGCTGGTATACGATGGGTCAGGGCTTATAATGATGCAGAGATCCACGATGACAGTGCTGAACGCACATTTCGACGGCCAACAGATTGTGCTGGACGACCCCATGCCCAAAGGGGTGCCGGCCAATGCCCGTGTCCGGGTCCTGATCGAAGATGAAGGGCCGAAGCCCAGCAGCCTTGAGAAGATTGCCAAGATGGCGGTTCGCGGAAAGCTCCCGCGCGACTTTTCGATGCAGCACAAGCACTATGCGAAAGGCACTGGCCGGCGATGAAGACCGTCTTCGTGGATACGTTGTTCTACCTGGCTTTAGCCAACGGGGATGATGAATACCACGATGTGGCGGGCGAGTTCGAGCGAAGTTTTCGGGGGCGACTGATCACGACGGAGTATGTGCTGGTGGAGGTGCTCGATGCGCTGACGGGGGGCGACCTTCGCGAGTTGGGTCTGGCGATAGTCGAAGCGGCGATCGAGGATGACGCGACCGCGGTTATTCCGGCCGGGACGGAGTTGTTTGGGCGAGCCCGGGAGTTGTTTCGGCAGCGGGCGGATAAGCAGTGGGGCATCACGGATTGCATCTCATTTGTTGTGATGCAGGAGCAGGGCGTGCGAGAAGCTCTGACGGCCGACCACCACTTTGAGCAGGCGGGTTTCCGTGCACTGCTGCGGGGCGCATCGGCGCAGGGAGAATAGGTCGGGACTGAACCGGCGAAGTTTGGGCGAAGGAGGGATTGTTGGCGGCTCTCGGTTGCAGACGCTACGCCGCTGGGTTACGGATCCTACACCTTTACTGCTTTCGGTGGGGGCGTCAGGGGGGCCGCGAAGGGCAAGCACGGGGGGAGACGGTGCGGCGAAGGTGGGCGGGGTTGTGGGAGGGGGGGAAGGTCCGCAACCGAGCCGGGAGGGGTTGGGGGCGGGATGAGGGATTTCTGGCGGGTTGGTTACGGAGCCTACGACTACTGAGAAGTTGCGTCTTCGGGCATGCATGGGCGCGCGAGTGTGGCACCCGGCGTGCCCATGGCACTGGGCGATGCCGTAACCTTGATGTTGCCTCGAGCGACCAACTTCGCCACGTCAAGCGGCGCGAGATGCTTCTCGCCGGATACCAAAGGCACACTGTGCTCGGGGCAACTAGCGCCAATCTGGAGGTGCCAGTGCCCGTCGCAGTCCCGGCACCAGCCACTTTCCGTCAGATCCTCGGAGCAGTCTGGGCAAGCGCCGTGTCGAGCGAACTCTTGCGAGCATTTCGGGCAGAAATACTGGACGAATGGCTGCTTTGTCTGATTCAACACATTGGCAAGAGTCTGCGAGCATTGATCGAGGTTTTTCGCGTAGCGAAGGACCTTGAAGATCAGAAATGGGACGAGACACAATGAGAAAATGCAGGGCGCGGCTGGCCATACTTGATCCGACCAAGAGGGGTAGCGGCCAGTGCTTGCCCATATGGCCCAGATGGTCACGCAAATGACGAACCCGGCGGCCCAAAAGATGGTTAGCCTGCGGAAAGCCTGCAGCGGAGCTATTGTCAAAAGACGGCGCACATCAGCATACGCCCCCAGGACAATAGGGGCAATTACCAGTGCAAGACCGCCAAGGGCTCCCCAATCGCCGGTCCATTCCTGGATCTTGATCAAAGCACACCAGGCAAGGAGGATCACGAAGGGCAACTGAACGAAGACCAACAGACGAGCGTCGAGGATGAGTTGGGCGAGTTCAGCGGCAGCTTTGTCCCAATTGTCCGCCGGGTTCTGCAAGGCGCTGGTTTCCCGGAGGAGCGCGAGGGGAAACGCGACTGCAACAACCAAAGCCAGATAGAAGATCACGAACAGCGCCAGCGTCTCTTCGGGGTGCACGGGAACCTCCTGCAAACAAAGTACACAGTCGATCACTGGGATCTGAGCTGACCAGCATCGCATATGCTATCCACCAAGCCGGGGGCATCGTCACCAATCCAACTTCTCCCTCCCCGGCAGCGCCGGGAATTTGTTGTGGGGTTCGGATTGGTACCAGAAGGCGGTGGAGGAGATGTCGTCGTTGAGTTGGAGGTAGCGGCCGCCTTCTTGCCAGCCTAGGGCTTGGATGGTGACCTTCAGGTCTTTGTCGAAGCGGATGGGGTCGGCGATGTGCCAGCGGTAGAGGGAGAAGCGTTGGCCGGGCTTGTATTGGTTTTCTATGTCGAGGGGGAGGACTTGGGCGAGACCTGCGTAGGGGGTGGAGAAGGGTTGGTAGAGCTTGGTTTTGGAGTTTTCGAAGTTGTAGGAGCCACAGAAGTAGTCTTCGGTGCCGGTGCCGGCGATGGTGGGGAAATCTTTGTCGCCGTCGAGGTAGAATTTGATTTCGCCTTCGCCCCACCAGCCTGGGGAGTGGACTTCCCAGGCGAGGTAGGTGCCGACGTATTGGCCTTTGCCTTTGATGTTGTCGAGGATGGTGTAGAGGCCTTTTTGGTTGAGGGGGTCCTCGCGGCGGAATTGGGCGTGGAGGTAGGCGGAGTCGGCGGGGACTTTGGCGAGGGCGTAGTCGATCTGGTAGTAGAGGGTCATCTCCTTGTCGTCGAGGTTTTCGAAGGTGACTTTGGCTTTCTTGCGGAAGGGCATGGGCCAATAGCAGTTGAAGGCGGAGCCGGGGTTGACGCAGATGGCGAGGGAGTTGATTTGGGCGTAGGAGCCTAGGGCGCAGGAGAAGAAGTCGCCGACGGGGCACTCGATGGAGGGGTTGGGCTCGTCGTCCCAGTAGAAGCGGATGATGGAGTGGCGCCAGTTGCCGGTGGGGGTCATCCAGATGTGTTGGATGGCGCCTGGGCCTGTGATGTCGGCGAGGGTGAAGATGGTTTTGGGTTTGATGATGACGAAGGGTGAGACTTTCCAGCCTTGGCCCAGGTCGCGGGCGGCGTTTTTGGCGGGGCCATCGACGGACATGGCGGCGCGGCCTTTTTCGCCGGTGAAGTTTTCGGGGCAGATGGAGCGGGATTGGGCGTCGGCGAGGAGGGCGAGGGTGGCGAGGGAGTTGGTGGCGCCGGTGTGGGGGTATTGGGAGCAGCCGGAGAGGAGGAGGAAACACAGATGAACGCAGATGAACGCGGATAGGAGGGGAAACGATGAATGATGAACGATGAATGATGAATCAGAAGGCGAAAAGTGGCGACGCGGTTGCATGATGGCACTCCTTTTTTTGAGATGAGCAGCGGTATGATAGCCTATGGTCGGCGGGATTACAGAGGGCGGCTGCTTTTGTGGTGGCGGTGGGGAAGGTAGAGTGGGGGGGTATGGCATGGGTATCGTTGTGCGAGTTGGGTGTGTTGGTGGAGGGGCGGGGGAAGTATGTGGAGATCGAGGGGTATCAGTTGGCGGTGTTTCTGGATGGGGGGGAGGCGTATGTGATTGATAATCGGTGTCCACATGCGGGGGGGAGTCTGGCGGTGGGGGATGTGGAGGATGGGCGGGCGGTGTGTCGGTGGCATCAATGGGCGTTTGGGTTGAAGAGCGGGGAGTTGAAGGGGCGGCCATTGGTGAGGATACGGACGTATCGGACTCGGCTGCTGGACCGGGCGGGGAAGACGGTACTGGTGCAGGCGGAGTTGCCGACGTACTGATTCGTGATATGCGGGGGGGC
>JAPLNB010000084.1 GCA_026693085.1 Planctomycetota bacterium | reverse complement strand
ATTCTGCCTGCCCGCATTCATCATCCTTATCCTCTGTACCGACTTGTCGTCATCACCCAAGGCAAGAGCCGGATACGGTAATCCCGCCCGTCCGGATCCGCGGAGGGGGTGCCCCGTCAAGGGGCATCCCTACTCCGACTCAGTCCCAGAGCATAGCAATCCAACACGCCGTTGGCACACCGCGGCCCGGATATTGCCAATCTCACCCCCACCCACTGCGCCGATCCGTTTCACCAACTCCCCTTTTTTTGTTATGCTCCCCCCCTTTAATGTCGCGTTGCGCGAGCTATCGCCCGCCCACGCACAATGCAGAGGTTCCTATACAATGTTCCAGACTCAACAGATCCTCGATCGCGCCGGCAATGTCCTGATCCAGAACTACGCCCGACAGCCCATCGTCATGGCCCGTGGCGAAGGTTCACTCCTCTTCGACACCGACGGCAGACGCTACATCGACCTCTTCGCCGGCTTCGGCGCCGCCATCCTCGGCCATTGCCACCCCGCTCTCATCGACGCCGCCAATGCCCAGGCCCATCAACTCTGGCATGTCGGCAACACCTATCACACCGAACCCCAAATCGAAGTCGCCGAACGCATGAACCGTTTCGCCTTCCCCGGCAAAGCCTTCTTCTGCCACAGCGGCCTCGAAGCCAACGAAGCCGCCTGCAAACTGGCGCGCCTCCGCTACAAAGACTCCTCCCCTCGCCGCTACAAAATCATCTCCCTCCACCAGAGTTTCCATGGCCGATCCCTCGCCATGCTCGCCACCACCGGCAATCCCAAGGTCAAAGTCGGCTTTGATCCCCTCCCGCCCGGCTTCGTTCAGGTTGACCCCGGCGACTTCGACAAACTCGCCGCCGCTGTCGATTCCGAAACCGCCGCTATCATCATCGAACCCATCCAAGGCGAAGGCGGCATCAACCTCTACTCCACCGACTACCCCCAGCGCGTCCGCGACCTCTGCGACAAGCTCGGCCTCACCCTCATCTTCGACGAAGTCTGGACCGGCTGCGGCCGAACCGGAAAATGGTTCGCTCACCAATACTTCTCCAAGAGCGGTGGGGGGGTCATCACACCCGACATCATGACCCTCGGCAAAGCCGTCGGCGGCGGTCTCCCCGTCGGCGTCATGTTCGCCAAACCCGATCTCGCCAACCTCATGGTCCCCGGCACCCATGGCTGCACCCTCGGCGGTAACCCCATCTGCATGGCCGTTGCAAGAACCGTCTTCGACGTCATCGAGAAGGAGAACCTCCTCGATCACGTCAACGCCCTCAGCGAATTTGCCCTCGCCCGGCTCTCCAAAGAAACCCGCATTGCCCCCAAAGTCGCCGCCATCCGTGGCCGCGGTGTCATGCTCGGCATTGAGCTCAAGACCCCGCCGGAGAAATTCCTCGAAAAAGCCCTGGAACGCGGCCTTGTCATTAACCTCACCGCCCAGAAGGTGATTCGCCTCGCCCCTCCGGTTAATATCCCCCAACAGCTATGGCAGCAGGGCCTCGACACCCTCATCGATACCGTCGCCGCCGTCTGACGCCCAAGCCATTCACCCCCGAGACGCAGAGCCTTCAGAGGAAGCCCACAATGATGAACCATGCATCAGCCTCCCGCTTATTGATTCATCATTCATCGTTCATCGTTCTTCGTTTCCCTCTTTTCGCTGTGATCGCCTCCCTCGCGCTTTTCCTCCCCGCCTGTGGTCGCATCGCCGAATTCCCCGGCGACCCCGTCCTCACACCCGACCCCGACCCCAAAGACCAGCCTCCCACCGTCCAGAACGTCATCGAGCCCCGCGACCCCGTCCGTATCTTCCAGCCCACCGTTAACCTCACCATTTACCACTTCACCGTCCCCGCCGGCACCGTCAGCCGCAACGAGGAGTTCTGGAAGCACGCCGACGAACAGGCCATCGACATCCTCACCCACGATGTCCTCTACAAGAACGGCTTCCGCGTCGGCCGCGGCTCACTCGCTGACTTCGAATACTACATGTCCATCATGCAGCGACAGCCCTTCCAGAGCAGCCCCATGCTCATTGCCGCCGCCGGCGCCAAACTCGTTGAAATGCCCATGAAGAAGGACATTCCCTCCCAGATCATCTACGACTTTGACCTTCGAAACACCCTGACCATCCGCACCTACGACAACCCCTCCGACAACATCCTCTGCATTGATTTCCAGCCCGCTCCCCGCAAACCCGGCGACCTTCGCGTCGCAATCGTCCCGATGGTCCGAACGTTGCGCAAGCGACTGGTCCCCATCAACGACCTCGATACCCGCGAAGTCGAGTACATGAATCCCGAAAAAAGATTCGAGCTCAACCTGCGCACCGATGTCCCGCTCGACAGCTTCCTGATCCTGGCCCCCTCTCCCGAAGCCTTCTCCGCCATGAGCCTCGGCCGCGCATTCATGATCCAGGAAGGCCCCGCCGAAGAACTCGAAGACGTCCTCCTGATCATCCCCCGCTCCATGCGCCGCCCCGGTACTCGCCCGGCCACCACCCCTGCCAAATAACCCTTACCCCTCCTCCCACCTCCCCGGAACTATCATCCGAAATACCGACCCCTTGGCCACCTCGCTCTCGACCTCCACCGCGCCCCCGTGCACCTGCGCGACGTGTTTCACGATCGCCAGCCCCAACCCCGTTCCGCCCATCTCTCGCGACCGCGATCGATCCACCCGGTAGAACCGTTCAAATATACGCCCCAGGTTCGCCGCCGGAATCCCAATCCCATTATCCCTCACCTCAACGACCACGTTCTGATCGTCTGCCCTCACCCCCACCTCGATCTTCCCGCCCTCGCCCGTGTACTTGATGGCATTATCAACAAGGTTCGCGATCCCCCGCTCCAGGTAATCCGGATCGCCCACGACACTTGGCAACCCCGCCGCCACATCTACCGTCAACGTCTGTCCCTTCTTCTGCGCTGCCGGCAACAGCATCTCGACAATCTTCCTCCCAGCCGCCCCCAGATCCACCTTTGCCCGCCGGGGCAGCTCCGGCTGGCTCTCCAGTCGCGACAACGCCAGCAGATCATTCACCAGGTTCGTCAACTGCTCCGTATGCCGCAGAATTGCCCCCAGGTACTCTGGGCCTTTCACCGGGTCCCGCATCGCCCCGTCTGCCAAGGTCTCGGCAAAGCCCCTCACCACCGACAACGGCGTTCGCAGTTCATGCGACACGTTGGCCACAAATTCCTTCCGCAACTCCTGGTACCTCACCAGATGCGTCGTGTCATACGCCACCACCACCAGCCCCTCCGCCTCACCCCGCGACCGATATCGGCTCAGCCTCACCTCCACATGCCTCCCGCCGATCGGCCCCGTCTCCACCACACGCGATTCCCCTCCCGCCATCACCTCGCTTGCCGCCTTGATCATCCGGTCATTCCTCACCACCTGCCACAGCACTTTCCCATTGGCCTGTTCCGCCGCAAAGCCCAGGAGCCTCCCCGCCGCCTCATTCACCAGCCGAATGCATTGCTGGCCATCCGTCGCAATCACCCCCTCGCTCATGCTCGCCAGAATCGTCAGCAGTTCGGCCTTTCCCTGTTCCGCCTGCGCAAGCAACTGCCCGATTGCATCCGCCATCGTATTCAACGCCCTGGCCAACGCCCCGATCTCACCCCCCTCATCCGTCATGCTTCGCCGCTTCAGTTCTCCCCTTGCGATCGCCTCCGCCACGCCCGTCAGCTCCACGATCGGCTCACTGTGCCGCCGCGCAAACAGAAACACGATCAACCCCGCCACCGCCATCGTCACCACTGCCGCCCCCGTCAGACCCGCATACAGCACCCGCAACTGCCCCCGCAGTTCCCCCGCCGACACCGCCAGCCGCAGGTAGTATCTCCCCGTCGGCAGTTCCATGTGCTTTGCCAGGTACAGCATGTCCTCGTGAATCGTCCCGCTGTAGCGAGTCTGGTATGCCTCGCCGGCCCGGATTGCCCCTAGGATCTCCGGGCGGTTCGCGTGGTTCTCCATCGTCGCCGGGTCCGCCCAATTGTCCGCCAGTACCATCCCGTTGCCCCGAATCACCGTAATCCGGCAATTCAACTCCCGCCCCAAGCCCTTGATCCGTTCACCCAATTCCGCCACCCGCCCTGTGTCCAGATCATCTCGCACCATCCCCGCCACCAGATGCAGCTCGTTTCTCAACCCCTGCCGCCGCCCCTCCAGGTACGTCGATCTCAGCCTTACCCCTGCAAACGCCCCCACCCCCGCGATCGCAAGACAGATCAGCACCAGGTACGGTATAAACAATCGCCGAAAGAATAAGCGAAGCAACAAGTTCCCCAACCCCGCAGTCCCCGCACTGTCCATTTAA
>JAPLNB010000083.1 GCA_026693085.1 Planctomycetota bacterium | reverse complement strand
GGTGAAGGCCACGCCGCATGAGAAACGCGGCGGCTCGGCCGGCCCGGCCAGCAACGGGCAACTGCTGATCGCCACCAACTTGCTCGATCTGCCGGCGTGGATCATTGCCCTGATCTATCGCTACCGCTGGACAATCGAGATCCAGACCTACTGTGCGATCATCGCCTGCATGCTCATCAGCCTATGGACGGGCCGCAAGCCGACGTTGCGGACGTACGAGATGATCTGCCATTACTTCACGGGTCTGGCGGAGGAGGACGAACTGCTGGCCCACTTGGCCAAACTCCAAAAACAAGACGCCTCAACCTAACGCGCGATCCCCTGGCCTCACGGTCGCGACGGCGTTCGCTGCTGCGCGGACCGCGCCTTTTCATCGCTCGGCATTCGTCTCGCGAGCCTCTCGCCCTCTCCCGTCATCCTCGCGAATCAGCTTGCTTGGCACCGCCCGATCCCTGTGCAATAATCGTGCCGAACAGGATTGGTTTGGTTTCTATTCCCCTTTTCCCACCTGTCGAGGATATCTTCGATCCTCCCCATGTGTGCAATCACCGCTAGGCGAACGGCGGTAGGGTCGAACTGCTTGGCGGCGGCGGATCGGCCGACGCGGCCCGAATACTGCTGGCAGGCATGGCCCGCGATCTCCTGGGTATCCTCCTCAGGGCAGCCGGGAAACTGCTGGGCGATTGCCTCGCCGCCGGTCAGGCAGATGAAGTCCCCGCTGCACAAGTCGCATTGGCACCGGCCGCACTGCGTCTCGCGGCGGAGGATGAACACGATCCGGTCGGCATCTTTGGAAGAAGGCATCCCAGCACCAGGGCATCATCCCTCGTAGTAGGGCATATTTTGAGCGAATGTGGCCAGCGCGCTCCGCAGGGCGCTATGCCGCTTCCGGTAAAGACCGGCGAAGAGGAATGGCGGCCAAAGGAAATGGCATACCTGAAGCATCTGCAACGTCTGGCCACGAACCGCTGGGTTGGGGTTGGGCACGACGCAGGTCTGGATCAACCAAAAACCTGCCACCAAGGCGATCAGGCCGAGGATTTGGAAGACCGCGCCGCCCCAGAGCAGACCACGACCGCTGCATACCTCCACAGCGTAGTCAATGCGCGTGTATCTTGTAGCTGCTTCCACAGTATGCGGGGTTGTCTTACAATACCGGCAATGTCGGCCACCGTAACCGATGCCCCTTTTTCGGGAGATGCCAATGAAGATGCCTTTCTGCTCGATCCGTGCTGCCGCTTTCGGAGTCGCATTGTTGTTCTCAGAAGTCTGCTTGGCAGAGCCGGCAGCCGATCCGGCAGAAAGCCCCCCGTCTTCGGGGGCTGTGGGCGACAAAGAAGCCGACCATGACGCCTTGCGGGCCTTGGTGCCGGTTTACGAGGAGGCAGCCAACCAAGGCAGGCCGGAACTGCTGAAGCCGTATCTGGACCCGGAGTTCAGCGGTGTCATGGTTACCGGCGAGGAGGTGAGCAGCTTCGCTTCCTTGGAGGACTATTGGGCCAAGATACAAAAACTCATGGGAGAGGGCGGCAAGTACCACGTCAAGGTGAATGTGGCGGCGAGGTCGATCCTTTCCGGCGATCTGGCAGTGGCCCACGGGACCACGTCCGACGAGGTGGTCACATCGCGTGGCAAAGAGTATCGCTTTGAGGGACGCTGGACGGCTGTTTGCCGCAAACGGGACGGCCAATGGAAAGTCCTTCGCATCCACGGCTCGATGGATCCGATCTTCAACCCCTTCGTCGCGGCGACCGTAAGCGGATCGTCGATCTCCGCTGGCGTGGTCGCGGGGATTGTAGGCTTGGCCGTTGGCTGGTTCGTCCATGTTCTGCTGTCTCGCCGCCGAAAGGCTGCTGCAAGTACGTGATGGCCAAATATCGGTTCGATCTCGCCAATGCAACCGACGACGGCGATCTGCGGGCGATACTGGCCGCGACCCCCATGCCGGGGATGGTCTCCGTTGGTTTTCACCGAGAACCGAGTTACTTCGGGGCCGCGGTCGTAGAAGGCCGCTTCCGTCAGGTGGTTGCCGCGCGCGACGAAACGGCCAACCGCATTGTTGGTTTCGGCTCCCGATCGGTCTGCGCTCGCTACGTCAATGGCCGGCCCACGCCCATTGGTTACCTCAGCACCCTCCGGTTGCTGCCGGAGCATCGCCGCGGCAGACTACTCGGTCGCGGCTATGCGCTGCTGCGCAAGCTCCACGAAGACCGGCGGACGTCGTTGTATCTGACCACCATCGTCCAGGACAATCACACGGCAATCGAGGTTCTGACCACCGGCCGGGCCGGCCTGCCGATCTACCACCCCGCTGGACGCTACTACACGGCAGCCATTCCGCTTACACACGGACGACGGCTTAGAAGCGGCAGGGCAGGCATCGAGATTCGCTCGGCACAGATTGGCGACGTGCCCGCAATCTTGGACTTTCTGCACACTGTTGGTCCGCGGCGACAGTTCTTCCCCTGCTATGAACCCGAGGACTTCTTCACCGGCGATCGCCTCCTACGAGGGTTACGGCCAGAGGACCTGTTGCTGGCGTTGAGCAGCAACCGCCTTATTGGCACGTTGGCCGCTTGGGATCAACTCGCGTTTCGTCAGATGGTCGTTCACGGCTACGGGAAACCTCTACGCTGGCTCCGGCCGCTGTACAACGGCTGGGCCGGCCTCCGGGGCCGGCCGCGTCTTCCGCGACCAGGCAGCCTGGTGCGATGCCTGGCGGGGGCACTGCCGATGGCTTGCGATGATGATCCAGAAGTGTTCCGTGCGCTGCTGGATACGTTCATCCGCGAGCGAAGCGGTCAAACCTGGGACCATCTGCTGATCGGCATGCACGAGTCCGATCCGTTGCTCCCGTCGCTGCAAGAGTACCCGAGCAGGTGTTATAAGACTCAGGTTTATCTCGCCTGCTGGGAAGACGGCGAGGATCTGCGCGGGTCGCTCGACGGGCGTCCGCTGTACCTGGAACTAGGGAGTCTGTGACTCCATGGACACACGACTCAAAGCGATGCTCGTTCCCGTGCCGGCAGTCACGCCTGTCCAGCGCGAGGGGATGTTTCGACTGCTGGAGCGTTACTACGAGAACGTCACGAAGGCGGACTTCCTGGCCGACCTGGCGGAGAAACAATGGGTGATCGTGCTTTCGGACCCGCGAACCGGGGAGCTGTGCGGCTTCTCCACGCAGATGCTGATGCGGGTGGCCGTGGGCAGCGTTTCCGTCAGGGCGCTCTTTTCCGGCGACACCGTCGTTGCCCGGGAGCATTGGGGTGATATTGCGCTGGCTCGTACCTGGGGGCGGCTGGCGCTATCGTTGATCGACCAGCAGGACCCCGAGGAGTTTTACTGGTTCCTGATCTCCAAAGGCTATAAGACCTATCGTTTCTTGCCGCTGTTCTTCCACGAGTTCTACCCGCGCTATGATGCTCCAACCCCCGACTGGGCCGGCCGGTTGATCCATGGGCTTGCCGGTCATAAGTACGCTGAAGCGTACGATCCGGCCGCGGGAATCATCCGGGGTGGTTCACAGAAGGACCGCCTTCGCGCCGGGATTGCCGATCTTACCGCGGAGCGGCTGCGCGATCCGCACGTGCGCTACTTCGTGGAGCGTAATCCGGGGTACTGCCTTGGCGAAGAGCTTTGTTGTCTCGCCCCCCTCAGCCGCGCCAACTTTACGGCGGCGGCGTATCGAGTGATCGGTCGAGAGCCTGTTGCGACGGGAGGATTGACGTGAGCCTCCCTGGACTGCTCAATACGGCATGGATGCTGGCGTGCTACCGCGAGGCGAGGGCCTTCGGTAAGGCAACCCGGAGCGTTGCCGAGACCCAGGCCGCAGTCCTTGCCTCCATCGTCCGGCAGAACCGCGATACGGAGTATGGCCGGGCGCATCATTTCTGCGGGATTGATGGGCCGCATGTTTACCGACAGCGGGCGCCTTTGTCGCGCTACGAGGATTATGCCGCATCCATCGGCCGGATCGCTGAAGGACACCGTGGTGTGCTGACCCGCGATCGGGTCGAACTGCTTGAGCCCACCAGCGGCACGACGGGCGGCGAGAAGTTGATCCCCTACACGGCCTCGCTTCGCAGGCAGTTTCAGCGGGCCGTGGCGACTTGGGTTGCTGACTTGTTCCGCCACCGGCCTTCGTTGCGCCAAGGCCGGGCATACTGGTCGATCTCGCCCGCCTTCGGCTTGTGTCGTCGGACCTCCGGCGGGATTCGGATCGGCTTCGACAATGACGTGGACTACCTCGGTCCGGCCGGACGCTGGCTGCTCAAAAGGCTCCTGGTGGTTCCCGCGGAAGTCGCTCGGCTCGCGGACATCGACCAGTTCCGCTATTGTACGCTCTGGCATCTGCTGCGTGCGGCCGACCTGACGCTTATATCGGTTTGGAGCCCAACCTTCTTGCCGACCCTGCTTGGCCCGCTGGAGACGTGGCACGACCGGCTTTGCTTCGACCTGAAGCAATCTGGTAAAGAGTCTCGCGCCGCCGAACTGAGGCGGATATTTCATGCGACCTCCCCGTTGGCCGAGAAGCTGCGCCGTATCTGGCCGCGGCTTACTCTGATTAGTTGTTGGGCCGACGCCGGCTCGACCCGGTATCTGGCGCAGCTCCAAGGGCTCTTTCCGGAGGTGGAGATTCAGCCGAAGGGCTTGTTGGCGACCGAAAGCTGTGTATCGTTTCCGCTGACGGGTCGCCTGGCCCCCGTACTGGCGGTGCGATCGCATTTCTTCGAGTTCCAAGAGATCGACTCTCCGGAGCGTCTGCGTCTGGCGCACGAACTGGAGCGCGGCGGTCGGTATCGTGTCGTCCTCACCACGGCAGGCGGGCTCTACCGCTACGAGTTGCGCGACGAGGTCGAGATCCTGGGCTTCGAGAACCAGTGCCCGCTCCTTCGTTTTTTGGGCAGATCGGACGGCGGGTGCGACCTGGTGGGCGAAAAGCTGGTCGAGCCTCATGTGCGAGCCGTGCTCGATCGGCTCCTGGACGGGCAAGGTCTTGTGCCCGCGTTCACCCTCCTCGTGCCCGTCGACGATCGGCCTCCGCGATACCGCTTGTTCGTTCAGACCACTGCGTTGGACGGAGACCCGCCGTCGCTCGCCTTGGCCGGCGGTTTGGAAACTGGCCTCTGCGAAAACCCGCATTACGCCTACGCCCGGCGGCTTGGCCAATTGGCTCAGGCAGAGATCGTGGTGCTTGACCCACATGGAGAACCGGCCTGGGAACTCTACCAGCGTCAGTGCCTCGCCCGCGGCATGCGCATGGGGAACATCAAGCCCAGGGCACTGGACGCTTGGCCCGGCTGGTCGGCGGCCTTTGTTCCGCTTCATCCATCAAGCCGCGATCCCCTGCATCCGCGTCCGTAAGCGGCCCCAGCGGCAGTTCAAAGCCCTTGAGCATGTCGATTCTTCGCGTAAACTTGCGATAGACCATGTTGCCGATGAGAACGATCGGCAATCGCGTGCCCCGGCCCGCGGAGCGCCGCAGGATGTTCTTCCACCGGAACGTCTCTCGGTAGGCCCAGCGGAAACCCTCGTACAGTTCGACGGGGGTCATCCTCTTGGGCTGGATTACGACGTGCATGGTGTCGTAGGAGCCCCAGTCGTACGTCAAGATGCGCCCCTCTTGCTGGAGCCGCTGGAAAAGGATCGTCCCCGGGTACGGCGTATAGAGGGAATACCTGGGGATGTCGATCTTGAGTCTCTGGACTTCCTCCACCGTGGCCGCGAAGATGTCTTTGTCGTCCTCGTCGAAGCCGAACACGAAGCAGCCCTGGACCACAATATGGGCTTGATGCAGACGGCGCATCACCTCGCCGTAGTCTTCCTTCGTGTTGAATCCCTTGTAGATCCGATTGAGTGACCGCTGGCTGATCGACTCAAAGCCGAGCAGCAGGTACCGGCAGCCGCTCCGCACCAGCAAGTCCAGGAGTTCGGGGTCGGACGCGATCCGGGTCGTGGCGAGTGCGCCCCACTTCTTCTTCAGTGGGATCAAGGCGTGAAGCAGTTCTTTGGCATAGTCGGCGTCGTCGAAGGGGCTGACGTCGTTGATACAGAACCGTCGTGACGGGATCGCCTTGACGTCTCTGATCACATCGGCGATCGGGCGACGAAGGTATTGTTTCCACACGACGGGGACCGTGCAGAAGTCGCACGTGTGGGCGCAGCCCCGGGTCGCCATGACGGTGTAGGGCATCACGTAGCCGCTGTTGCGCTGAAGATCGTATCGCGGGGTCGGGATGCCGCAGGCAACATCCCCATCGGCCGGCTCCTCGCGGTACACGGGGGCCATTTTGCCGACCTGGAAATCCCGCAGCAGCCGCGGCCATGTTTGCTCCGCCATGCCGATCACGATCGCGTCGGCGTACCGAGCGGCCTCGTCGGGAAGGATGCTCACATGGACCCCGCCAAGGACGACGGGTATCCCGCGGCGCTGGAAATGGTCGGCCAGTGCATAGGCCCGGCGCGATGTCCCGGTGAGCACGCTGATGCCCACCAGATCGGCCGGATAATCCAGCGGAACACAGTCGACGCTCTCGTCCACCAGGCGGAACTCGATATCCGGGTCTTGTGAGCCGATGGCGGCAAGCGTGGTGAGGGTCAACGGGGCTTCCCGCGCCGACTTCAGCCGTCCGAAGACCCAAAACTTGTGCATGTTGGCATCAGGCATGATGAGCAGGACTTTCATGCGTCAGCTCCCTGAAAACCGCCCGTCGGCACACGGCCCACCGCTTGGCAGTCATCCTCGTCGTCCTCAAAACCCGTCCCTAGCGGCAAGCCCTGTCTTCTCCGCATCTCCCTTCCCGAAAAGAGGTTGAGCCAGAAGTAGCTGGCAGCGCCGCGAAGGTCCCGGCAGTTGCTCTTCAGGTCCCGGGCACGCGAAAGGATGGAGCCGAGGCGATAGAACGCGTTGCGGGCCTGGAAGCAGCGATCGGCCAGTTCCTCGGCCGACATGTTTCGGGGATGGAAGGCGACGTCGCCGAAACGATACTGAGCGTCCAGCCACCACGGGTCGAAGCGCAGCCTTCCCTCCTGCTGGAGTCGCCGATACAGCGGCGTGCCGGGAAACGGGACCAGATGGTTGAACGCCGCCACGTGGAACTTCTGCTGGATGGCGAACTCAACCGTCCGGTCAAAGGCATCGGCATCATCGGTGTCGTAGCCGAAGACGAACGTGGCATAGATGGCGATCCCCGCATCGCGTATGCGACGAATCGAATGTTCGTAATCGCGCAAGGCGCGGTTCCAACTTTTTCCCATGGCGGCCAGCGTGGTCGCGGAAAGGGACTCAAATCCGATGAGGACGCCGTGGCAGCCGCTCTTCCGCATCAACGCCAGAAGCCTCGGATCATCGGCCATGGTGATGCTTCCTTGGCTGAACCAGCGAATACGGGCCGGCCCCAGCGCCTCGAAGAGTTGCCTGGCTCGGTCTGGGTCAGCGACCACGTTGTCATCGACAAAGAACACCGTGCGGCTGCCGGCACTCTCGATCTCGGCGAGGATGTCATTCACCGGACGGGTGGCAGCCGCGTGGCGATAGAACTGGGCAACCGAGCAGAACTCGCAGGCGAAGCGGCACCCACGGCCGGCTTCGATGAGCGTCATCGGCAGATACCTCTTGCCGGCAAAGAGCGACCGCCGCGGGCTGACCCTTGCCGGTGTCCCGCCGTCTTCGGCCCTGTAGCGCCGCCGACCGCTGCGCGGTGCCCGCCGCCCGGTCCGCAAGTCTTCGATCACCCGCGCCCAAACCGCTTCAGCCTCTCCTTCCACGATGGCCTCGGCGTGAGCCAACGCCTCTTCGGGAACCAGCGTCGGATGGTAGCCTCCGAGGATCACGGGCACCCCCCTCCGGCGAAACCGCTCAGCGATCGTATAGGCCCGGCGGGCAGTGTACGTCTCCACGTTGATTCCCACCGCATCGGTCGGTTCGTCGTAGGGGATCGGCTCCAGCCGGTCATCGACGAAGCGAACCTCCACGTCGGGCGGCGTCAGCGCGGCCAGCACCGCAGGCGCCAGCGGCTCCATCTTCCACGAGTCGACATAGGCCTCGCCCGGTTTTCGGCCGACCCCAGGCATGACCAAGGTGATCTTCATAGGTCCCGCTACGAGTCGGCCCCCCGTTGATTTTCCAGACCCCACACCCTGGAGGCGAGTTCCTGGGGATGTTATAACAGTTCCACTGCCGACGCCAAAGTCCCCGGGCGGAAATAGCCTATGAGCACCGATTCCTCCGGCACAGTCGCCCTGAAGAGCTTGCCGGCCTTGAAGAAGCTGCTCCTGCTGCTATGCAACATGATCCCGCTGGCTCAGGTCGCGGCGATCGGTGGGCTCTGCTGGCTGTTGCGCGAGTCCCCGTGGGCCGCCTTGGTGGTGGTGTTGGGCATTCTCTACGTGTTCCCACCGCTGGCGTCTCGCGGGGTAACGGCCGTGCTGCCTATCCGCCGGACCGTCGTTCCGATCGGCTCCAGAGAGTTCTTTGTCTGGTGGTTCACGCTGAATCTCCAGATGCTCTTCTGCCGCTTTCCCTTCCTGGAGGAACTGCTTCGGATCATCCCCGCCTGCTACAGCTTCTGGCTTCGATTGTGGGGAGCGAAGATCGGTAAGCTGACCTACTGGGCGGCGGGCACGATCATCCTCGATCGCCCGTGGTTGGAGATCGGTGATCACGTCGTTTTTGGCGCCGGCGTACGGCTAAACGCGCACGTGTTCACGCCAGACAGGCAGGGAGAGATGGTATTCGTGCTCGCGCCAATCACGATCGGCGATCGAGTGACCATCGGTGGCTATTCGCTTCTGGTGGCAGGGACGGAAATCGCGTCCGACCAGTGCACCCGGGCGTTCCTCATCCTCCCGCCTTTCAGTCGTCTCGTGGATGGCCGGCGGGTCAAGCCATTGCGAGAACGGGTCGTCGAGGATGAGGGCAATGGCGAACATGGTCTTTGACGTCCACGTCCACATCGCTCAGGTGGCATGCCATCCGGCGACCGATCGCTTCCTGCTGGATAGGAAGAACTGGTACCTGCGCAGATTCCTCGGGCAACTGGGCTTCACCCGCGACCTGCTCCGGCGCCCGGAGGCGAATGAGCTGATCTGCCGGAAGCTGGCCGATTGGATCGCCGCCAGCAACATCGACCGCGTGGTCGTGTTGGCCATGGACGGCGCCTACGACCTGGAGGGGCGGCCTGACCTGCTGCATACCCGCTGGGTTACGGACAACGACTTCGTCGCCGGTCTTGCGCAGCGCCACCCCTCAATCCTCTTCGGAGCCAGCGTTCATCCCTACCGTGCCGATGCGTTGGACGAACTTCGTCGCGTGGTGGCGCGGGGGGCCTGCCTGGTGAAATGGATTCCCTCAGCCCAGCGCATCCGGCCGGATCATCCCCGCTGCATCCCCTTCTATGAACTGCTGGCCGAGTATCGTGTTCCGTTGCTCGTCCACACGGGCAACGAGCATGCTTCGTCTCGATCACTCAATGATTGGAACGATCCGGCCCTGCTGCGCGTTGCGATAGAACGGGGAGTGACGGTGATTGCCGCTCACTGCGGGGCGCGGGTTTTCCTGCACGAGCGATGCCGCTTCAACACCTTCCGGAACATGGCCCTGGAATATGAGAATCTGTACGGCGACCTTGGGGCGTTCGGCATCCCTACCCGGCTCAGTGTGCTGAGGGCAATGCAGAAGGACGATCGGCTCTTGTCGAAGATCATCTACGGATCGGACTTCCCGGCGTGGGTGATGCCCCGGTGGTTTATTTTCTCTATCGGCCCCAAGGCGGTCCGGGAGATCCTCCGCGAGGCGAATCCCTTGGAACGGCCCTACCGCTTGATGAAGGCCCTGGGCATGCCCCGTGAGGTCTTCTCCCGGGCCGCAACGCTGCTGCGGCAGAAAGCCGAATCAGGAGGAGTCCGATGACGGTCGGCGATTGGCATTTGCCGTGGCAAGGCGAGCAGATCCCCCACGCGGTGCTGGATCTGCTTCGCGGCTGCAACATCACCTGCCGCGCCTGCTACAACACCGAGCCGGCAAACGTCAAATCACTTGACGAAGTACGGCAAGAGCTTCAGGTGCTGACCGCTCGCCGCCGGCTCGATTCCATTTCCCTGCTCGGCGGCGAGCCGACCCTCCATCCTCGGTTGTGCGACATCGTCCACATGATCAAAACGAAGGGGATCAGTGTGGAGCTGTTCACCAACGGATTGCTCTTGGAGCCCGCGCTGCTAGCCGAGTTGCGCCGCGCCGGCACGGATCTGGTCTTCCTCCACATCGACTCGCATCAGACCCGCCCTGACCTGGGCGACGGCTGGACCGCGGACGGACTCCGCGAGCTTCGAGCCCGGCGGGCAGCGGCCGTGGCTGCCGCAGGAATGGAGGTGGGGCTGACGATGACCGCCTATGAAGATGCGCTACCGGAGATCGACGAGGCCGTCCGGTTCGTCCTCGCTTCGCCGCATGTCGATTACCTTCTGGCGACCCTCTTCCGTGACGTGCCCGCGATGGGGGCAGTTGTCGGCGACTTGGACGTGGGGATGAGGGCCGTAAGGCCGCCGGTCGTGCTCGCCGCGCAACACGATCGTCTAACGAACGAGATGGTCTGTGCCCGGCTGGCGAAGCAGTTCGGCCTGAGACCGTTCGCCAATCTGGGCTCCAGTCGTGATCCTGATGATCCCCGTTGGGTGTCCTACCTCGCAGGTTCTTTACTCTCGGAAGGCGAAACCCCTTTTTGGACCGGCTTGAGAGTATCGGCGGCGGAAAGACTCTTTCTGGCGGTCTACCGGTTTCTTCGCCGCCGGTATCCCTTCTATATTCCCCAGAGCCCTGGGAGATTTCGCCTCCAGCTACTCTTGAACGCGGTGACCGGCGGGGTGGCGCGCGGAAACCTGGCACTATTGATCGGCTCACTGAAGAAAGGGAGCAACTTGCGCGCGAAACGGCTTCTTCTGCAGTGCCCGGCCGAGGTTGCCGGAGATGGCACGATCGTCCACTGTGCCGGTTGCCCTGATGCGACGATCCGTCATGGTCACCTCGTTCCGCTGTGCATCTCCGATCAAATCATCGCCTGCCCGCGATGCCAGGAGTAAGATGTGTCACTGCTGACCGACCTCAAGAACATTTACCATCTTACGCTGAAGCCCGTTCGAGGCGTGGACCACGCCGCGCGGATGGAGAACTTCTACGCCGCTCAGGTTGACATCTATGATGATTTCCGCCAGCGGTTTCTGCATGGGCGCGCGGAGCTTTATGCTTCCCTCCAGGCTCCTGCCGGGGGCATCTGGGTCGATCTGGGGGGCGGGACGGGCTGGTGCCTGGAGCACTGCGCCTCGCCGATCGGCGCCCTCGACAAAGTCTACGTTGTGGACCTGTCACCGTCCATGCTGAAAATGGCCCGACAGCGCGCCGAGTCGCACGGATGGGATAATGTCGAGACCGTTCTCGCCGATTTGGAGGGGGAGATGTCTTGATTTCCCCCGATCACGTTCCCTGCTTACATCGCCATTTTGACCGTCTGCGCTTCGACGAGCGGCTCGCTCACGTGCCATACCTGCCGTTTGTGCGCATTCCATACTACATCTTCATCGGGCAGAAGGGGTATGCCCGAAACCTCGACCAGCCAGGCGTCCGGCGACATGGCATTGTAGTTGAAGCTCTCGCCGAACCACAGGCGATCGATGTAGGGAAAGAACTCGGCATACTGGTTCGCGGGACCGATGGAGAAGGCCGTGTTCGAGTGCAGGTCGATCATGCTTCCCGGCCGATTGCGATCCAATACCTTCCGCATGCGTTTGAGGGTGCGGCGGTCGTAGCTGACGTCATCGAGGTACAGGCCGTCGATTTGGACATTTTGGGAC
>JAPLNB010000082.1 GCA_026693085.1 Planctomycetota bacterium | reverse complement strand
GGAGGAGAGAGTTTCGGGGGATTCGAGGAGGGAGAGGTCGGAGGTGTAGGAGGCGGGGGGTTGGGGATGGGGTTGGCGGAGGAGGTAGCCGCAATGGGGGCAGAATGGGGCGGTGGGGCTGAGGTGGATCGAGCATCTGGGGCATTGCTTTGACATGGTGGGGAGTATCGGCGGGGGGTGATAAGGGCGAATGAGCGGTGTGTGAAGAGAGTGTGAAGGCGGGGCGGGGGCGGGTATAGTGCGGGGAACAGGGGCTTTTGCGGAGAATGATTATGCGTATCAGTCGATTGGCGATGGTGTTGGGGCTGGTGGTTGCGAGTGGTGCGTGGGCGGCGGAGGGGGTTTTGGAGATTACAAAGGATACGGTGCTGGAGGCGGGGAAGGTGTATGGGGCGATTGTCATCAAGGCATCCAATGTCAAGATCGACGGGAACGGGGCGTGGGTGGTGGGGGCGAAAGAGGGGAATCCAAATAAGTTCAAGGGGATTGCGGTGTCGGCGAAGGGGGTGTCGAATGTGGTGTTGAAGGATGTGAATGCGAAGGGATGGGAGACGGGGTTGAAGATTGAGGATGGGGCCGGGTGGGTGGTGGAAGGGTGCGATTTCTCGGACAACTTCCATGATCCGGAGTTTGGGTGGGGCGAGCAGGGGCGGCGGGGGGGGATCGTGCTGGAAAAGGTGCGCAGTTCAGTGGTGCGGAACTGCAAGGCCAATCGCGTGTGGGATGCGTGCGTGCTGGTGGATTCGGATGAGAACACGATCGAGGGGTGTGATTTTTCGCGGACGTCGAATACGTGTTTGAAGATGTGGACGGCGTGCCGAAACAAGATTGTGAAGAACAATCTGAGCTATGGGATTCGGATCAAGCCGGGGGAGGTGCATGCGCGGGATTCGACCAGCGTGCTGATCGAGAGCGGGTCGAATGACAATGCGCTGGTTGATAATGACTGCTCGCATGGGGGGGATGGGATTTTCGTGCGGGTGCTGAACGGGTGGGTGAGCACGGGGAATGTGTTTGAGGGGAATGATTGTTCGTATGCGAACAACAATTGCGTCGAGGCGTGGTCGCCACGGAATACTTACATTCGGAATAAGGCGAATCACGGGAGTTATGGGTTCTGGCTGGGGGCGTCGGATCAGACGGCTTTGATTGAGAATGAGGCGTCGTACAACGGTTTGCCGGGCGGGATGCACAATTCGCCGCATTTGCCGGAGGCGGGTCATGCGGGGATCGTGTTCATGTTTGGGCCGTCGAGCCATACGATCGTCAGGGGCAATACGTGCGTGGGGAACAACGGGGCGGGAATTGCGGTGATCGGGGACATGGACAGCAAGGGCAAGCAGTGGCGGGCGTATCACTGGATCATCGAGCAGAACAAATTGGAGCAGAACCGGTGGGGGATCTATGCGCAGTATGCGGACTGGATCAACATCGGGGGGAATGTGTTCAAGGGGAATACGGAGAAGGATGTGATGGATGCGGGGGGGGTGACGAATCTGATTGTCGGCCGGGAGGATGCGGGCATCACGAAGCCGCCAAAGGTGATGCTCGTGGGGCCGGCGATGGCGAAGCTGGGGGAGACGGTGACGCTGGATGCGAGGGCGAGCAGCGATCCGGCGGGCCATGCGTTGACATTCAGATGGGATCTTGGGGACGGGACAATCGAGGGCGGCGGGCGGGTGAGTCATGCGTTCAAGCAGCCGGGGTTTTACCGCGTGGGAGTGACGACGACCAACGGTGTGCTGTCGGATCTGGGGTGGCGGGATTTTTATGTGGTGGAGGATGTGAAGGAGTTGGGGACCGAGGGGCAGGCGGCGGAGTGGGGGTGGGTCGATCCGCAGTCGAAGGTGGCGTTTAAGGATGATCGGGAGGTGAAGATCAGCGGGAAGAGCTCGGTGTTTGCGCTGGTGCAGCCATACAGCGGGGGGCGGGTGAGCTTGTTGTGTCCGAAGTCGAAAGCGGCGGGGTGGTCGCTGGCGGGCAAGACGAAGCTGGTGTTCTGGGTGAAGGCGATCAATGAGAATGTGCCGGCGTGGCAGGACTTGAATCCGCTGGTGACGTTGTATGAATCGGAGGGGAAGTTTGTGAAGCTGTCGCCGGTGAGGGATTTGATGAGCCAGCCGCCGTACAACGAAGCGCGGGAGGGGTGGACGTATTTTGAAGTGCCGTTGGGTGGGGATGAGCAGTGGAAGAAGGAAGGCGGGGAGGTGGGTATGGTAAATTGGATGACGATTGGGTTTGATTCGTGGGGCGCGCCGCCGCTGCGGATCTGGGTGGATGGGTTGGCGGTGAGGTAGGCGATGACGGGTGGTTGGGGGCGGCGGGAGATTATGCGCATTTTTCCTGCCGCGGCGGCCTGTAGAATATGCAGCGCGTCGGCTGAGGGAACTGTCGGTGTATTGGAAGGGATGTGTGAGATGGCGCGGCGGTCGCGGATTTGGGTTGAGCAGTTGGAGGATCGGCGGTTGCTGGCGGCGGAGGTGGGGACGTTGGGGGCGGGTGAGGTTGCGCTGCCGGAACTCGAGGCGATGACGGCGGTGCCGCAGTCTCTTATGACGGCGACGACGCTGGAGGTGTCGGCGACGCTGACGACGTATGGCATGCCGGTGACGTTGCTGGCGGTGGTGAGCAATTCGGCGGGTGTCGGGGCGGTCAAGTTCATGGATGGGCAGGCGGAGATCACGCAGGCGTTCCTGAACGCGCAGGGCGAGGCGACACTCACGGTGTCGGATTTGGCCGTGGGGACGCACAACATCACCGCGGAATACGGCGGTGCGACCGGTTGGCTGTCGCCCAGCGCTTCCACGCCGGTGGCGGTGACCGTCAGACGTGGGGCGACGAAGACGGTGTTGCAGGCATCCAGCAAGTCCACCCCGCAGGGCCAAGAGGTGACGTTTACGGCGTGGGTGTCGGGGGCGGTGAATGGCCGGTCGGATGCCGCGGGGACCGTGGCGTTCAAGGAGGGCAGGACGATCCTGGGGTATGGCGTGATTGGAGGGGGGATGGCGGCGTTTACGGCCAGTGCGATGAACGAGGGAAAGCATTCGATCATGGCGACCTTTGGTTCGGATGGGCATTACACGGGCAGCAGGTCGGCCGCGGTGACTGAGACGATTACGCATGCGACGGTGGTGGATCTGCTGGCGCTCTATACGCCGACCGCGGTGAGCGAGGCCGGTGGCGATCAGAGCGCGCACGAGGCCGTTGTCGAGGCGGTGCGGGATACCAACCGCGCGCTGGCCAATAGCCGAGTCCCGCTGAGCATCAGGCTGGTCTATGACGGGCAGACGCGATACAGAGAGTCGGGCATGCTGGAGACCGACTTGGACCGGTTGGCGGGGGCAAATGATGGGTATATGGATGAGGCGCCGGGGTTGCGGAATCGGTATGGGGCGGATCTGGTAACACTCTTTGCCGGGACCGGCGACGTGGGGGGGATGGCGTATACGTTACAGTATCCGCAGGCCTGGCATAACGATGAGCTGGGCTTCTCGGTGATCTTGATCCAGCAGGCGGCGGCGCCGACCTATACGCTGGCGCATGAATTGGGACACAATTTCGGGGCGGTGCACGATCCGGCCAATGCGGACGATCCGGGGGCTTATCCGTATTCGTATGGGTATCGGTTCTGGGCACGCGGGGAGCAGTACCGGGACATCATGGCCTATGATCCGGGGGAGATCATCCCGTACTTCGCTAATCCGAATGTGAAGTATAAGGGGGTTCCGACGGGGACGAGCAGCTCGGCCGATGTGGCACGGACGATCAGGCAGACGGCGGGCATCGTGGCACAGTATCGCAAACAGGTCACGGTGGGGACTGTGAGCACGGTGATGGAGCTGGCGGGGCCGGGGGCGGTGTCGAATCGGGGGCAGACGGTGAGTTTTACGGCGACGGTCAGCGCCAGGAAGCCTGCTGATGGGCTGGTGGGCGGGCGGGTGGTTTTTTATGATGGGAATCGCGTGGTTGCCAGCGTGCTGCTGGCTGGCGGAAAAGCGACGTGGAGCAGCAGTGGGCTGAAGGCGGGAAAGCATTCGATCACCGCAGTTTATGCTGGGGATGGCAACTTTGGGGGAAGCCGGTCTGGCGTGGTCCGGCAGAGCGTGGTGTACGGCGCTTGATTCTGTTTGGCTGATGGAACAATTGACGAAGTGCCCCTCTTGCCCGTATTCTTCCGTGACCTAAGTCCTGGGCGTCAGTTGCCCAATGAGAAGAAGCACAGGCCCCATCGTCTAGAGGCCTAGGACACCGCCCTTTCACGGCGGTAACAGGGGTTCGACTCCCCTTGGGGTCACTACCCCGTGCACATCGGCTTCGGCTGGTTGCACGGGGTCTTTCTTTTGTGCCGGCAACAACTTACCTTCCCTCGTCACCACCGAAGGCCCAACCAGATCAGCAATCAAGCTATTCAAATGGGCGGATGAGTTCGCCGATTCCCATTGCTCTCTGACCCCTCGTGCCCCCCTCAAGTGGAGAGGCCGATGACCGGGTATGACAGCCACTCCCGCAACGACCAGGGGTGATCCGCCAAGCCCGCGGACATGGCTGGCGTGCACCTTCGCCAACGCCCTTGCCGCCATCGGCGCAGCGTCCGCACGCACCAGCAGAAGTTGTACGTGTAGTAGCTGAAATAGGTCACCTCGCGATGGATGTCCCAATCCTTGCTG
>JAPLNB010000081.1 GCA_026693085.1 Planctomycetota bacterium | reverse complement strand
GTTCAGCGACGACGGGCGTGGGGTTGGGGATGCATCGGTGATGCGGAAGGCGATGCAGTATGTGAAGATGCTGGACGGGGTGTTGATGCAGCATTGCGAGGAGCCGACGTTGGCGGGCGGTGCGATGCATGGGGGTGTGGTATCGACGACGCTGGGTTTGCCGGGGATACCGGCGGAGGCGGAGCAGTTGATGATTGCGCGGGATCTGGTGCTGAATCGGACGATTGGTTGCCGGTATCACGTGAGTCATATTTCGACGGCTGGAAGCGTGGAGTTGGTGAGGCGGGCGAAGGGGGACGGGCTGAGGGTGACGGCGGAGGTGACGCCGCACCATTTGCTTTTGACGGAGGAGGCGTGCCGGGGTTATGACACGAATTACAAGATGAATCCGCCGTTGCGGACGGCGAGCGATGTGAAGGCGTGCATAGAGGGGGTGAAAGACGGGACGATTGATTGTTTGGCGAGCGATCATGCTCCGCATTTAGCGGAGGAGAAGGAGTTGGAGTTTCAGTATGCGCCGTGCGGGGTAGTGGGGTTGGAGACGGCGTTGGCGTTGTACATCAAGGCGTTGGTGGAGGTGGGGCATGTGACGTGGATGAAGCTGGTGGAGTTGATGAGCGTGAATCCGGCGCGGATTGTGGGGTTGAAGAAGGGGGTGCTGGGTGAGGGGGCGGATGCGGACGTGACGGTGATCGATCCGGAGGTTTTGTGGACGATCGATCCGCAGCAATTTAAGACGAAGAGCCGGAACAGTCCGTTTGGGGGGTGGAAAGTGAAGGGTCGGGCGGTGGCGACGGTTGTTGCGGGTCAGGTGAAATGGCAGGTTGGGGGAAGATAGGTTAAGGTGGTGGGATATGGGGGAACAAGGGTATGGGGTGGTAGAACGATTGCGGGGAGCATAGCTCAGCGGTTAGAGCAGGGGTCTCATAAACCCTTGGTCGCAGGTTCGAATCCTGCTGCTCCCATTGGCTCCGATAAAAGGCGTATTTTTGTGGTGGGGAGGGGATTTCGCTCGGAAATTCCGAGGGAAATTTGACTAACAGCAACCATAGGGCAGAATGCAGGTGCCCCCCTTGGAGGGGAGGCAAAAAAGAGACGCACGTGTGTGCGGTCCTCAAGGGAGCGTTGCCCAGCGTTAGTTGAGTATAGATGACAAGCCTTTTGAACGAACCGACCCGAAACGTGTTGAAGTGAATGTCACGGACGGGAAACGGAAGGGACGGGGCTTGCATCATTTTTTTCCGCAGCCATGCATGGTTGCGGAGGGAGAAAATGCATCATGTGGTCCTTCAACAGTCTGAAGACGCGGATCTGTGGTCTGGTGGTTGCGATGGGCCTGCTGTCGTCGATGGCGTCGGCGTCCACGATTACAAATCTGATTCAAGTGACTGGGCCGGTCGCCGGCGTGTTCACCCTTGAGTACCAGGTGAACTTCTATGGCGCGAACACCATTTCCGCCGTCGGAGCTCACCCGGACCTGTTCGCGGTCCTTGACATCCACGGTCTGATGGGTGCCAAGTTCGTATCTATCGTTGGTCCGGATTCGGATTGGGCCGTCGCGTTCCCCTGGCAGACGACGGTGTGGAATTTCGGCAGTCCGCAGATCTTCGGCGGTGATTCGGCCGCTCTTGAGAACGTCGAGGTGACGAAAGTCGCCGGCAACGACGTCGTCAACCTCACCGGTTCCAAGATGATTCTCGGCGCGCTGTACATCTACTCGACCATCGGCGACGTTGTCCCCGGCGTCTGCGTCGGTGGCTACGAGAGAGGCACGGACGGCACGGGCCCGGAACTCACCAACAGCGACCCGACTGCTGTTCCGATTCCTGTTCCGGCGGCGATGTGGACCGGGATGGCTCTGCTGGGCCTGATCGGCGCCGCAAAGCTTCGGAAATCGCTGTAACTCTGATCGTCGGTAAAAACTGAATAACCCCAGAAAGCCAGACCTTGACGAAGGGTCTGGCTTTCTGGTTTTTTATGGGGCATGTGGTGACGAGGTTGGCGATCAGAGGGCGAAGCCGGCTTTTTGGAGCTGGAGGATCCAAGGCGGGGTTTGGGCGAGGTAGGCCTGGATGTATTTGGTTCGGGTGTAGTAGAAGAGGGCGGTGCCGCCTTGGGCGAGGATAGCGACCGCGATGAGGGAGGCGTAGATCGCGACTGTGATCCGTTGGACCAGGGGTTGGAGTGTCGTGAGCATTTCCGCGGCGGCGGGCTCGGAGGCGATGAGGGATTGGAGCTGCTTGTGATCGGACTGGGTGTGCAGGGACCAGAGTGCGTAGAGGATGAGCATGGCGGCGAGGGCGAACTGGTTGAAGGCGAGGCGGCGAAGGGCGGAGGGATCAGTGCGGCGAAGCTTGGCGGCGTTGCTGAGCTCGACGTAGGAGACGCCGGCCATGCCGAGGCCGAGGAGGATGGTGGCGGGGCTGGAGAGGCCGCAGAGGAAAGTGAGGGCGGCGAAGATTGCGATGGTCCAGCCGTCGAAGGTGGCGACGGAGACGGCGCGGCGGATTTTTCTGCTGGCGAGGCGGGCGGCGGTGAGTTGGGCCAATTGGTCGGGGGTAAG
>JAPLNB010000080.1 GCA_026693085.1 Planctomycetota bacterium | reverse complement strand
GCTCCCTCACCGACCAACCCGACGACCGCCAATTCTGGCACTCCAAATCCCCCCATGAGCGTCTCGAAGCACTCGAATTCATGCGCCAAACCATCTTCGGCTATGATCCGGCTACCACCCGACTTCAAAGAGTTCTTACAGTTGCTCAACTCCCACGGGATTGAGTACCTCGTCGTCGGCGGATACGCCGTCGCCTACCACGGCTATCCACGCGCCACCGGCGATATCGACATCTGGATTGCCATCCACCCCGAAACCGCCCGCAGACTCATCGACGCCCTCCGTGACTTCGGCTTCACAACCGCACCCATCGCCCCCGATCTGTTCCTCAAGGAACACCAGGTCATCCGCATGGGCCTGCCTCCAGTCCGCATCGAACTGCTGACCACCCTCTCCGGCGTCAGCTTCGCCGACTGCTACGCCCGCCGCACAACCGATCTACTGGACGGAGTCCAAGTCACCCTCATCAGCCTCGACGACCTCAAGACCAACAAAAAAGCCGCTGGCCGACTCAAGGACCTCAACGACCTGGAGAATCTGCATTAAACGAGACCCGACCCCCTCACCCCTCCATCGTAAACGGACAATCCACCACCACTTCCCCCGCCTTGCCCATTCGCCCTTCGTCATTCGAGTTTGATTCGAGTTTCGTATTTCGAGTTTCGAGTTTCGACTTCCCCCCTAAAAATCAAACCCATCAATATTCTCCTTCGTAAACGTAAACGGCGTCCCCAGCAAAATGTTATCCCCCTCAATCCGAATCGAACCCAGCCGCCCCGCCTGAATCGCCGTATCCCCCGCCTTCACCTTCCCCGCCTTCAACTGCTTCGCCGCCGTCACCGTCAGATAACCCAGATCCATCGTATTCCACAGCACTATGCAATCCGTAATCCCCTCCTTCACATACCGCTTGTTATCGTTCGGCAACCCCAGCCCGATCACCTTCACATCCTTCCGCCCCGACTGCTTCACCGCCTCCGCCGCCCCCGGCACGCCCGGCGAACAAATCGCCATGATCACCTTCACATTCGGATTCGCATTCAATATCGCGTTCGTCTCATCAAACGCCTTCTTCTGCAAATCATCGCAAGGCCGCAGCGCCACCCTCTTCACCTCACCCCACTTCTCCACCCGCCGCTTCTCAATCTCCTTCTGCCACTCGATCATATTCGCCGCCGTCAGCGACGCCGTAATAATCGCAAACTCCCCCTTCCCCCCAAGAAGCCTCCCCGCATGATCCATCAACGTCTGGCCAATCCCCCTTGGCGTCGCCTGATTCACAAAAAAGTCCCTCGCATCCCCCTCACTATCCGCATCCCACGTCAGAACCCTAATCCCCTTCCTCCTCGCCTTCCGCAACACCGTCGCCATCCCCTCCCGGTTCTCCACCGCCACCGCAATCACATCCACACCCCGCGTAATCCACGTATCCACCACCTCGTTCTGCTTCGCCGGGTCCGGGTCCGTCGGCCCATCCCAAATCAACTTCACGTTCAGTTCCTTCGCCGCCTCCTCCGCCCCCTTCCGGCAAGCAATAAAATACGCATTCCCCTTGCTCTTTGGCATCATCGCCACCGTCACCTGCCCCCCCGCCGAAGAAGCCTTCTCCTTGCACCCACCCACCGCCACCCCCGCCACCAAA
>JAPLNB010000079.1 GCA_026693085.1 Planctomycetota bacterium | reverse complement strand
CCGCACCGTCACCGTCCGCGAATCCTTTCGCGCCGATGGAAAGGTCAGGCACCGAACCCTTGCCAACATCACCGATCTGCCGGATCACGCCATCCAGGCCATCCAGCAGGCGCTGCGGCTGGGCCACGCACCAACGCCCGCCCGTCCGCCGCAGGCCGGCTCTTCCCGGGAATATGGCGCTTCAATGGCCCTGCTCTCGATCATCCGTGAACTGGGGCTGGACCAGTTGATCTACTCCCGCAAGGAACCCTGGCGGCAGGACATCCTGGCGTTGATCGTTGGAAGAATCGTGTACCAGGGCAGCAAACTGGCCCTCACCGGCGTCTACCTGGATTCGGCGTTGTGGGAACTGTGCGGACACCCGGCCGGTAAACGGCCGGATGTGGAAGAGCATGCCTATCTTCCCATGGATCGGCTGCTGGAACGACAGCAGAGCATCCAGAGGCAACTGGCCAGGAAGCATCTCCAGAATGGCTGCCTGGTCTACTACGACATGACCAGCAGCTATGCCGAGGGGGACTATGAGGACTCGGACCTGGTGGCCTACGGCTATAACCGGGATGGCAAACGGGGGCATGAGCAGACTGCCGTTGGGCTGCTGACCACGGCCCAGGGCTGCCCGGTGGCCGTGCGGGTGTTCCGGGGCAACACCGCCGACCAGACCACCGTGCTGGAACAGGCACGGATCATCTGCGATGAATACGGAGTCAAGGATGTGGTCTTTGTGGGAGATCGGGGGATGCTCACGCCCAAGCGGATCGAGGAACTGCATGCCCTTGGGTACAAGACCCTCACCGCGTTGACTCATCCGCAGATGCGGGACTTGCTGCAACGCCGGGTGGTGCAGCTGGAACTGTTCAACGAGCAGGAGTGCGTGGGCATCGTGGATCCCGAAGTTCCCGGCCTGCAATACGTTCTGCACAAGAATCCCGATCGCGCCCGGCGGGATTGCGCCACCCGCCGCAGCCTGATCGAGAAGACCACCCAGGCGATGGACAAGCGGGTCCGATCCCGCCGGCTGACCCAGGACAAGTTAGCGGCCAGCGTGGGCGTGGTGCTGATGAAATACCACACGGGCAAGTTTGTCCAGTGGAGCGTCGAGGGTGGCCGGCTGGTCTGGCAACTCAAGCAGGAACTGATCGAGCAGGAAGAGGCGATGGATGGCTGCTACATCATCCGCAACGAGGTCCCCGCGCTGGGCGTTTCCGGGGCCCGGGACTGCTACAAGGACTTGATTCACGTCGAGCAGGCGTTTCGGAATCTCAAGACGGTCTGGCTGGAGATGCGTCCCTTTTACCCTCATCGGGACGACCGGCTGCAAGCCCATGTGTTTGTGTGCATGCTGGCGTATTACGTGCAGTGGCAGGCGATGAGGATGCTGGAGCCGCTGTTCGCTTCGGACGGGAAGGGAAAGAATCGCCAGTGGACCTGGGCGCGGGTGATCGAGCGTCTCAAAGCCATTCGCACGGAAACCCTGCGGGTCGGCGGGACGGAGATTCCCAATGTCATCAGCACGCCCGACGCGGATCAGCAGCGGATACTGGATCTGCTGAAAGTCAAATTGTAGCCTGACGCGTGAAGTCGAAAATCGACGTTTCGATACGGTAATTACAGCGTGAAACCGTGTTCAGGGGGAGGTAAATTACGTCAAACGAACTTACATCAGTTTTTCGAGGCGGCTATAATCTCAACTACAAAACCGAAACGCGCATAACCCCTTATTTTCCGTGCGCCCGTCTCATCTGCAATATTCTTGCCACGAATCCCCCCAACCCCCACGCCCGCCGTCGTAAAGTCTCTCCCCCATTCTCCCTTTTTCTAGTCTCATCTTCCCCTACCAATCACAGGGGAAATGGGGGGCGAATTGGGTTCGTTTTGTTGGGAGGGAAGAGGGGTTCGGGGTTCAGGGTTCAGGGTTCGGGGTTCAGGGTTCAGGGTTCAGGGTTCAGGGCAATACCGTTCAATGCCCGATATCAAAAATCGAGCCTCCTACCATCATGGCGGTGTTCTAAACGCCCTGTGGCAAGGAGGCTACGATGGTCCGTGTCGGCAAGGAAGCCGCTCAACTGCGGCCGTGGTCCAGCCGCCAGCGTCTGGCGGCTCTCGCGCGTATCATCCCCAAGCGAACCATGACAGCAGCGCTCCGGCAACCCGGCCGCGGGCGGCCCTGTTGGCGGCGTACTCC
>JAPLNB010000078.1 GCA_026693085.1 Planctomycetota bacterium | reverse complement strand
GACGCCGGAGTTGTCGTACGACGGGCGGGAGGTGATGTTTTCGTATTGCACGACGGATGAGAAGAAGGCGAATGGGCGGTTTTATCATTTGTACAGGATGGGGATTGATGGCGGGGGGATGGGGCAGTTGACGGAGGGGGCGTATGACGATTTTTCGCCGCGGTATTTGCCGAATGGGCAGATTGTGTTTGTATCGACGAGGCGAGGGGGGTTTCATCGGTGCGGAAGCCCGGGGTGCCCGGTGTATACGCTGGCGGGGGCGGAGGCGGACGGGAGCAATATTCGGTTGCTGAGTTTTCATGAGACGCAGGAGTGGGACCCGGCGGTGATGCATGATGGGCGGGTGATTTATACGCGGTGGGATTATGTGGATCGACATGCGGTGTTTGGGGAGCATTTGTGGACGACGCGGCCTGACGGGACGGGGCCTGGGGCGTTTTATGGGAATTACACGCGGAATCCGGTGGGATTGTGGGAGGCGGCGGCGGTGCCGGGGTCGGGGCGGATCATGGCGACGGCGGCGGCGCATCATGCGATGACGGCGGGTTCGATTGTGTTGGTGGATGGGAGCCAGGGGCAGGACGGGTTGGGGCCGATTGAGCGGTTGACGCCGGACACGCCATTTCCGGAGAGCGAGTATAGCGTGTCGGGGCGGTGGTATTTTCCGGCGGCGGACGCGAAGCCGGCGGACAGTGAGGAGTATCGAAGGTGGCCTGGGCATTGCTATCGAAGCCCGTGGCCGTTGTCGGAGAAGTATTTTCTAGCGGCGTATAGTTTTGATGCGTTGGTGGGTGAGCCGACGGGGAATTTGCGGGCGATGTTTGGGGTGTACGTGGTGGATTGTTTTGGGAATAAGGAGTTGTTGCATCGGGACGGGAATATCAGCAGTTTGTGGCCGATTCCGATCAGGGGGAGGGGGAGGCAGCCGGTGTTGACGGGGGTACGGGATGGGGAGGGGAAGGGGGAGGGGACGGGGGGTTTGCAGGATGTGTATGCGGGGAGATTGGGGTGGGCGGCGGGGACGGTGAAGCGATTGCGGATTACGCAGGTGTTGCCGAAAACGACGGAGGGGAGGGACAATCCGGCGGTGGGGATGGCGGCGGGTTCGCCGGGGAAGGCGGTGTTGGGGACGGTGCCGGTGGAGGGGGACGGGTCGGCGTATTTTGTGGTTCCGGCGCGGGTGCCGCTGTTGTTTCAGGCGTTGGATGAGAAGGGGCAGGCGATTCAGGTGATGCGGAGCTCGACGTATGTGCAGGCGGGGGAGACGGTGTCGTGTGTGGGGTGTCATGAGTCGAGAAACAGCACGGCGGCGGTGAAGGCGATGCCGAGGGCGTTGGGGCGGGTGGCGTCGCGGATTGAGGCAGGGCCGGAGGGGAGCAGGCCGTTCAGCTATCCGATTTTGGTGCAGGGGGTGTTGGATCGGCATTGCGTGTCGTGCCATAACGCGAAGGATGCGGGTGGCGGGGTGAATTTGAGCGGGGCAATTCAGGGGCATTATACGGTTTCGTACAATGCGTTGGCGGCGCGGGTGCCATTTTCGAATGATACGAATAACGATTCGCTGAGCTTGCCGGATCGGTTTGGGGCGAGGGCGAGCGGGGTGATGAAGCTGCTGCTGAAGGATGGGCATTATAAGGTGAAGTTGAGCGGGGAGGAGGTGGAGCGGCTGGCGACGTGGATGGATACGAATGCGCTGTTTTATGGGACGTTTGATCCGGGGGATCAGGCGAGGCAGCAGCGGGGGGAGCGGATTGAGGGGGCGAAGTTGGAATAGGAGTTGGGGGTACTTGGCGAAGAGAGAAGGGAAGGCGTCGGGTGCGGCGCTCTTCCAGAGTACCCGACGGTTTGCATCTGGGGCGTAAGGGGAGAGGGGGAGGCGATAGCGGGTGGTGTTATCTGGGGATGGGGTGGTCGAGGGTGTATTCTATGGCGTTTAGGAGGAGGCGGGGGAATTGGGGGGATTGGAAGTCGGCGGGGTGGCCTAGGGAGGTGAAGAAGATGGGGGCGGCGAGGTGGGTGGTGAGGTGGGCGACGGGCTCTGGGGGAGTGTCTTTGATCTGGCCTAGGAGGAGGGGGGTGGCGGTGGGGGAGAGGGGGGAGAGTTTGTAGAGCCAGGATTGGGAGGGGAATTCGGCGGGGGTGACGTTGCGGAGGAGGGGGTCGGATTTGCTCGTGGGGGTGGGGAGGACT
>JAPLNB010000077.1 GCA_026693085.1 Planctomycetota bacterium | reverse complement strand
GTACCGATCCCGAAATACGAAAGCCATCCTTGGCTCCTTGTTGTTACAGAACAGACCTCCGTGCCGTTACACCATATCGGCATCGCCAATCCCACCACATCACACCAATCATCCGACAGTTGTTGATTCGTCGATCCTTAGGGGCGTGCGGTGGAGGATTCGGACTTTGGGGCCGAGGGGGCGCCAGAGGGTGGGGTGGGTGGGGCCGAAGAGGCAGAGGGTGGGTAGGCCGAGCATGGCGGCGAGGTGTGAGGGGCCGCTGTCGTTGCCGATGTAGAGGGCGGCGTCAGCCAGGGTCCGGAGTAGTTCGTTGAGGGATTGGGGGCGGGCGACCTCGGCGATGTTGGCGAATGCGTCGATCTGGGCAGAGGGCCAGCGTTCGAGTTCAACTTCGCCGAGGAGGACGCGGACGGTGTGTCCGGCGGCGCGGAGGCGGTGGGTGAGCTCGAGGAAGTGGGAAGAAGGCCAGCATTTATCGGGGGAGCCGGAACCGGGGTGGATGACGATGGTGCGTCCGGTTGTGGTTCGACGGCGCAGGCCGTTGTCGGAGATGGAGCGGATCATCTGGCGCAGGGATTCGAGAACTGCCGGGCGGGTGGATAACTGAGACATCAGTTGGTCGGTGGCGTGTTGATTGGGATTGGATGGTTTGCTGTCGAGGCAGCAGAGGTCGGCGTCGGGGGCAAGTTGTTTAACATGCTGGGCCCAAGGGTCGACGGGGACGGCGATGAAGCTGTAGATGCTGTGGGAACCGGTGAGGAGTGTGGCGGGCGTTGGGGGGAGGCTGGCGGGGCTGCCGTAGAGGTGGTGCCAGCCGGCTTCGATGTCGGTGGACTCGATGCGGAGGGCTTCCTCGGCGAGGGCGCCTTTTTGGGCGTGGGTGACGTAGATGACGCGGCTTTGGGGGTGAATTCGAGAGAGGGCAAGGGCAAGCGGCCAGGTGAGCAGGAAATCGCCGAGAGCGCCGAGGTGGAAGATGAGGATGTTGCGGCGGAGCATGGCTTCAGGGTTCATGGTTCAGGGGTCGGGGGTCAGGGTGAGGACTTTGTCGATCCAGCCGCCGGCGAGGAGGACGTCGTTGTCGTAGAGGACGACGGCTTGGCCGGGGGTGATGGCATGTTGAGGCTCCTGGAAGTCGAGACGGAATTCGTCGGGGGCGGTGATGGTCGCAACGGCGGGCTGGGGGGGGTGATTGTAACGGATTTTGGCGGTGCAAAGGATGGGGTCACCGGGGGAGTGCGGTCGTGGGGTGAGCCAATTGGTTTGGCGGGCGAGGAGGGAGCGGCGGAGGAGGGCGTTTTTGTCGCCGACGGTGACTTGGTTGGCGTCGGAATTGATGTTGACGACGTAGATGGGGTAGCCAAAGGCGAGGCCGACGCCTTTGCGCTGGCCGATGGTGAAATGCTGGTGGCCGGGGTGCTGCCCGACGATCTGGCCGGTGGTGTCGACGATCTGGCCTGGGCGGAAGGAATCAGGGGATCGGCGTTGGACGAGGGCGGCGTAGTCTTGGTTGGGAACGAAGCAGATTTCCTGAGAATCGGGTTTGTTGTGTACGGGGAGTTTGAGGTCGAGGGCGATTTGTCGGACGTGCGGCTTTTCGTAGTCGCCGATGGGCAGGAGGGTATGTTGGATGGCGGCGGGTCGTATGCCGAAGAGGACGTAGCTTTGGTCTTTGCGGTGGTCGAGGCCGCGGAGGAGGGTGGGGGCGCCGGTGACGGGGTCGGGGCCGATGCGGGCGTAGTGGCCGGTGGCGACGTAGTCGGCGCCGACGGCTTTTGCGTAGGAGGCGAGTTTGCCGAACTTGAGCCAATCGTTGCAGCGGACGCAGGGATTGGGTGTTCGGCCGCGGTTGTATTCGGCGACGAAGTAGTCGATGACACGGCCGAAGTCATCCTGGAAATTGAGGACGTAGAAGGGGATTTGGAGGACGGCGGCGACTCTTCGGGCGTCGTCGGCGTCGAGGACGGAGCAGCAGCCTTGCTTGGAGTGTGTGGAGTCGCAGGCGTCGTGGGATTGGACGCCGGGCGGGGAGCCGAGGCGCATGAAGACGCCGATGACGTCGTAGCCTTGGCGGAGGAGCAGAGCGGCGGCGACGGAGGAATCGACTCCGCCACTCATGGCGACGACGACTTTGGGCTTCTGGGCGGCCATTAGGTTGCGCACTATCGTAGGGCCGAAGCCAAGGGGATTGTAGGGGTGGTTGTCATTTGTCGCTTGTGATTGGTCATTTGCAGATGCGAACTACCTTCGGAAAAGGCCGAAAAACAGGGGATTCCATCCGAGCGCGGCACAGAATCCGGCACACTCGGCAGCGATTCGGCAAGCAATCGACAACTGGACCCCGACTTGGCGGACATGGTATCCGCATGGCCGGGCTTGCCGGCGGCGGTGAAGGCGGGCATCATGGCGATGGTCCGGGTAGCGGGAGGGAGCAAGGCATGAACCCGGACTACCCCATAAGCCTTCCTAGCACCAAACGGTTTTTCCCGTCCGAATCGTAAATCATGAGAGGCTACGGTCCTGCGCGGGGCAAGGCCTGCGGCGTCAGGGAGAGGACCAGGCGTCGGTCCTGGAGCCAGGGAAGGCGACACGGTTGCTGGTTCAGCG
>JAPLNB010000076.1 GCA_026693085.1 Planctomycetota bacterium | reverse complement strand
AAACCCCCGCCCACCATCCGCCCTCTCATACACCCACCCCACAGGCTCCGCCATCCCCACACGCGCCCTCACCGTCGCATTCCCGCTGTGCGCCCCGTCCGGCCCCTTCCGCGTCCCCTCCGGCGGCACCGCCGACAAAATCGGCGTCACACCCTTCATCGCCTCCGCAAACCTCATGTGGTAATACCACTCATCATCAATCGCAAACGGCCTCACCCCCCGCGCAACCGGATGCTCCGGCAAACTCTTAAACGCCGCCTTCCAACTCGGATTCACCGACCAATGCTGCTCATAGTACCCCCCAATCCACCCCAACAGGTGCTTCCCGAAATCATTCCCCACATCCAGCGAGTAATGCACAAACCCAATCCCAACCCCCTTCTTCGCCAGCACCTCCATCACCTCATAATTCGCCTTCCCACCGATCAAACCATTCCCATCACACGCAATCACAATCGCCGCCACACCCTCCAACACCTTCGCTTCCCGCGGCCACCCCGCCAACACCACCGCCTCCACCCCCGTCACATTCTCATTCAACGCCTTGGCCAATATCGCGCAATCCGCCCCATACGCATGCCCCCCCCAACCATGGCTCTGCCGCCCCACCAAAAACACAATCCTCTTCTTCTGCCCCTCCGCCGCCCACAACCCGCTCTGCCCCACCACAACCATCCCCACCACCACCGCCATCGCCCATCGCAGCATAAGTCTCTCCAATAATCCCCCATCGCTCGCGCCCATATTACCCCAACCATCCCCCCCCGCCACTGGCCACTGGCAACTAACGACTCGCAACTACCCTCACTCCCCCACCGGCAACACACTCGTCCGATCCAGCACAAACCGCGCCAACTGCTTCGCGTCATCATCCAGATACGCCAGCTTCACCTCATCCAGCTTCGCCTCCAACTTCGCATACGCCGACGCCGCCGTCCGCTCAAAAATCTCATCCACCGCCGGCACCCCAGGTATCTCTTTTTTCGCCACCACGCCCGGCGATACCTGCCCCCCCTGCTCCACAGGCCCCCTACCCCACATCCATAGCCCCACCACAATCACCGCCGCCGCAGCCGCCCCAATAGACCATCTCATCACCCCCCCACCTTTCATCTCAACACCGTCTCCCGCCGTCCTCACCCCCCGCATGATCCGCTCATGCAGAATCTGCGAATACCCCGGCCCGCCGCGACCCGCCTCACCCCTCAGCTCCGCCGCCAGCCTCTCCTCATCACCATTCACATATCGCCGTTTCATATCCCACCTGCCTTCATCTCTGGGCCCACACCAATCTCTCCTCTGCCAACCATCCCCGCCAAATGCGGCATCAGCCGCTTCCTCGCGCGATGCAACATCGTCTTCACCCCCACCCACGACCGCCCCAACACCCGCGCAACCTCCCCCGCCGTCATCTCCTCCACGTAATACAACCACACCGCCCCAAACTGCTCCTCCGTCAGCACCGCCTTCGCCACCTCCCACAGCTCCCGCCCCTCTTCCTCTCGCCCCACCCGCTCCTCCGGCCTCTCCTCGCCCCGCGCCCCTTCCACATTCGCCTCCGCCGCCTCCCTCGCCCTCACCTTCCGCCCATAACTCACCCCCGCCCGATACCCGATCGTGAACAACCACGTCCGAAACGAACACGAATCCCGATACTGTCCCAACGCCTGATACGCCCGCACGAACGCCTCCTGAACCACATCCTCCGCGTCGCTCCGCCTCCCCATCCGCCGAACCAAAAACCGCAACAGCGGAACCTGCCACCGCCGCACCAACTCCTCAAAACACAGCGAAGAACCCGCCCGGGCCCGCCGGGCGAGTTCCTCGTCGCTTAATCCCACCAGCTTCTCCATCATGCTCAACTCGCCCGCATACCCCACTGCTACTTCGCTCCTCCCTCCGCCGCCTTTGGCGCTTCGGCATCCCCCCCGCCCTTCGCTCCGCCAAGGCTGATCAACTTCCGTAGCGTATCCAACTGCACCCGCAACTCCGCGCTCACCGTCTTTTCCTGCACCTTCGTGCTCAACGACTCCATCGCCGCCGACGCCGCCTTCGCCTTCGCGTCCGCATTCTCATTCGCCGCCGCCAACGCCACCATCGCCTTCATCCCGTCCGCAAGCGCCTTCATCTGCTCCGCCGCCCGCGCGGTCTTCGTTCCCACCGCCGCACGCAAAACCAGGCTCCCCTCCTGCTCACCCACTGACACCCACGCCATCTCAGCCTCATTCAGCAACGGCGTCTTCACACGCTGCATCTGCCGCAGTTCCGCCAGCCCGCTGCCGCCCACATACGCCAATACCGTTCCCTTCGCTCCCTCCGTCACACCCCACCCCATCTTCATCCCCGCTGCCTTGCCATCCAGCACATCGATCGCCTTCTGAACGTTTTCCCGCGATCGACCGATCACCGCCACCGATGTGCTCTGGAAGCTGCCGTACAACTGCTTGCCCTTGTCCTGCCACGAATGCACGTCGTGGTCGCCGTGTCTAAACGTCTCGTACCCCGGCGCCAGCGCCAACTGCCCCAGCAGCACCGACGAGTCCACCGTCGCATGGATCACCACCACGCCCGCCTCTTCGTTGAACGCTTTCCCATACAGCGTCACATCATGCAGATCCTGAGGAAATCTGAACCCCGTGAACACCTGCACGTTCTGCACCGTCGTCTGGAATCCCGGATTCTTCTCCAGCTCCCCTTGCAGCAGCGTCTTCCACGTCTTCGATTCCCGCAGCGCATCCATATCCACGTGCAGCAGCCACTTCGCATCCTCGGGAACCCGCTTGCCGTCCAGCACCGCCGCCCTCACAAACGTCGCCGCACTCAGCAAAACCACCACGCCCATCGCAACCGGCTTCATCCACCGCATAGCAGACCTCCCGCAAAATTATCGCCGAGGCATTCGACGCCTTCCATTATGCCCCACTTCCATCCACGCCGCACCTCCCACGCACACAGCCTTATACGCTCCGCACTGCCGAACGGTTACAGCCCGTCCGCTTTGCCTGTTCGCCAAGCAATACCCCCACACCGTTGCATTACACCCATCCGCCCTTTACCCTTGTGCCAGGTGCTCTGAGGCAATCACTGACAAAGGCATGGAACCATGAAAACTCGCATACTCTTCTCTCTCATCACCGTCCTCTTCCTCTCCACCATCACTCACGCTGCCGACCCCCAATACCTCCGCCTCTCCCTCAAAGACTATCGCGACAAAATGAAGTCCGGCTGGATCGGACAGATCGCCGGCGTCTGCTGGGGCGCTCCCACCGAGTTCCGCTACCGCGAACAGATCATCCCCGCCGACAAAATGCCCCTCTGGAAACCCCAGATGATCAACGACGCCTTCGGCCAGGATGACCTCTACGTCGAAATGACCTTCATCCGAACCATGGAACAGTACGGCCTCGACTGCTCCATCCGCCAGGCCGGCATCGACTTCGCCAACTCCGGCTACCCCCTCTGGTGCGCCAACAACGCTGGCCGAACCAACCTCCGCCGCGGCATCGCTCCCCCAGATTCCGGCCACCCCAAGTTCAACAAGTGCCCCAACGACATTGACTACCAAATCGAAGCCGACTACTCCGGCCTCATCGCCCCGGGCATCCCCCAGGCCGCCATCGACCTCGGAGAAAAGTTCGGCCGACTCATGAACTACGGCGACGGCATGTATGCGGGCCAATTCATGGGCGCCATGTACGCCGCCGCCTTCTTCAACTCCGACCCCGTCAAAATCATTGAAAATGGCCTCGCCGCCATCCCCGCCCAATCCCAATACGCCCAAATGGTCCGCGACATGCTCGCCTGGTACAAAGCCGATCCCAACGACTGGCAAAAAACCTGGCAGCTCTGCCAAGACAAGTACCGCAAAAATCCAGAATACCAAAAAGCATCCAACGGCGGCATCGACTGCAAAATCAACGGCGCCTACGTCCTCCTCGGCTTCCTCTACGGCAAACGCGACCTCGACCAGACCATCATCATCTCCTGCCGCGGCGGCCAAGACTCCGACTGCAACCCCTCCAGCTCCGCCGGCGTCCTCTTCACCACCATCCCCTTCTCCAAACTCCCCGACCGATTCTCCAAAGAACTCAATGAAACCCGAATCTTCGACCACACCGCCTACAACTTCCCCAAACTGATCGACGTCTGCGAAAAACTCGCCCGCCAGGTCGTCGTGAAATACGGCGGCCGAATCGAAAAAGACCCCAACGGCGATGAATACTTCCTCATCCCCGTCAATCCCCCAAAACCCAGCGCCATCGAACTAAGCTGGTCCCCAGGCCCCGCACTCGAAGCCCGCTTCACCGAATCAGAAATGGCCCAGATCACCGCCTCCGTCTCCCCAAAGAAAGTCCAGGACGCCCTCGCCAAATTCGCCCCCGGCTGGAAGCTCGACAACTGCGGACCCGACATGAACCCTGGCCTCCGCGCCGATTGGGCCGGCAAAAAAAACGTCCTCGCCACCCACCCCCTCGACCAATCCACCGCCTGCACCCTCTCCAACTCACTCGAAATCCCCGCCAACAAAAAAACCACCCTCCACCTCGTCGTAGGCCACGACCCACAAGGTGATTTTGACCTCATCGTCCGCATCGATGCCAAACAACTCCTCCGCACCCCCGTTGACCCCAAAACCGCCACCGCACACTGGCTCACCAAAGACATCGACCTCTCCACCTACGCCGGCAAAACCATCAAGCTCGAATTGTTGAATCAACCCTCCGGATGGTCCAACGAAGCCGCCTACTGGGCCGAAATCAAGATCGTCAGCGAATAACTCCCCTATTCCCCCTCGCCCGGTATTCCGGGAGAGGGCCGGGGTGAGGGTTCAACGCCAACACCGCCAACCACCGGAGGAATCCAATAGTGCCAACTCATTTCTCCTCTTCGTCATGGGTCGTTCGGAATGGGTCATTGATTCGTCATTCGAGTTTCGTCATTCGTCATTTGTCGCTCGTGTTCCTTCTTTTCCTACCCACCATCACCATAGCCGCCACCCCCACCCTCAAGATCTCCGACAACCACCGCTTCCTCACCTACTCCGACAACAAACCCTTCTTCTACCTCGCCGACACCGCTTGGGAGCTTCTCCACCGCCTCAATCGCGAAGAAGCCGATCGCTACCTCAAGAACCGCGCCGACCGCGGCTTCACCGCCATCCAAGCGGTCGCCATCGCCGAACTCGACGGCCATTCCGTCCCCAACCCCTACGGACAACTTCCCCTCATCGATCTCGACCCAACCCGCCCGAACGACGAGTACTTCAAGCACGTCGACTACATCGTCGATCAAGCCAACTCCCGTGGCCTCTTCATTGGCTTCCTCCCCACCTGGGGCCGCTACTGGCACGATAATATCAAAGACAACAAACCCCTCTTCACTTCCAAAAACGCCCAATCCTACGCCGAATTCCTCGGTAAACGCTACAAGGACAAAGCCATCATCTGGATCCTCGGCGGCGATCGCTCCGTCGATAACGACGAGCAAAAAGCCATCATCCGCGCCATGGCCGCCGGCATCCGAAAAGGCGGCAGCGCCCACCTCATCACCCTCCACCCCCCCGGCGGCAGCGGCTCCTCCAAGTGGTTCCACAACGACGATTGGCTCTCCTTCAACATGCGACAAAACGGCCACGTCGCCGAATACACCGCCCGCTACGACACCACCCTCGCCGACTACAAACTCACCCCCACCAAACCCGTCATCGACGGCGAACCCATCTACGAAGACCACCCCGTTTCCTTCGACGCCAAAAAACTCGGCCACTCCATCTCCTCCGACGTCCGCCGACCCCTCTACTGGGATCTCTTCTCCGGCGCCTGCGGCCACACCTACGGAC
>JAPLNB010000075.1 GCA_026693085.1 Planctomycetota bacterium | reverse complement strand
AAACCATCCGCTCCCTCATGGAAAAACACCTCGTAAAAATCGCCGGCCGCGCCGAACTACCCGGCCGCCCGATCCTCTACGGCACCACCAAACGCTTCCTGGAACTCTTCGGCCTGAACAGCCTCAAAGACCTGCCCCAAGGCGAACAACTCACGAAACCGCAGCCGTAGCCCGTCCGTCCCGCCTGTGCGTGTATAAACCATTGCTGGAAGCATGCATAGGTAACTCTCTCAAGAAGATGCCTTTCGGATTTGCATCTTGCCACTCTTGAAGTATAGTTTATCGGACCCTCTGTGATGTTATTCACGGTAAGGGAACACTTCGCATGTACCATTCTCTGGAAGGAGGCTTCTATGCCTGTGGGTGTAAAGAACAAGACTGCAAAGTGGCTGGGCATTGGGATGGCCATGGCCATTCCCTTCTTAGCCTGTGGCATCTCACTGGGTTACACGGTCACGTTCGCGGGGCTTGGTGGCAGCAACGGAACTCCGCTGACAACCACGTACACAGAAGGCAACTTCAGTGTTGCTGCGACCGGTCAGTGGTTCCAGGCGCAGCTATTTGGCCAGCCCACCCCCTCGATCTATTGCACGTCTGCAGTTGGATCGGTTGACGTGAAGGAGAATACAACCGGCCTGTTCACTTTCAGTGCCGTTGACCTCGGCAACGCTATGCCAGGCGGAGGTGGAACCGATACGACCTACGTCATCGAAGGCTTCCGCAGCGGGCTATCCAAATTCTCGACGAACGGCAGCCTGCCTCATGGTTTTACAGCCATCGCCAGCCCCGATTCCTCTCGGGTGCTCGACCTTCTGCGCATCACCATGACCAAGGGCACCGCAAGTTACAATATCGATAACATCAATGTTACGACGAGCGCCGTCCCGCTGCCCTCGGCCTTCAACATGGCCCTCTTGGCGATCCCCGTCATCGGCGCTGGCTGGTATCACCGTTCCCGCAGGTCTGCCTGAGTTTGCCCCTCATCGTGATCTTGACCCGCGCCCTTCCAGGCCGGGTGCCGGGTGCGATGGCCACGCAAGCCCCGATCAGCTCTGGTTCGCGCTAATGGCGCGCGCGGCTTGCGTGGCCATGCTTGCCTCGCCCCCTCACGACGCCCGCCGCTTCTCCCGCGATCGAAACCGCGTAATCTCCTCCCGCATCTGATTCGCCATCTGCGTCAACGCCACGATGCTCTCACGGTTCCCCGCCGTATCCCCCCGCCCCTTCGCCCTGGCAATCTGCTGCTCCAGCATCGCCAGTTTCTGCTCCGTATTCCGGAGTTGTTGCTCATTTCCCAACATCACAGCGACACCTCAACAAGGCCTTCGGCTATCATATCACGATCCGTTGCAACGATCGTGTCACAAAAGAAATCAAAATCCTCCTGCGCGACAATCTTGATCTCAAGAAACGGCAACCCCTGGCGCAGCTCCACCGCCTGTGCCGAATCCCTTCGGTAATCAGGCCCTTGCAGCAGCAGACAATCCACATCATTCGGCTCGCTCCGGCTGGTCACAAAGCTCCCGTTGATCACCAACCTCACAATCCCCGCCGCCCGACAAACCGGCACCAGCCACATCAACGACTGTCCCTGTGCCCGCCGAATCTCCGACCCTCCCCCAAACCGCGCAATCACCTCCTCGATCGTCGCCACGTGAATCCCCGGCGGCAGATACCCCGACTCGTTGAACGCTGGAATCATGCTCCGCGCCCCGTCATCCGCTTCTTAACCGTCCCCCAATCCGCCCCTTTCGGCCCAGTCTTCGACAACCGCCGCAAACGCCGATTCAATTCTGCCTTCTGCGCCGCCGTCAACTCCGGCGCCTTATGCCCCTCAGCAATGCTGTCCCAAATCCGCTCCACCAACAGTATTCGCTGAGCCTTGGGCAACTTCAGGACAGTCTGGAGTAGTGCATCGGTCATTTGCAGGTATTCTATCCCCAGCCGCCCGGCATTGCCACGCAACGTCCCATGCTCCTCCGCGCCCTCCATAAACCTTACGCCACCCGCGTCGCGGAAACCTTCTCATACAACGCATCCGGCGCCAAGTCGGCCCCGTTCGGCCAGCAGACAGCACCGAACTCGTCGACCCCAACTCGCCCGAAGAGCGCCGGATCTTTCAGAGGCTCGAAAACCGGCCCGAAGAGCCGATCCCCGATGCAGACGCTGCCACGCGTGCCGTCCGAGAAAGCCAACTCCAGGCAATACTCAGGCAGCGCCTTGACATAGGTTACACGCACCATGGCTTACTCCAACGGCTCAATTCTCCGCAGCGGCCGATGCGCCTCGCCCAGCCGCCAATTCTCCATCAACTCCTCCCGATGCTCACCGGCCCACTCCAGCACCATCGCCATCGCCCGTCGTGGCAAATGGGCCTCGCGCACACGCAAAGATTCTATCTCTATGATAGCCGAATCACCCCCATAATACGCATGAAAATGCGGCGGCGCATGATCATCGTAGTACATCCGGATCACGATGCCGAAGAATAGGCTGATCGTTGGCATCCTTCACTCCCGCAGAGTACGCCCACCCGCAAGAATACCGTGCATCCTCTCCACCTCCCGAAAAACCTCTCCCCCATTCACCGCCCACTCCATCCCATCCTCTTTCCCCCCTATTCATCGTTCATCATTCATCGTTTCCCACCACCTCCACCCCGTCCCCCGCATTCACCACCCCCTCCACAACCACCTTCGCCAACCACCCCGCCCGCCCCTCCATCATTTGCATCAGCCTCTCATCCCACCGATCCAAACTCGAGCACGGCACCCGCGGCTCCGCAATCTCGATCACCGCCTTCCCCACCCGCACCCGATCCCCCACCTTCCATTCCATCAAATCCACTCCCCGCGTCGTAATGTTCTCCCCCAACTGCCCCGGCTCCAACGCCACGCCTTGGTCGGCAAGCCACTTGTACAGTTCCAAACTGTACAAACAGACCGCCCGCCTCGCCCCGCCATGATGCTTCCGATTCAACTGCCAATCCCCCGCCAACCCCTCAAACGTCACCTTCGCCTCCCCCACCGCCAATTTGGGCATGCCCCCGCCCGATACGCTGAGTTGCACCACTGTTCCAGCCATTGTTCAACCTTCCTCTGGCGGCGCAAGCTCGACCCATTCGCCCGGCCCGATGCTCATGATCGCTCGCTCGATCACCTTCAGGAGCCTGACCACAACAGGAACACGATTGCTGGGCAGCACAATGACCGCCAAACGCCGGCCCTTCAGGTTCTGCTGGTAGTACGGCAGATTCCGATCCGTCGTCACCAGCACGTCAAACACCGCCTCTGCCCGACCAGGCAACTCCCCGTTCCTGATCCCGCGCCACCCCATTTTCTGAACGCTCGTCACCTGAAGATGCGGCAATCGCGTCTTCACCACCTGCGGCGTGCATTCGTCGATCAGGATCTTCAATGCTTCCCACCCAAACGCCGCAACGTGGTCCTCGAAAATTCCAGCAAGCTGACCGCCTGCGCGCGGGTGACGGTTGGAAAGTTCTCCAGAAACTCCTCCAGCGACAGCCCCGCTTCCAGGTTCTCCAACAGCGCATCCACGGGAACCCGCGTCCCTCTAAACACAGGCTGGCCGCCGAGGATCTCCGGGTCCACGTCCACCGGCAGCCGATCCAGCTCATCCTGTTCAATCACAAGCGTCATCGCAAAGCGATAATACGACCAAGACAAATCACTGTAAATGCCCGCGACAGCTGCACAGGACACCGCCCCACATCCGTCTCCGGAACCCGGCTCACCATGTTTCGCACAGTCCCATAACCTCGGCCGTCGCTCCTTCCCCAGCCGCGGCCCTTGTTGTATCCTCCTCGGCCGCGAGGGATTTGGATTCCCACTGGAGAATACGTACAGTTTCCTAACATCAGAGCCCCGAAAAGCCCAAGAAAAATGGCCCGTACTGCCGATAATCCCCGTAATCGTAAGCCCGTTTCACGGAACCATACGCTCACGGTGCCCGCTGGGAGGAAACCACGGATGGAATCAGATCTGGTTACAAACTCGCGTTCCTCATGCAGTTCACAACAGGAATTCTTCGTGTCTCAATCAACCGTGCTCGACAATAAAAAGGCCCCTGCCCCGGCACCGGAGGACAGAAAAATCATCCCCGTCATTCGCTCGGTCCCCAAGACTCGCGAAACCGCCGAGTCTATGGCCGCCAAACAGAAAGACATCTCCGTCTCCGAATTCTTCGCCAAGAACCGTCACCTCCTGGGCTTCGATAACCCCCGCAAAGCCCTCCTCACCTCGGTCAAAGAAGCCGTCGATAACTCCCTCGACGCCTGCGAAGAGGCCGGCATCATCGCCAACCTCACCATCGTCATCGAAGACCTCCAGCCCGACCGCCCCCCCACCGCCAAGCAATCCCGCTACCGCGTCACCGTCATCGACAACGGCCCAGGCATCGTCCGCCGCCAAGTCGAAAACGTCTTCGGCCGACTCCTCTTCGGCTCCAAATTCCACCGCCTTAAAATGTCCCGCGGCCAACAAGGCATCGGCATCTCCGCCGCCGGTATGTACGGCCTCATCACCACCGGACGACCCATGGTCATCCACACCCGTCCCTCCTCAAAAAAACCAGCCCACCTCATCGAGCTGGCCATGAACACCAAAACCAACCGCGCCGAAGTCACCGTCGACCAGGAAACCGAAGACTTCCCACCACAACGCTTCAAAACCCTTAACTCCGGCACCCGAGACACCGACTTCCTCAACCCCGATCACTACATCACCGGAACCTCCGTCTCCATCGAACTCGAAGGCCGCTACCAGAAAGGCCGCGCCTCCGTCGATGAGTTCCTCGAACTCGTCGCCATCGCCAACCCCCACGCCCGCATCACCTTCGTCCCCCCCACCCGCGTCGCCGCCGACGACCAGGAAGACCTCCCCCTGATCAACGCCATCCCCGCCGACGCCACCGAATTGGCCGCTTCAGCCACCGCTCTCCCCGCCACCGCCACCAACGGCGTCGACCCCACACTCACCACCATCGAAAGAAACGGCATCATCCTCTTCCCCCGCGGCACCGACCAACTCCACCCGGAAACCAAGGAAATCCAACCCCACCCAAAAGGCATCGAACTCGGAATCCTCATCCAAATGCTCCGCGATTTCGAGGCCGCCAATCGCGGCGGCGGAACCCTCTATAACTTCCTCCAGGAAAAATTCTGCCGCATCAGCCCCGCCAAAGCCTCCGAGTTCTGCCACGCCATCCACGCCCACTCTCGAACCAAAGGCTCCGACCTCGAACCCGACCAGGTCGAACAACTCTTCAAGGAATTCCAGGAAGCCCGCCTTCCCGCTCCGCCCACCGACTGCCTCGCACCCATCGGCGTCCGCCAACTCCTCGCCGGTATGCTCAAAGGCGTCAAGGCCGAGTTCTACGCCGCCTCCTCACGCGAACCCGACGTCTACCGCGGCCGACCCTTCCAAATCGAAGCCGCCATCGCCTTCGGCGGCGAGCTCCCCGCCCATGACACCGCCCGCGTCATTCGCTTCGCCAACCGCGTCCCCCTCCTCTTCCAACAGTCCGCCTGCTCCTCCTTCAAAGCCGTCGCAGAAACCGGCTGGCGAAACTACAACCTCTCCCAACCCCGCGGCTCCCTCCCCGTCGGCCCGCTCGTCATCATGATCCACATGGCCTCCGTCTGGGTCCCCTTCACTTCCGAATCCAAGGAAGCCATCGCCGACTACGACGAAATCCGCAAGGAAATGAAGCTCGCACTCATGGAATGTGGCCGAAAACTCGGAACCTACCTCCGCAAACGCCAGAAAATGCAGCGTGAGTCCGCCCGCCGCGATGTCTTCGAACGCTACATCGGCGAAATCGCCAAAGCCATCAACGCCATCAACGGCACCGACACCCAAAAACTCTACGACACCCTCCTCGCCGAAGCCCGCAAACGAACTGCCATCGCCGACGCTCAACTCGACGAGGACGGCAAAACCATCAAGAACGACCAACCCGACGAACTGAAAACCGACGAAGGCGTCGTCCTCGTCGAATCCCGCGCCTCCCACCTCCTCGACACTCAATCCACCGAAGGCACAACCCCCTCCACCACCCCACCGCCCGATACGAACGGCAATGGCAATGGCAATTCCGACCACGTCAAGCTCCCCGCCCCACCCCAGAAACCCAAAAAGAAATCCGACAACACCGACACCCTCTTCTGATCGTACGCGTTCGCTGCACCCGTAACCGGTCTCAACGTGATCCCTCAATTTGACGAGAATGGCCAACTTCCGCCTGGCATCCACCGAGCCACGCTCGACGAGGTCGTTGCTCGCTTTGGCCACGGCTCGGAAGAACGTGAGGCGCAAGGACAGTCGCTCGCATGGCTCATTCCGATGTGTCGAAGGGCCGGCGTGCTGAGGCTCATCCTCAATGGCAGTTTCGTGACCAGCCGCGCCGAGCCCATGGACGTGGACTGCCTTCTCGTCCCCACGTCCGACGCCGATCCCGATTCAGATGCGTTCCTCGCTATCCGGATTGGCCTGCCCTATCTGTCGATTCAAATCGTCGCGGACGAGCGGGAACTGTCCTATTATGTAGATCGGCTCTTCGCGACCGACCGCACCGGTCGCGCTAAAGGCCTTGTGGAGGTCATCCTATGAAACTCCAGAACGAACAGGAACTGGAAAACACTCGGCGAAAACTGACGGAGCTTGAGGCACTCATCGCCCGCAATGCCGGCAAACCCAACCGCACACCCATATCGGATCTGTCCCTTCAGTCAATGAAACAAATGGCCACCAAACTTCGTGCCGAAATCCTTGAGTATGAGCAGGCCCACCAGATGACCTGAGCCACGCCATTCACTATCTGGCAACCAACAACCAACAACTAACCACAACCATGGCCAAAAAACCCAACACCAATTCGACCCTCTCCAAACGCATCAAATCCCGCGACAAGGAAACCCTCGGCAAAATCGTCAACCTCGCCGACAACGTCTCCAAGTCCGCCTCCAAAGGCGCCGACATCGCCATCGCCATCCCCACCCGCTCCCGCTCCAACACCGTCTGGAACAAAAAACGCGGCATCCTCGAAATGGGCACCGCCATCGCCTCCCGCGAACTGTTCAACCTCAGCCAGGCCAAACAGTTCATGCAGACCATCCTCCACGGCAACTCCATCCGCGAGCTGATCGAGGCCGAAAAAACCCTCTCCCTCCGCGGTATGTTCTACAAAGCCCTCCACACCATCGCCGGCACAAAAGGCGAAAAAACCTTCGCCGGCCAGGATGAGTCCGACACCATCCTCGAAGACCTCGAAGTCTCCCTCTGCTCACTCCGCGAAGAACTCCACATCTACGCCAAAAAACGCGGCACCATGATCGGAAACATCACCATCGTCGACTCCGGCGACGAAATCGACTGCCGCCACATGGGCTCCGGCGGCTACGCCATCCCCTCCATCACCGAACCCAATGTCATCCAATTCAAAAAGTGCGAGGCCAAGTTCGTCCTCCACGTCGAAAAAGACACCGTCTGGGGCCGATTCAACGAGGACCGCTTCTGGCAAAAACACAACTGCATCCTCACCGAAGGCTCCGGCCAACCCCCCCGCGGCGTCCGCCGACTCCTCCGCCGACTCAACGAGGAACTCGGCCTCCCCATCTACTGCCTCCTCGACTGCGACCCCTGGGGACACTACATCTACTCCGTCATCAAACAAGGCTCCATCGCCCTCGCCTTCGAATCCGAACGCCTCGCCATCCCCGACGCCAAATTCATCGGCGTCCGCGCCCGCGACTACGCCGACTGCGGCTTGAGTGACGACGTCCAAATCGCGCTAAGTGACACCGACCTAAAGCGAGCAAGAGAGATCGCCGCGTATCCTTGGTTCAAAGACCACCGCGGCTGGCAGAAAGAAATCGCCCAAATGCAAAAAAACGGCTTCAAAATGGAAGTCGAATCCCTCATCACCAAGGACATCTCCTACGTCACCGAAGAATACGTGCCCGAGAGACTAAAGAAGAAAGATTGGCTCGACTAACGCATGGTAGCGCGTTAAAAGGGTCGTATGGGGCTCTTTGACCTATTCAGACGGCGATCCCGAAGTTCCACAGCACCTGCTGCGAGCCCTGCGCGTTCAATCCTGAATCCCAATCCTGCGGAGCTACGCTGGATACAGGAGAATCTCGCGCTCGCTCAGCAGTTGGTCCAGCTCTTTGCTCCGGAGCTTGCCACTCTGACTCTGGCCCCCCATGCACTTGACGAAGCCTACGCCCGCTGGTTTGCGCAGCATCGCCCAGAGCAAGAAGACCCCAATCCCATCATTAACGCAGTCGGACTGGCATACGGACAGTACATGGCCGATCAACTCTCCTTAGAGTGGGCCGTGGTCTCGGATGCTCAGGGCACCGATATCGCTCTGCACGGCGAACCCAACCAAATGCTGATTTTCCCGACAGCCCTCGTCGCAAAGCGGTACCACAGCAGGCAGACTGGATTCCTCTCACTGCTCTACCCACTAATGCGCGACGAAGTGGCAAGATTACGTGCGGGGGAGGATCCCAAGTAGCAACGTAGCCTCGTGGGGCGCGCTTCATCGCGCGTGGACTCGCTATAATCTTTCCGGAATACGCGGAGTACATCTTCGGCACCGATGCGTCCCTCGTGCCGAAAGGTGTCGTTGAGGTAACTCTATGAGACTGAAATCCGCCACTGAAGCCGCCACCACCCGCTCGAAACTGGCTCGCCTCGAAGCCCAATACGCCGCCGCCCTCCACCGCCACCCCACCGATTCCACCGCCGACCAGGCCATCCTCTACTCCCTCCGCCGCATGATCAACCAACTTAAAGAAGAACTCATCCTCTACGACCGCGACCTCCGCACCGGCCGCCTCCCCGCCGAACCCCTCGCCCCCCAACCCACCCCGTAATCCCCCTACCGTCCGCAAAACACCGCCTATTGCCCCCCCACTTCCGCCGCCCCACCACCGCCCGCCCATT
>JAPLNB010000074.1 GCA_026693085.1 Planctomycetota bacterium | reverse complement strand
GTACGCGCTGGCCGTGCTGCTGATGGGTGTTTTGGGTAACTGCGTGTGGGCGGCGGAGGGGAAGTTGGGGTTTGTGGAAGAGGGGAAGGGGTTTGCGTTTGATACGGGGGTGGTGAAGGGGTTGCTGCACAAAGAGGGAAGATCGTTGGGGATTACGAATGTGGTGGATGTGGGGACGGGGAAGGAGATCGCGGGGGCGGCGGGGATTTTGTCGCACTATCGGTTGCTGGATGATCGGGCTCGGTATGGGCCGGCGGGGTGGGAGTGGAAGAGCGAGGCGAAACTGCTTGCGGATGGGGCGGTGGAGGTGAAGTGGGCGGCGGACGAGGTGCATCCGTTTGATATGAAGGCGGTGTATCGGTGGGTTAAGCCGAATGTGTTGGATGCGGTGACGGAGGTGACGGCGAAGAAGGAATTGAAGGGGTTTGAGGTGTTTTTGGCGTCGTATTTTGCGGGGTTTGAGCAGTCGTTTGTGGCGGGGAAGGAGGGGTTTGTTGAGGCGGTGAAAGGCGGCGGGGATTGGCAGGCGTGGGTGAGGGATGAGGCGGGGGCGAAGCTGGTTGGGGATGGAAGGTGGAAAAGGGAGCCGAATCCGGTGGATTGGCTGGTGAAGGGGGAGTTTCGCGAGGCGATGGGGATGAGGAAGGATGCGAAGAGCGGGTTGGTGGCGTTGGTGATGTCGCCGCGGGAGGATTGTTTTGCGGTGCTGACGCCGTTCGGGGAGGAGGGGCATCGGTCGATGTATTTGTCGTTGTTTGGGGTGGATTTTAAGGTGGGGGAAACGAAAAAGGCGAGGGCGAGGGTGGTGATTGGGAAAGGGATCGAGGAGGTGGAGGCGAGGATGGCGTATCGGAGGTGGGGGGAGGAGGGGAGGTAGGGTTCAGGGTTCAGGAAAGAGGGGCGGTGGGGCAAGGCCTACATTGCTATGGGGTGTTTCAGCACAGATTGTGTTGACATTGCTCTATGGCGAAGTTCCGCTGCCCAAACGTCATAACCGTCAATGCTGCTTGAGGCTGCGTCAAACCGGGCGTTCATCGTACTGGGTACACTTCAGCAGCTCGAACACGCGCTGCTGCAAGTCATTCGCCTCGGTCTCCACCACAAAGCTGGGACCGTCGGGCTCATCCTTCATTCGGCACGTGTTGCGCGACAGCGTATTGAGCGAATCAAGAAGACTGGAGTACTTCTGCACCATCAGGCCGTCTTGCGTCCGATGTTCGGCCTTCTTGACTTTCACCGACTCCGAAGCCTCGGCCGGCAACACCGGATCGCGCGTGCGGCGTAGCCGCTCCATCTCCTCATCGGCATACAGCAGCGAACCCAGCGCCCGCCGCATGTGCCAACTCCTTGTATCCCCGCACCGCATCGGCCGCCGAAAGACGCTCCCCGCCGTCGCCGTGGTTTGAGGACATGCAGCATGCTCCGCCGTTCACAAGAAGCGTCCCCCCCGCAACACCCCCGGCGGACCCCCGGCGGACCCCCTGGTGTTTTGGGAAAAGGGTGGCTGGGAGGGCGAGAAGGGGGAAACGGTTGAAATGCGGGACAAATCGGCGGCGAAGGACATTGTGTTCCCCCCTTTTTGCTCGGCCGTCGTAGTCGCGGTGTGGCGAGGGCAACGGCTGGGTATTACTACGTATGGAAGAGGAGAATGTTCGGTGAGCATTCGGGATTTTTCGGATTTTTGGCGGGTGATGGGGGATGAATCGCCGGCGGTGGGGTGAAGTTGGGGGCGATCCGCGCGGTCGGTGTCAATTATGCCCCCGTTTCATTGCTGGAGCCATGGATGCACGGAGATCAGCGAGGATGGGTGAAGGAGTGGCGGTGGAAATGGGTTCGTTTTGTTGGGAGGGAGGCGGGGGTATGGATGGGGTGAGGGGCAGTGTTTGGAGGCAGTATCCTGCAATGGGAGGTGGAAAGAAGTTTGGCGGAGGGGGGTAAAAGCGTAAGATGAGCGGGAAGGGGGGTTTGAGTGGTTTTCTGTTTAATAGAACCGTTCAAAACCGACCCCAAAGTGACCAAAACCGACCAAAACCGACCAAAACCGACCGAAAACGACCGAAAACGACCAAAACCGACACATAGTGACCGCCGAGCATATGAGCGGGCGATTGGGGCTGAGGCGGTGCGGAATGAAATTGTCAAAGAGCCTGGAAGAGGGGACTTGCCCCCCGACCCGGCAGGGGGACAGCGTCCGGCCTGCCACGGAGGTATTATACCACAGAAGAGTGGCCATGTCAAGTAAAAAATGGCGGGAATTGTTAGGGTTCGGACAGGGGCGGTTGCCAGGGGTCAGGGGGAGGTCGGGGGAAGAGGCGATCAGGCGATTCGGGGGGACGGAGTGTTCTCGGCGGGTCTTCAGCGGAGCCTACTACTACTTCGCCGGATAATGAGGAGTGACCCCTTTTCTTCGTCATAATGAGGAGTGACCCCTTTTCTTCGTCTTCTCCGCAGCGCCCGCCGTTGCGCGCTCCCGAACCTCGCGGGCTTCGGGA
>JAPLNB010000073.1 GCA_026693085.1 Planctomycetota bacterium | reverse complement strand
TTGTTAAAATCACCACCGGACATTGTAATGTCCGGGGAGACAGCCTTTCATGGGATTACTCAGTACGATCGGGCGATAGAAATGTTGGCGGGAAATCAGGTATTTGGGGGGATTTGGTTGGGGGTGGGTGGGGCGGAGGGGGCGAGGGCGTTTTCGCAGGAAGTAGCTGCGTCCCACTTTCATTCGCCCATTCCTTCAAGTGGCGGCGGAGAGGGCGTCGTAGGTGTCGAGGATCAAAGAGGCAGGAGAGGATGGGGTGAGGGTGGATGAGTCGTCGTCGGTGATGCCGCTGAAGGTGGAGAGGATGTAGGCAGCGTCGTCGCGCGACAGGGCGTAGAGGATGAAGTAGGCGGCGTCCAGTTCGGCTCGGAGTTTGGTCCGCTCGTCCGGCTTCCACTTGTGGACGGCCTCCTGAAAGTGAGCGGCTTCGGCGAGGGGGCGCATGTCGTCGGCGGTGCAGGTCAGTTTGAGGACGCGGTCGGAAATCCACTTTTCGAGGGTCTGCTTCTTGTCCCAGGGGCAGCGGTCGTCGTAGGCGTCGGGCGGAAAAGTGGGAACCTGGCGCACAATGAAGAAGTTCAGAGTCACGCCGCCGATCTTCTGGCGCGTCAGATAGTCGTAGGCAAAGCTGTTGAGGTTTGCCAAAAGGCAGAGCTCCCGGCTGGGTGCTTGGTCAGTCAGCGTCAGAATCAGGTGGTTTGTCGCGGCGCACCAGGGGACGGCGGCCGCGATCATCGTACGCTGGTTAGTGGGACTGGTGATGTCCTTGAATGCGATGAAGCTATGCGCTCGGCGACCATCTTCGTGGAGGACACGCTCTACCTCGCTTTGGTCGGCCCACCATCTGGGCATGGCAACGAATTCGGGATTCTGATGCTCGACCAGCGACGTTTCTTCTGTTTGCCCCTGGCGCACCCAGTTGCCTTGTTCGATGACGACGCTGGCGGCGCGGTGGTCGTAGGCTTGCACCATCTTGGCCTCATAGAGGGGAAGGTAGAGGGTCTTTCCCTTCTTCCAGCGGTTACCATCCTGCTTGGCGCCGGCTTTCTTGAGGTCGGCGGGCGATGCGAAGTGCTCGGCGTCGTTGGTCTGGTGGAACATGGTGAAGAACCGGATGCCCCACGGGTTGCCACCGGATTTTCGGTTTTCGTCGATGAGAACCGGCACCCGTCTGTAAATGGCCTTTGTCAGTGCGGCGTCCCGGCGGGTGCGAAAGATGGGGCAGGTACGGGTGTTGGGGTTCAGGAGGGAGAGGTCCTTGGCGGATAGGTCGATATGGCGGAATTTGTCGGTCAATTGGCGCATGTTCCGAGCGAAGAAGACGAAGTCGGCCGCTTCCGTCTTCACGGATTCGCCGCCGAAGACGATCGCGGAGAACTTAAACGACCGGTGCACGTCGGGGAAAATGGCCTCCTTATTCTCGAAGTCGTAAAGCGAAATGAGGGATTGGGAGTCCATCAGGTTATTGAAGAACTCCTTGGTGGTGTCATCGGTGGCGATGCCGGAGGGGACGAGCAGCCCGACGCGGCCGGTGGGGCGGACGATCTTCTTGGCCAGCTCGGCGAAGACCATGTAGGTGTTGATGTCGGCGCGTCCGGTCAGGGGGAATTGGCCGCTGTTGCGGACGTGGTCGAGCGTGCGGTCTGCGGCGGCCTTGGCGAGTTCGTAGGACTGATACAGCTCGGGATTACCGGTTTTCAAAGCGGCGATGAGCTTGCGGCGGTCGGCGGCGTTGACGGCGCTGGCGATTTCGGGAGCGGAAGCGGCGAAGAACTCGCGCTCCTGCAATTTCATGCGTTCCCAAGGGGGGTTGCCGATGACGCAATCGAAGCCGTGGCCGCCGGGGCGGGAGAAGATCGGGGGGAATGCCTTTTCCCACTGCAGAGCACGTGGATGGACGGCGGGGTCGGTGACGAGGCTGTTGCCGCAGATGATGTTGTCGGAGAGGTTGGCGAGCGTGCGGCCCTTGCGGGCGGAGCGAATCCACAGGGCGAGTTGGGTGATCTCCACGGCCTCGGGGGAGAGATCCACGCCGTGGAGATTCTCATTGAGGATCATCTCGGGGATCGCGCTATCCCAAGTTGAGGCGGGCTTGCCGGCATGGTGGGCGAGGTGCTTGACGACGCTTTGATACTGCTCCTCGAGAAGCTCGTATGCTGCGATGAGGAACGCGCCACTGCCACACGCGGGATCGACGACGGCGATCTGGCGCAGACTTTTGAGGCATTCCTCCCAATACTGAGCATGCTGCGGCGAGGGGGGCGTGCGCATAGATAGATCCGGGTCCACGCCGAGAGCCTTGGAGATCGCTGACGAGCGTTCGTCGATAACGGCGCCGATGGTGTGGCGGACGATGAAAGAGGTGAACGCCGGGGGCGTGTAATAAATGCCGAAGCGTTTGCGTTCAGCGCTTTTGGGCATGGTGCTGGCTCTGGGGGCGGGGGCAGTGGGGGCAAAAAAGGGGCCGGTGACGCGAAGCTTTTCGATCTCGCTGACCGATTTTTCAAAAAGATGGCCGAGGACATCCACATTGACGTCCTCCGCGAAATCGTACTCGCCGATCTCCTTGAAGATGATCGTCCACTCGTCCTGAAGATCGAGTTTGTCAACGTTGTCATCGGGGGCGAAGAGGCCGCCGTTATAGCCAGTGGGGATGTCGAGTTTGGGATGGCCTTTGTCGATCGCATAGAAGACGTCCAGAAAGTTTTTCCAGCGGGGGTTGGTGACGCGGGCGAGGGGCGGAGCGCTGTTCCAGGTGGACTCGATGAGCTTGCGTGGGAGGAGGCCGCGGTCCTGGCAGAATGCGATGAAGATGATGCGATCGAGGAGTTTCTGGGCGGCGCGGAGGGCCTGGTCGTGCGTCTTGCCGTGGTGCGCGATCAATTCCTGAATGAGGCGGATGCGTTGTTCGCTGTAATAGTCGTACAGGTCGTCGCCAACCTCGCGTTGGCGCGTGTCGGTGCGCAGGATGAGGGCTTCGGCACGGCAGGTCTTGATGAAGTGGTTGGCCAGAAGGCCGTTGCGTTCGAAGAGGACATAGAAGCGAGCGAACTCCTCCTTATCGCGGAGTTTCTGAAGCTCGAAGTGCTCGAAAGCGCGCTGGGTCTTGTCGCGGTGGTAGAGGCGGAAGGAGACGAAATTCGAGACGATGCCCCAGGGGCAATCCGGGAGATTGTAGAGGTAATCCCAGCACTGCTGAACGGCGGTGCGGCCATTGAACTTGTCGTAGTCGAGGTCGGTGGAGGCGTCCTTGAGTTCGACGACGACGCGGATGCTGCTGGCCTCGACGGGCGGGAAGATGCCGAGGACGGCGTCGGGTGTTCCGATGCCGGGAATGAAGAAGCTTTTTTCGAGGTGGTACGACTGTGGATTGGTGGTGGGCGTGAAATACCGAAGGGCGTTGGCGAGGACTTCCTGGCGGAAGGAGTCGTCGAGGGAGGTTTCCTTTTTGGCGAGGTGGCCATCGGATTCGAGATCGGCCCAGCGAATGAGGACCGCGTGGGCCTTGGCGACTTCGGGGCCTTGGTTGATCGGTTTGATCGCCTCTTCCTGCAGGTAGCGAGGGAGAATGAGGTGAGGGGAGCGGCTCAAGGCGACGGTGCGGAAGAGATGCGCGTCGTCATGGAATCCCGCGATGCCCGGTTTGGTCTTCTTCATGGCATGATGCTTGTCGATCGTGTCTGCATCCCGGCGGGCTGCTCCCGCAGTCCCGGCGCGGGGAGTATAAGGCGGTGGAGGCGGGAAGAGAAGTGATGCGGGCGGTGAAGAGGGCGTAGTCGGGGGTGCGGTTTTGGAGGTTGGGGTGGTAGTAGAGTTCCCAGCCGAGGGCGTGGAAGATTGGTTGAATAAAGGCATGCTCCAACTGGTGCTCGCCGTGGTTGAGGAGGTTGGGGGATTCCTTTTTCCAGAGGGGTTCGAGGCGGCGGAGGATGGTGGCGGCTTTGTCGCGGAGTTCGGCCCATTCGGGTTCGAGGCGGAGGCGGTGTTCGAGCCAATGGTTGGAAAACAGCTCGCTGTTGCGGACGGGGCCGAAGGGTAGGAGTTGTTGGTTGTTGGGCATGGGTCCCCGTGGGTTCCTTACGGGTAGTATCGGAAATCGGGCGGCGGGGGGATTATACATGAGTTGGGGGGAAAACCCAGGGAGCAAGCTCCCTGGGCGTTGGGAAGGGGGTGATGGGGGTAGGGGCGGGGATGGGGGTGGGGACGTGGGGAGTGCGCGGGGGCAGGGGAGGGTGATCTTTGAGGGGAAGTCGGAGTTTAATGACAGGATCATTGTGAGGGAGGATGAGAAGGGGATTCGGAGGCTTTTGTTTGCGGAAAATGCGCCGGCGCAGACGGTGATGGATATGCGGGAGCCGGAAAGGTTGGTGGGGGCGTATTCGCGGGTGATTATGGTGAGTTTGGGGGTGGTGGAGAGGCCGCGGAGGATGTTGGTGGTGGGGTTGGGGGGTGGGGCGATGCCGATGTTTTTGCGGCGGAACTGTCCGGAGGCGGAGATTGATATTGCGGAGTTGGATCCGGGGGTGGTGGAGGCGGCGAAGGGGTATTTCGGGTTCAAGGAAGATGAGAGGATGAAGGTGTTTGTGGGGGATGGGCGGAAGTTCATTGAGACGGTGGAGAAGAAGTATGACATTATTTATCTGGATGCGTTTGGGGCGGACAGCATGCCGAGGGCGCTGGCGACGAAGGAGTTTATGGAGGCGGTGAAGGGGAGGTTGAGCGAGGGGGGCGTGGTGGCGAGCAATGTGTGGGCGTCGGGGTCGGGGAAGCTGTATGCGTCGATGGTGAGGACGTATGAGGCGGTGTTTGGGGAGTTGCATATTATCCGGGTGCCGCTGAGCGAGAGCCGGATTCATTTGGCGTTTGCGAAGGGGGTGGGGTTGAGTAAGGCGGGGTTGATGGAGAGGGTGGGGGGGGTGGAGGGGAGGTTGAGGCCGAGGTTGGCGTTGCGGTTTTTGGTGGAGAGCGGGTATGTGGAGGTGGGGAGGGTGAAGGGGGGGGAGGTGTTGAGGGATGGGGAGGGAGAGATAGGGAAATGATGAACGATGAACGATGAACGATGAATCAAATCAGAATGACGAATGGCCAATGGAGTGGGGGGTGGGAATGGGGGCGGGTTGGGGTATGCTGGGAGGGGGGATGGGCTTGGTGGTAATGGAGGAATGGGCTGATGTTGACGCGAAGAGGATTTGTGAAGGGAGCGATGGGAGTTGGAGCGGGGATGGCGTTGGGGTGTGCATCGGGGATGCGGGGGAGAGGGGCGGATGGGCGGCCTAATGTGATTGTGGTGATGGCGGATGATTTGGGTTTTGAGTGTTTGGGGGCGTATGGTGGGGAGACGTATAAGACGCCGCACCTGGATCGGTTGGCGCGGTCGGGGATGATGTTCAGGCAGCATTTCGGGACGCCGGTGTGTTCGCCGGCGCGGGCGCAGATGTTGACGGGGCGGTATGCGTTTCGGAGCGGTTTTATCAGTATTGCGGGGTCGAGCGGGGCGGTGGCGGCGTTGGACCCGAAGCAGGAGGTGACGCTGGCGAATTTGATGAAGGGGGCGGGGTATTCGACGGCGATCACGGGGAAGTGGCATTTGGGGTGGGGGAACAAGCCGACGACGGGGCCGGCGGAGTTTGATCCGAAACAGTATCGGGCGTCGAGCAACATTGCGGCATGTGGATTTCAGGAGCAGTATTGTTTTTCGGGGCCACACATGACGTATGGGGAGCCGGTGAAGGGGAAGTATCATCCGGATTTGTATCAGGAGTGGGCGTTGCGGTATCTGGAGGGGCGGAAGGGGAAGAGCAGGCCATTTTTCATGTACTATGGGATGGGGCTGGTGCATTTTGATTTTGATCCGACGCCATTGCATCCGGAGGGGAAGAAGAACGACAAGAAGAATTTTCCGTACATGATCGAGTACCTGGATCGGCAGATCGGGGAGTTGGTGGCGAAGCTGGAGGAGACGGGGCTGCGGGAGAACACACTGATATTGTTTTCGTCGGACAATGGGTGTGATGGGTTCAAGTCGAAGTTGAACGGGCGGGAGGTGGTGGGAGGCAAGAGCGGGATGAAGGATACGGGGACGTGGGTGCCGCTGCTGGCGAGTTGGCCGGGCGGGGTGAAGGGGGGGAGCGAGTGTGGGGATTTGACGGATTACACGGACTTTTTGCCGACGATTTGCGAGTTGGGGGGGGCGAAGGCGCCTGGGGATCGTGCGATTGATGGGCGGTCGTTTGTGCCACAATTGCGAGGGGAGAAGGTGAAGGGGAAGGAGTGGGTGTATGTGCAGTTGGTGAACAAGTGGTTTATCCGGGAGAAGAAGTACAAGCTGAGGGAGACGGGGCGGCTGTATGATTTGAGCGCGACGCCGTTTGAGGAGAAGCGGATCGAGGCGAAGGATGAGACGGCGGAGGCGAAGGAGGTGAAGAAGAGGTTGGCGGGGGCGTTGGTGGGGATGTTGGCGGGGGAGGGTGCGTCGAAGCGGCCTGCGGGTGGGGCGAAGTCGGAGGGGAAGGCAACGGTGG
>JAPLNB010000072.1 GCA_026693085.1 Planctomycetota bacterium | reverse complement strand
ATGAGACGATGGGCGGGAGACGTAAGTTTGCTCGACGACCCTTTAGGCGAAGAGGTGACCCAGTTCCTGACCGACATCGAGACGGTTGGCAAGGGCCGCTTTGCACAACGGCTTGCCTCAATTATTGCTGAGTCCGAGACCACGGCTTGCCCTGATTACATTATTGCGGGGGTGAAATATGTCATCAGCAAGTGCCACCACGGCTAAGCCCCCGTACATGCTCGCCGCCGAAGCCTTGCGTAATAATGAGGGGCAGTGGAAAGCCTACGAATCCAAGGGCAACTGCGTAATCCTCGCGGGCCCTGGTAGTGGGAAGACGAAGACCCTGACCATCAAGATGGCTCGTATGCTCGCGGAGGATGTAAGACCACCGCGCGGTATTGCATGCATAACATACAACAATCAGTGTGCCAGAGAGCTTCGACGACGGCTCGGGGCACTCGGAGTCGAAGACGGCCGAAGGGCGGCCATTGGTACACTACATTCGTTCTGCCTTCAGCACGTCGTCCTCCCGTACGCGCGCCTCGCGGAGATGGCGATACCCGACCCGTTGAGCGTGGCCACTACGGATGAGCGAGACAAGTGCTGGGCCGCGGCGGTCGAGGCAGTACTGGGCGCAAACGAGAACCCACGCGACTGGATGTTTCGGTGTGACGTGTACCGTCGCACGCATCTGGATCGTGGCAAGCCCGAGTGGCGTGGAGACTACGAAGATGCGGCAAAGGTCATTGAGGCGTATGAAAAGGCTCTGCTCGGTGGAGGTCTCGTTGATTTTGACACAATGGTTCTGTTGGGGCTTCAGCTTGTCGAACAACATGAGTGGGTTCGCGAAGCACTCCGTGCGAGATTCCCGGTGATTGTGGTTGACGAGTACCAAGACCTGGGGTGTGCGCTGCACCGCATCGTCCTCTGCCTGTGCTTTCAGGCCAAGATTCGACTTGTGGCTGTTGGCGATCCAGACCAGTCTATCTACGGCTTTGCTGGTGCGGAGCCCGCGCTGTTGCGGAACTTGGCCAAACAAGATGGCATCGAGCCGGTTCAGCTTCAGATGAACTACCGATGCGGACCGACGATCATTCGAGCCTCGGAAGTCGCACTGGGCGAACCGCGAGGGTTCGAATCCGGTAACGATGAGGCTGGCACATTGGACATTCACCACTGCCCGCAGGGCGTGGAAGACCAGGCATCGTTCATCTGCGACATGATCATCCCCGCTGCACTGAAACGACGCAAAGGTCGGCAGAAGGGGGACATCGCCATTCTGTACCGCAGCCAGTATGACGGGAACGAAATAGCCCGAGCCGTTGAACGCAGGGGGTGGGATTTCATCCGTATTGACCAAGGAAATCCATACCCGCGGTCCCCCGTGGTCTTTTGGCTTGAAGACTGCGCGGCGTGGTGTGCCGGGGGGTGGCAGTCGGGAGTGCCTCGGCTCTCGGAGCTTGTCTGGTCGTGGCTACGTTTCAATGAGTTGGTCACGGATGACGCCGGACGTCGCCAGCTCCAACGGGGCTTGGTGAAGTTTCTCTATTCGCACCGAACCGCAGACCAGGGGCTGCGCGACTGGCTTTCGGAATTCCAAGTGGCTTGCTTGGATGCATCACTCGAACGCGAGCCAAGACTCCGGGACGACAACGAGGCTGTAGTAAAGCTGGCAGAAATCTGTGCAGCTGATGCCCGACTTGCTGGATTCACCGTGTCTACCTTCGGCGGTCAAGGGGGATCTGGAACGCACCTTAACCTTATGACCCTTCATTCCGCCAAAGGCCTTGAGTTTGACGTTGTTGTGATGATGGCGCTCGAGGAAGGCAAGGTACCAGACTATCGGTCGAATACCGACGCCAAGCTGCGCGAAGACCGCCGTCTCTTCTATGTGGGGCTGACGCGGGCTCGTCATGAGGTGCATTTGGTCTACTCGGGCTGGTATGCAAACGCCTATGGCCGCCGCTTCAACAATGGCCCGTCGCGCTTTGTCACTGAGGTTCGGAACGCCATTGTTGCGCCACCGAACCAAGCCGGATAGCGCTGCCTTGGAATGTGCCATACCGGCCGAGCTGACAATGGTTTGGCGTTTAGACCATGACACACGAGCGGTACAACCCAATTCACCCGCTGTTGAGAGAGCTGGTTCTGGTGCATGTTTACGCCGGTGATGGCGAATTCGACACCCTCCTGACACGGGTGCCCGGCATTGGCGAGGAGATCAACCAAGAAGACAGGAGCTACAAGGTAATACGTGTCCAGCATGAACCGGTGGACGACGACGGACGGGCAAGGCTTGGTTGGCATGCCTTGGTCGATGCGGAACTTCTTCCGCCAGAGGATACAGAGCCAAGTTCTGCACCACGCGGCACCAGAAGACGGAAACGGAAACGCGGCTCCGGAGATAAAGGAAGCCGACCATGATCGAACTCCTTCAGCACAGAGTAGCCCATCGATAGCCTGTCCTTTCGCCAGTGGCCAATTCTCCCCACAGACAGGGCCCCCGTGGAGAACTCGCACTGACTCGTGATCTTTGCGACTCTTGGGTCTTCAACCCGACGTGCATGCCTATGCCGGGCGCCCCTGATCCCCAGGGAAAAGTGACCTGGCGACCTCGTATTCTCCAGACAGGTCAAAGCCAATGGACTGCTCGGGGGCGACTCGCTTGAAGGCGACGTACATGAGGCAGACGAGGTGCAGGCCGCTGAAAGTGCCGGGCAGGTTCTTCAGCGTGTACTTCTGGTCCGGGTTGTTGGTGTCGAGACCCCGCTGACCGAGGACGGCGATCTCGAAGCCGATTCTCTTGACCTCTTCCGGCGGCATCTTGTCGAACTTCCTCAGTGCGCCCAGGCAATACATCACGGCATCGGGGCGAACGCCCAACGGCAATGCCTTGCGGAAGGAGTCTTCGGCCAGTCTGGTCCGCCCCTGGCGTGCAGCTTCGGCAACAGGGCTCTGTTCGTCCAGTGAGATGGCCTTGGCGTAGCCTGCGTCAGCTGCCTTGACGTCCCCCTTCGCATGAAGCGCCTGGGCATGGGCGAATACGGATTGCTGGTCCAAGGGGTTCAACTCAACGGCATGTCCCAGAAGCGTCTCGGCTTCAGCGGTCTGCCCGACCTTCAGAAGGCATGCTCCCAGATTCCGCAGAGCCCAGGGATTCTCAGGCTCTCTTTCAACCGCCTGCCGGAGGACCTCGATGGCTTCGTCAATCCGCTGCTGGCGTCCCAGAACCACTCCCAGGGCAATCATTGCCCTGACTTCGCCAGAAGCCACCCTTAGCGCGTGGCGGAGATGGGTTTCGGCCGCGTCCAGTATCCCCATGTCGCTGAGGGCCATGCCGAGGTTATAGAGGACGTCGAAGCTGTCCGGCTGCTGCTGGCGGAGCATCTCCAGGAGCCGGATGGCGTCCGGGTATTCGCCTCGCTTGAGTTTTTCGAGAACCACTTGCATCGGACTTGGGCGTTTCGGGTCGTGCCGCCACCTGACTTGGATGGTCTCGTTGCCGACCACGATCTGGACCCATCCGGCGAAATCGGCGAAGTCCTTCTGGATGAGTTTGCTGACCTCCTC
>JAPLNB010000071.1 GCA_026693085.1 Planctomycetota bacterium | reverse complement strand
GAATGATGAATGATGAATGATGAACGACGAATCGGAGGAGCGCGTATGGCGATGCGGGAAAGGGTGTTTGCGAGTGATAATTATGCGGGGATGTGTCCGGAGGCATGGGGGGCGATGGAGAAGGCGAATGGGGGGCATGTGGTGTCGTATGGTGATGATGAGTGGACGGCGAAGGCGGCGGATCTGATTCGGGAGGTGTTTGAGACGAAGTGTGAAGTGTTTTTTGTGTTTAATGGGACGGCGGCGAATTCGTTGGCGTTGGCGCATCTGTGTCAGAGTTATCACAGCATTCTGTGTCATGAACTGTCGCATGTGGAGACGGATGAGTGTGGGGCGCCGGAGTTTTTTTCGCATGGGACGAAGCTTTTGCAGGTGAGCGGGGAGAATGGGAAGATGGAGCCTGGGGGGATTGAGAAGGCGGTGCGGAAGCGGACGGACATTCATTATCCGAAGCCGCGGGCGGTGACGATCACGGAGGCGACGGAGGTGGGGACGGTGTATTCGGTGGGGGAGATTCGAGCGATAACGCAGACGGCGAAGATGCTGGGGTTGAAGGTGCATATGGATGGGGCGCGGTTTGCGAATGCGGTGGTGGCGACGGGGGCGCGGGCGGGGGATTTGACGTGGCGGGCGGGGGTGGATGTGTTGTCGTTTGGGGGGACGAAGAACGGCGGTGGGGTGGGGGAGGCGGTGGTGTTTTTCGATCGGGGTGTGGCAGAGGAGTTTGAGTTTCGGTGCAAGCAGGCGGGTCAGTTGGCGTCGAAGATGCGGATGCTGGCGGCGCCGTGGGTGGGGATGTTGACGGATGGGGCGTGGTTGAAGCATGCGCGGCATGCGAATGAGATGGCGGGGCTGATGGAGGAGTTGTTGAGGGGGGTGGAGGGGGCGAGGGTTTTGTTTGCGCGGGAGGCGAATTCGGTGTTTGTGGAGCTGCCGGAGGGGGTAATTCGGGAGCTGCACGAGCGAGGGTGGAAGTTTTATACGTTTATCGGGAAGGGGGGATGCCGGCTGATGTGCTCGTGGGATACGAGGGAGGAGGATGTGAGGGAGTTTGTGGGGGAGTTGGCGAAGCTGATGGGATAGGCCGCGGATGAAGGCCGATCACTCGAGCGCGGCCTCGGCCATGGCTTGGACGTTTTCGGGGGGGACGTTGGGGAGGAGGGCTTCGTGGCTGGGGGAGATGATGAGGCGGGGGCCGAGGAGGGATTTGACGCGGCGGACGTCGTCTTTGATTTCTTGCGGTGTGGCGTGGACGAGGAGTTGTTGGGTGTCGATGCCGCCGAGGAATGCGATTTTGCCTTTGAAGTCGCGGGCGAGGGTGATGGCGTCCATGTTGCGGGCTTTTGCCTGGAGGGGGTGGAGGCAATCGACGCCGGCGGCGATGAGGCGGTCGATGACGCGGTGGATGGAGCCACAGGAGTGGAGGATGACCTGGTGGCCGTGGCGGTGGCCTTGGTCGGTGAAGATTTTGAACCAGGGCATGACGAATTCATCGAACTGTTTTGGGCCGCAGATGAGGTCGAGCTGGGTGCCGAAGTCGTTGCCGAAGAAGAAGCCGTCGACGAGGTTGCCGGCGAGCTTGAAGAAGATTTCGTTGGCGTCGTAGTAGAACTGGCAGACGCGGTCGGTGACGGCGTGGACGATGGCAGGGTTTTCGTACATGTTGGCCAGGTAGGATTCCATGCCGAAGAGGTCCATGACGTTGTGGTAGAAGCAGGTCCAGAGGCCGGAGGCGCGGTAGAAGGGTCCGGCGTTTTTCAGGCGGTCGAGGGTGGGTTGGAAATCGACGTATTGGACCTGGGGCCAGTCGTAATCGTCGAGTTCGTGGGGGTCTTTGCAGTTGGCGAAGGGACCGGCGGCGCCGTGGGAGGTTTTGTGGGGGATGTGGAAGAGGGGTTTGTTCTTGGGGTGGTGGTAGTCCCAGACGGGCAGCCAGCGGAAGTCGTCGCTGAGCTTGAGGCGGAGATCCTCTTCGGATTGGGTGTGGAAGAAGGCGTGGTAGATTGGCCAGGTGTCGGCGTGGGGGTTTCCGAGCCAGAAGCCGGTGTGGTCGGCGGGTTGGTTGGAGATGATGTTTCGGAGGCGTTGGCGGGGGGTCATATTCGTTTATTGTGGGTGTTGTTGGAGGGGATGCAACAGAACTACCTGCTGGCGTGACTTGCTGGTCGTTTTCTGGTCCGGAGGGCATCGAGGCGTTCCATGGCGGCGCAGTCGAAGAGCACTTCGCCACAATTGGGGCACTCCTGGCGTTCCAGATCAGGGACAACAACCGCACGGCCTTGGACTCTGGTGCTGTAATCGGAGTGGACGAGCTTGAGCTTCCGGCTGCCGCAGGTGGGGCATTTGCTGAGCTTGGGGTTCATCGTCATCTCTGCCTATCTACATGGCCTTCTTACAGGATATCAGGACATAGAAGACCATGCGATTCAATTCTCTTACGATTTTGCCCTTGGTGTAGATCACGACGTTGTCGAGGGTCATGCCTTTGATGACGTACAGGCGATCCGATGCGCTACGGCGGAGGGGACTGCGCGAGCGCAGCACCTTGTCGATCCGATGGGCATTCACGATGGCTTCGATGACATCATCCTTGGTGATGTCATCGGCGTCCATTTCCTCTTGGGCCTTCAGGGTGAAAACAAGGTCATGGCGGAAGGCAAGTCGTTTGATTGTTGACAACAGGTCCAATGCGGAACTCCTTGCTGAAATCGCTCACTTGGGCGTCATTTGCACGCTGAGCGTGCGGTTGCCGGTTTGGTCGAGGGTGAAGGTGGTTTTGGCGGCGGGGGATTCGAGGGTGTAGTCGCCGAGGAAGGCGGTGAAGGTGAGTTGGCCCTTGTCGTCGGTGGTGGCTTTGACCTGCTTCGTCCACCACTGGTCCTTCACCAGCTTCATCAGCTCCTCATAAGCGGGTTTTGGGGTCATGTCGGAGCGGATGAGGCCGGCGGGGGCGCCGAGCCAGGCGTTGCGGTCGGAGAAGTCCCACCAGGTGATGGCGTGGACGGCGGGGTGGGAGAAGAGGATGGAGTAGTATTCGGCGACTTGTTTGGCTTGGCGGGCTTCGTCTTCGGGGGTGGAGAGCCAATCGGTGTAGGCGGGGCCGTTCCAGCGTTGATTCTGTTTTGGCTTGGCGGAGATGATGGTGAGTTCGGTGAAGTGGAGGGGTTTGTTGAATTTGGAGAAGCGTTGGGCGATTTCCCAGGTTTTCTGGGCGCCCCAGTAGCCGGTGTGCTGGTGGCATTGAATGCCGATGACGTCGATGGGGATGTTGGCGTCGAGGCATTGTTGGATGAGTTTCTCGTAGTTGGGGGAGGTGTCGTAGTCGTTGAGGATGAGGGTGGCGGAGGGGTTGGCTTTTCGGGCGGCGGCGAAGGTTTGTTTGATCAGCTCGACGGCACCGAGTTTCTTGGCCAGTTCGGGGATGCGGGTGGGTTCGTCTTTGTAGTTGGGCATGGAGACGGCTTCGTTGACGACGTCGAAGGTGTCGATTTTGCGGGTGAAGGCGGAGACGTCGCGGGTGATGCGGGCGAGTTGGAGGGATTGGATTTCGTCGAGGGATTTGTTCATGGCCCAGCGGGGGAAGACTTGTTGCCAGCAGAGGGGGTGGCCTTTGGTGAGGATGTGGTTGTCGGCACACCATTGGGCCATGGAGGCGACGCGGGCGGTGCCGGGGTTGTTTTCGGCACGTTCAAAAGCGCCCCAGTAGAAGGGGAGAGTGGCGAAGTTGAGGAGGTCAGAGAAGCGTTGTTGGTAGGCTTTTTGGAGGTCGGAGGAGTCGGCGGGCTTGACGGCGAAGGCGTTGCAGCCGAAGAGGAATTTGTGTCGGGTTTGGCGGATGGTGACGGGGGTGTTTTTGAGGGGCCGGCCGTCGGGGGTGGTGTGGGTGCGGGGGGCGTTGGCGGTGCGGTGTTGGAGGATGCGGTTTTGGATGGCGGCGGGGGAGAGGGGGTCTTGGTCCTGGGCGAGGAGGGGGGCGGCGAGGGTGAGGAGGAAGAGTACGACGATCAGGGGGGACTTTGACGACGGCATGTATTTCTCCGGGTTGGGGGCACCGGAATGATATACCACGGCGGTGGCGGTAGAGTTGAATCGCGGTAAGCTGAGTGACGGAGAATGCCAATGATCGAGAACTGGAGAACGCTGGTGATGGTGGTGGTATTGGGCATGGGTGCGGAGGTGGTTGCGCAGACGACGCGGCCGGGGGTGAGCTTGAGCAAGAACGACGCGGGGTGGGTGATTGAGGGGAGGACGCGGAGGGTTTCGATTCGGTTGGGGGATCTGGCGATGACGGTGAGGGCGGGAGACGTTGTGTGGGAGATGATGGCGGCGGCGAAGGATGATCTGACGGTGGAGGTGGGGGGGAAGCGGGTTGAGCTTTCGTTGGTGGATGCGAAGAAGGCGCAGTGGGGGGAGTATCGGCAGGGGTATTTGAGCGGGGTGAAGATCGAGCTGGGGGAGTTTGCGAATGGGGGCGATGTGGGGGTGACGCTGTGGGTGGGGTTGGAGGGATTTGGGGAAGAGTTGGTTTGCGAGGTGATGGCGCGCGAGGGGCAGGCGGTGGTGAGGCAGTGTTTGTGGCCGAAGGGGTTTGATGGGCGCGAGGTGGATCAGACGGTGGTGCCGTACATGCAGGGGATGTTGCTGCCGCGGGATTGGGGGAAGCGGGTGTATTTGTATGACGACATCAGCTATGGGCGGGGGTTGTATATGCCGTGGTGGGGGCAAGTGAAGGGCGGGGCGGGGGCGATGGTGATACTGGAGACGGCGGCGGATGGGGGATGCCGGTTTGAGCATCCAGCGGGGGGGCCGACGAGGTTACAGACGAAGTGGGTGCATTCGCTGGGGAAATTGGGGTATTTGCGGCGGGCGAGGGTGTGTTTTTTGGATCGCGGGGGGTATGTGGAGATGGCCAAGCGCTATCGGAGGTATGTGATTGAATCAGGGGCGTTTGTTTCGCTGAAGGAGAAGGTGGCGAGGAGTCCGATGGTGGGGAGAGTGATCGGGGGGCCGGTGATTCATACGTCGATTTTGTCGCATATTCAGCCGGAGTCGAATTATTTTGATAAGAAGGACGCGGCGAAGAATCATCAGGTGGTGACGTTCGAGGCGAGGGCGGCGGAGTTCAGGAAATTGGCGGAGAGGGGGGTGGGGCGGGCGTATGTGCATCTGGATGGGTGGGGGTTTCGGGGGTATGACAATCTGCATCCGGATATTTTGCCGCCGAGCGCGGAGGCGGGGGGGTGGGAGGGGATGAAGAAGCTGGCGGAGGTGTGCGATGAGATTGGGTATGTGTTTGCGGTGCATGACAATTATAGAGATTACTACCATGACGCGGCGTCGTATGATCCGAACTGGACCCTTATGGATGAGAAGGGTGGGAGGCCGTTCGGGCATGAGTGGTGGGGGGGGAATCAGTCGATTTTGTGCTCGAAGTTTGCGGCGGGGCATGTGGGGAAGAATCATCGGGAGATATTGGCGAGGGGGGTGAAATTGAGTGGGGCGTATTTGGATGTGTTTTCGGTGGTGCCGGGGGATGAGTGTTATCACCCGGAGCATCGGGTGACGCGTGGGGAGTGTTTGAGGCATCGCGGGGAGTGTCTGGATTTGATCCGGGCGCTGGAGGGGGTGGTGAGCTCGGAGGAGCCGGCGGATTGGGCGATTCGGCATATTGATTTGGTGCATCATGCGCCGTTTGGGTTGGATCCGAATCCGGGCGGTGGGGAGGCGATGGGGGTGCCGGCGCCGTTGTATAGTCTGGTGTATCACGATGCGCTGATTGTGCCGTGGTTTTTGAGCAAGGGAGGGTGGGGGATTCCGAAGAATGACTCGGCGTATTTGCACGGGATGTTGAACGCGGGGATACCGTATGTTTCGACGCATGCGGATGAGAAGGAGTTGGAGAAGGTGAGGCGGATGTGTGGGTTGCATCGGCGGGTGGGGATGGTGGAGATGGTGGGGCATGAGATGTTGGGCGGTCGGAAGCAGAGGACGAGTTTTGCGGATGGGACGAAGGTGACGGTTGATTTTGATACGGATGTGGTGGAGATTGAGCCGGGGTTGAGCGAGAAGGAGATTGAGGCAGCGTTGAGGAGGTGAAGATTCGAGAGTTTAAGGGTTCAAGGGTTCAAGGGTGATGGAGAGTGGGCTTATGAAGGAGCTTGTGTTGGTTCGGCATGGGCAGAGCGATGCGCAGGTGCTGGGGCTGACGGGAGGGTGGGCCGGTTTTGCGGAAAGAATTGAGGGAGCTGAATAATGGGGAGGCGGCGGGGATGACGCGGGAGGCGGCGAAGGGGATTGAGTTGCCGGTGACGGAGCCGACGGAGGATTGGCGGCCTTATGCGGGTGCGGAGAGCTGGCGGATGATGAGCGAGCGGGTGTTCCGGGCGATGGGGAACATTGCGCGGGAGGTGGAAGATACGGGGGTGGTGGTGATGGATGGGAATGCGGGGATGGCGGCGGTGGCGTGGTGGCTGGGGATTGAGCGAACCTGGGAGAAGAAGATAGCGTTCGAGTTGGATTTGGGGAGCGTGAGCGTGTTTGGGTTCAGCCGATGGGGGGAGAGGATGGTCAGGCAGTTGAACGATATGAGTCATCTGGAGCCGTTGAGGGGCGAGCGGGAACTGCCGGGGCGGAATGCGCGGGAGGTTTCGCGGAGGGTGCTTGCGGCGGGGAAGTTTTTGGATTTGCAGGTGATTCGGTATATCGGGAAGGATGGTCAGAAGCGGGAGTGGGAGGTGGCCGAGCGGGTGGGGGGGAAGAGCGCGGTGATGGTGATTGCGTGGTTGAAGCCGTCGGAGCGGTTGGTTTTGGTGAGGCAGTTCAGGCCGCCGGCGGGGGGGAGCGTGATCGAGTTTGCGGCGGGGATCATGAATGAGGGTGAGACGGCGGGGGAGGCGGCGGTGCGGGAATTGCGGGAGGAGACGGGGTATGTTGGTCGGGTGGTGGATGTGACGGCGGGTGCGTTTAACACGCCTGGGGTGAGCAATGATGCGGCGCATGTGGTGTTGATGGAGGTGGATGAGGGGTTGAGTGAGAATGCGAATGCGGTGGCGCGGCCGGAGGAGGCGGAGGAGATCGAGGTGGTGCTGGTGGGTCGGGAGGGGATGGGGGAGTTTATGAGGAAGGAGTTGGAGATGGGGGGGTTGTTTGACAGCAAGGTGATGGCGTATGCGGCGGGGATGATGGGGTGAGGGTATGGGTGTGGGTCGAGGGATGGCGATGGGATTGGGGGTGGTGTTGGCGAGGGACTTGGGTTGGAGGGAGGCGGGTTGGGCGGATTCTTTGCGCAGGGGAAGTGGGGCACTCCAGGTTATGCCGTGCCGGCAATAAGCAGGGGCGTCCCCTTTTTCATCCCTGCGATGCTAATTCTGCCGTCCCTCGATCGCGGCCAGGAGGATGGTGGCGGCGAGGGCCAGGCGGCGGTCCAGGAGTTGGCGGGCGTCCTGGGTGAGATCCACATTGAGCTTGAGGACGAAGGGGTTGAAGTTCTGACGGATGATGGCGACGGGGGCGCCTTGGACATCGATGTGATAGGACTGGGGAATGAGGTTGGTCAGGAACCGCCGGAGGGTGGCCATGAGCCAACTGTCTTCCTGGACGGTGCCGATCTGCTGGTCGTCGGCGTTAAGTATTTCCCATTCATCCTTGAGGAGGCTCTTGAAGCCGCGGCGGCGCAGGACGCCGATCTTGGCGCGCTGGGCGGGATCGTAGACATCGTAGGCGGCGGAGAAGTCGATAACCTGCCGGGCCTGGATGACGAGCAGTTCCGTGCGCATGGATTCGTCGGCATAGAGGCGGATGTCTTCCTTGAGCTTGAAGGCGGCCATTTTCGAGTAGCCGACGATCCGGCCCATGGGATCATAGACGTGAAACGCTCCGCCAAAGATCTTAAAGATCTTGCGGCGGACGGTGTATTGCGACAGCGTGAGAAGGTCGGCCATTGTAAAATCCTTCAGGAAGAGCCCATTGAAAGACGTTATGCGAAGCAGGCAGTATGCTCGGCGATGGAGATGATGTAAACAGTGAGGGTTATCAAACGGCTGGGGATCGAATGGGGGAGAGCGGTTTTGGGGTACCCGGGGAGGAAGAGGATTCGGCGGAGAGGGAGCACGGGTTTGGTTACGGGCTCAAGCGAATGGTCCGCAGGGCGAGCGAGGAGGTGATGAGCGAAGGCGGGGCGATTGGGGGCTCGGCCTGGGGACGCTACCGAACTGGTGTTTCTTGGGGCCTTTGGATTGGCAAGGGGCTGGGGGTAGCGGAGTGCCAAGAACTCGAAATTCGAAGCTCGAAACTCGAATCAAACTCGAAGCTCGAAACCGAAAGGGCAAGTCGCAGTCAGATTCGAATCTCGGGTCTGAAGCTGATCGGCAATGTCGTGTTGCTTTGACCCTTTTCCGCGGGCCCCGGGTATGCTTTCGGGCCTTTTCGCGCGTCAGTGACTTCGTTTGACGCTCGACCGCTTGGAGGTCAGCCCCTCTGCAATCCTCCCGATGCAGCCAGCAAGGTCGATTGTGATCTGGTGCTGCCAGATACGGACGACCTTCCACCCCAATACCCGAAGGCGTCGGAAGTTTCGGCTATCGCGTAGGCGGTTCGCTCGAAGCTTTTCGCGCCAGAAGGATGAAAGTTTGTGTTCCCACGCAGGCAACCGCCAGCCGTGCCAGAAGTCGCCATCCACAAACACGGCCAGCCTTCGTTCCGGAAAAACGATGTCCGGGCGGCCGGGCAATGCGCGCACATGGCGTTTGAACCGCAGTCCAAGCGCTCGCAGTTCGCGCTGCACCAGCTTCTCCAGCGACCCGTCCTGAAGTTTCACTCGCTTCATCGCACGCGAACGCTGCTCCGGCGTCAGGTGGTCAGGCATTGGGACATCTCGACGAAGGGTTCCTTGGATTCGGGCAAGTCATCTCATTTGCTCGGGGAAAGAAGTGTCTTGACTCGACCCTTGATGTTCTCTCGCACCGTTGAGAGCTTTTTCTTCGCCTCATCCGTCAGTAGTGCGGTGTGCGCTACTGCGTCTCTCATTGGCTTGAATTCGGCGGCATCCCGAGCCAAGCAAGCTTCCTTGTTCTTGTCTCGTTTATCGACAAGGTTCGCCAAACCATCCATCGACAAATAGCTCAGGTCTCCTCCGCTCCTCCGGATCGCAATGCTGATGTTGCCCCTATTCTTGCTGTCCGTCTCACTGGTTTTCCATTTCCTCGCTTCGTCCTGCGCCTCGACCGACAATGCGATCTTTTGATCTTGGATGTATTCACGTACCAAGTTTTCCGAAATGAAACATTCCGCATAGGATCCGAAGTTATACGTCGCATCGCCGCTCAGTCCGCTCACCCAGGCGTCCACTTGGTCAGCCTTCTTTGATCCTTTTGGAGGTTCGTACCCCTCCGCGACGGCGTTATACAGGCCAACCGAAGCCCTTTCTGTTTTCGAGATGCTCTCGTTCTCAGGGTCGCCGTCTTTGCGGTGCTTACGGCGCCATACGTCCCAGTCCTCAACAATCGTCAGAAGCGTTTTTCGGAACTTTTCAAGGAATGTTTCGTATTTGGGGTCGTCGGCTACTACACCCTCACGACTGGTTGTGAAGCGGTCATCTTTGTCGTCAAGGCCATCGAAGTGAATTTGCCCGTATAGGTAGTTCTCCACAACCCTCGCAGTGGGAATGTGCTTGAGAATGTCCCGTTCGCGCAAGCGGCCGTTCACGAAGAGATCAATGCCCACGCGTTCATCTGTGGTCATGATCTTCAGGTCTCTGGGTAGTTTCACCGACGCGATAAAGCCACGGACACCTGTGAACGTGATGCGTCTTTTCTCATGCCGGTGTTCCTCTTTGGAGAACTTTTTCTCCAAGCCGGCGACATAGGGGTCTTCGTAATCGCCAATTCTCCAGAGATACTCGGTTTTTTCGGCAAGGTCGTTCAAGTCCTTGTGTGTGATCTCGTCGCCGTTTAGAAAGATTTTGAAAGACTTGTCGAGCAGTGAAAAACGGAAGTAGAGCGCGATGATCTTGGTCAGGAAGTCGAAACTGCGCTTCACGCCCTCCTTGAGGTTCTCAAACCGAATTACCGTCCCGTGTCCGAGGCCCGCGGTAATCTTGGCGAATGCTGTCTCGTCCACGGGAACCAGTGGGTACTCCTGTGGTTGCAGGTCATCGGTTATGGCTTCGTCGAGGCTGGGATTGTCAATGGTCCCGCCAATGAAACTGCCGCCTTTTATTTTCGAGATTACACTTATACGCGCTGCGCACGACAGCAGAGCGAGCTTCCCGATGCCCTTTCTCCCGATGAACGGTCTGTCCTTCTCGGAGCGGGTGTTTCCATCTTTGCGCTTGGAATATCCAATCTTCAAGAACTTGTTCTGAAAATCGTCGGTGCTCATGCCGATGCCGTCGTCTTTGATCCAAAAGCTGCTCTTATTCCGATTGACGTAAATCCACACGTTGCGCGCATCAGCGTCCCACGAGTTCGATATGGCTTCGCCGAGAACGGTTGCGAAGCTGCGATACAAACTCCTCCCCAAGTGGTTCAGGACGCTGAGGGAGATTGCAAACGTGAACGGTCTATTCGTGGTCATGTTCCTCCAGATGACGGCTGATAGTCCTCCCAACCACCTCCCCCAGCCGTACCGGCACCGCGTTCCCAATCAGCCGCCCAATGATTTTGAAGTGGTATTTGGCACCCGGTTGCACAAACTCGTAATTCTTTGGGAAGGACTGCAGAATCGCACCTTCGCGCAGAGAGAGCGCGCGGTCCTGCTCTGGGTGGCCGAATCGGCCGTTGCCGAAGCCGTAGAATTGTGTCGTGATGGTTGGCGAGGGATGGTCCCACTCCATGCGCCCGTACACACTTGGGTAAGTCTTGCCCGATTTCGCCCGGTGGCAACCTGCGACCAGTTCCTTTGGCCAATCTCGCCAAGTACCGCCGGGTTTCGACCGACGAATGCGGCAGAGATTGAGCGAGGAGAGGTGGCTGCTCCGGTGGAGGGGGTCACTAGCGCAGACTTCGCCGGCCGCGAGGCGCGGGAGGTTACGCAATACGTCTCGCACGCAACGATAGGAGTCTGGCGTATGCGTGGGTGGGATCAGTTCGATGGGGCCGAGTTTGGAGGCGACGAGCACGAGGCGCTTTCGATCCTGTGCGATGCCATAATCGGGGCAGTAGACGACACGTTTTTCCGAATCCTTACTGAAATGAAATCCCTCGGCGTCGAGCGTGGCGAGAAAGTCACCGAAGACGGCGTGCCTCTGGAGTTCGGGGACGTTCTCCATAGAGACGATTTCGGGCTTAGAATCGCGGACCAGCCGCGCGAATTCGGCCAACAAGCTCCACTTGCCATCGGATTTGGCGTCGAAGCCCTGGGTGTACTTTGAAAATGGCTGACAGGGCGCGCACCCGACAAGGATTCGGATGTGCCCCTTCGGATAGTGCGCGGTAAGGGTTTTGCCGTCCAGATTGGTGACGTTACGAGCGATGAACTGCGCGCCGTCATTGTTGTGTTCGTAGGAATATCGACAAGCGTCGTCGATGTCATAACCCGCAGCCACCGGAATTCCGGCATGAAGGAGACCGCGGGTAAGCCCGCCAGCGCCGCAGAATATATCAACCGCGGTTGCCGGGGTGTTTTGCGCCCCAACCATACGCGGCGAGAGGTGTCGCGACGCGCTGCCATCCATGCCTGGGTCTCGCTTGGCCACGTTGGGTGCTCCTGCGATAGGTTTTCGATTTTCCCGTCTCGGCGCGCCCCGTTCCTTGGGCGACGGATTGAGAGTTTATCGATTCATTAGGCGGAAGGCCAGCCGCATGCCCGGAAAACGGAACCGGCCGCCATTGGGGGGAGGTGCCGTCTTTTTCGGCGAAGAGGACGTTGCAGTTGCGGGCCGAAGAGGGCGTCCATGACGATTTTGAGGTAATGGGAAGCTGTGGGGTCGCAGTGGAGGTAGATGGAGCCGGTGGGTTTGAGGACGCGGCGGAGTTCGAGGAGTCGGAGGGCCATCATGGAGAGGTAGGCGAGCATGTCGGAGGGGGCGAGGAGGTTGTGGAGGGTTTTGAGGCGTTTGGCGAGGCGGTCGTGGTTGGAGCGGAGGGTTTCGGCGTACTTGGCGGCGGCTTCGGGTCGTGCGGACCAGGTGTCTTCGACGGCATTGATCTGGGGGTGGGCTTGGGAGCCGGGGCTCGGGTTCAAGAGTTCAAGTGTTCAAGGGTTCAGGAGTTCGAGGGGGTAAAAGGGTGGCGTGGGTGGGGCAGGCTGGCCTGGTTGTTATGGGGCGTGGATAGGAGCGTGGGGAAGT
>JAPLNB010000070.1 GCA_026693085.1 Planctomycetota bacterium | reverse complement strand
ATTCATCATTCATCGTTTCGCGTTCCCCCCATGATCCCCCCGCCCACCTCCGCGATGATCCCGCAATCAAAGGAGCTTTCATGCGAACTTTCACATCTGCAATCCTCCTGTCCGCTCTCTTGCTCGGCTGCACCCATCACCGTTACGCATCCGACCCCGCCAAAGAAACCCCCGCCCAACGCGAAGACCGCATGGAGTGGTTCCGCGAGGCCCGCTTCGGCATGTTCATCCACTTCGGCCTCTACGCCGTCCCCGGCGGCGAATGGAACGGCCAGAAGGTCCCCGGCATCGGCGAATGGATCATGAACAACGGCCGCATCCCCGTCGCTGATTACGAAAAACTTGCTTCCCAATTCAATCCCTCCAAATTCTCCGGCAAAGAATGGGTCGCCATCGCCAAAAACGCCGGTATGAAATACATCGTCATCACCTCCAAACACCACGACGGCTTCGCCCTCTTCGACTCCAAAGTCTCCAACTACACCCTCGCCAAGGCCTCCCCCTTCAAACGCGACCTCCTCAAAGAACTCGCCGACGCCGCCCACGCCGAAGGCATCACAATCTGCTGGTACCACTCCATCATGGACTGGCACCACCCCGACGCTCAATCCATCGGCTACCCCGACTACAATAACTCCAAATCCAACCCCAACTTCCCCCGCTACGTCCAAAACTACCTCAAACCACAGGTCAAGGAACTCCTCACCAACTACGGCAACATCGGCATCATGTGGTTTGACGGCGAATGGATCGCTGACTGGAAACCCCAAATGGGCAACGACATGAACGCCTTCTGCCGCTCACTCCAACCGTCCGTCATCGTCAACAACCGCGTCGGCAAAGCCCGCTCCGGAATGGGCGGCATGAGCCAAGGCGCAGGCGCCGCCGGAGACTACGGCACCCCCGAGCAGGAAATCCCACCCACAGGCTTCCCCGGCATGGACTGGGAATCCTGCATGACCATGAATGACACCTGGGGCTTCAAGAATGACGACCACAACTGGAAATCCGCCACCACAATCATCCGCATGCTCATCGACTGCGCCTCCAAAGGCGGCAACCTCCTCCTCAACGTCGGCCACGTCTTCAACTCGCCCGCCAACAACACCCTCCTCGTCCCCATGACCGCCACCGTCTCCAAAGCCTACCTCCTCGCTGACCCCTCCAAGTCCCTCACTGCCTCCGCCACCGACCAAGGCATCCAAATCAAGCTCCCCGCCGACGCCCGCGACCCCCACGCCACCGTCGTCGTCGTCGAATACAAAGGCAAATTCCAATCCCTCGCCACCGGCCTCAAACAAGCCCCAGACGGCTCCATCACCCTCGCCGCCCCCGACGCCACCCTCCACGACGTCCGCCTCGAAGAAAAAGGCGGCGCCCCCAACATCGGCTACTGGATCACCGCCCAAGGCTTCGCCGAATGGGACGTCCAAATCACCACGCCAGGAACCTTCAACGTCGAACTCACCGCCGCCTGCCCCGACCAAAGCTCCGGCAACGAATACGAAATCGAAGCCGGCAAAAATAAACTCGCCGGCAAAGTCGTCGGCACGCGAAGTTGGGACGATTTCGTCGTCTTCAAAATCGGCTCCCTTAAAATCGACGCCCCAGGCCCCCTCAAAATTACCCTCAAAGCCCCCAAGAAAGACCCGGCCACCCAAGGTGTTATGAACATCCGCAAAATCGTCCTCACCCCCGTCTAGAAACCCATGTCCCTACCCTACCTCACCGCCACCCTCCCCGGCATCGGCGGCTCCATCAAGAACCGCCCAGAGGACTTCTTCGTCCAGGAACTCCCCCTCTACCAGCCCACCGGCGACGGCGAACATATCTACTGTGAAATCCAGAAGATCGGCCTGACTACCTTCGACACCATCGATCGCTTGGCCCGAGCACTCCACGTCCACCCCAAAGACATCGGCTACGCAGGCCTCAAAGACGCCCGCGCCATCACCCGCCAGCTCTTCTCCATCCTCGGCTCCTCCGAACAAGCCGTCGCCTCCCTCCAACTCCCCAACCTCTCGGTCCTTTGGACTGCCCGCCACGGTAACAAGCTGCGCCAAGGACACTTAGCTGCTAACCGCTTCGCCATCAAAATCCGCGACGTCAACCCCACCGACGTCGTCAAACTCCAACCGTATATCGATATCCTCAAGACCACCGGCCTCCCTAACTACTTCGGCGAACAGCGTTTCGGCCGCCGCGGCGACAACCACCTCCTCGGCGCCGCCCTGATCCGCGGCGACGACCCCGCCGTCCTCTCCCTTCTCCTCGGCTCCCCCAACTCCTCCCTCGATGACGCCCAAACCCAGGGTGCTCGCAAGGCCTTCGACCGCAACGACTTGGAACACGCCATGCGCCTGTTCCCCCGCCGCTCCGGCATGGAACGCCGCGTCCTGGCGCGCCTGATCAAAACCGGAAACCCCTCGATCGCCGTCCGCACCGTCGACGAGAACCTCCGCCGCCTCTGGGTCTCCGCGCTTCAATCCGATCTGTTCAACGAGATCGTCGCCCACCGTATCAACAGCCTCAACCGCTTGTCTGATGGTGACTTAGCCATGAAGCACGAAAACGGCGCGTGTTTCCTGGTCGAGTCCGCCGCCACCGAACAACCCCGCTGCGACAGTTTTGAAATCAGCCCCACCGGCCCCCTGGTCGGCTACCGCATGACGCTCCCCCAAGGCGAAGCCCTTGGCATCGAGCAGGAAGTCATGGCCGCCCACAACCTTAAGCCCGAGGACTTCCGCGTCGAAGGCCGCCACAAAGTCAAAGGTGCCCGCCGTCCCCTGCGTATCCAACCCAAGGACATCGAGCTTTCCGGCGGGGTAGACGAGTTCGGCCAACACATCACGGTCGCCTTCACGCTCCCCCCTGGCTCCTTCGCCACCGTCCTCCTTCGCGAGCTGATGAAATCCCCGGCCGGCGAATGACTTGTCACACATCGATTTCCGCCGACTCCGACGGAAACGCCGCCCGCCCGTCCGAGTCCGTTGAGAACTGCTTTTCTCGAATCAGGCGCGGATCGCGGATCGGAAGCAAGGCAACGATAGACGAACTCAAGCACACCACCGTCAACCCAGCCAGCATCCCGAACCGGTGGTGCGGCTCCCAAAGCACCGTACTGGCCCAGGACGCCAGCAGCATTGCCGGCAGGTTGATTAATGATCCGATCGCCAGGTAGGACGAGCGGTTCTGTTGTCGGCATATCTCAAGCGAAAGACTCATGTTACCGACTTCCGAGGCGAAGAAGCCGAAGCCAAACAGGAAGAAGATGATCTGGAACTCGACACTGGTGGAGGCGATCGGGGCCCACGCGGACAGTACGACCAGAACGGCGGTTCCCATGAGCATGGTGATTTTGCCGCCGAGGCGGTCGCCGACGTAGCCGCTGAGGGCATTGCCGAGGATTGCGCCAACCATCTGCACAACCACAAGTTGGCCGAGGTAGCTCTCGGACTTCCCGAGGACCATCTGGCAGTGGATGGCCAGGAAGGGGGTGAGGACGTTGATACCATTGCGGAAGAAGCGGGCGAGAAGGAAGAGGAGGAACGAGCGGTCATTGCGGACCAGGGCGGGCATGGCGGCGAGGTTCTGGATGAGCCCAACTCCATGGGCGGCCGGAGGTACGGCCACTCGCGGCTCGCGGAGCAGGACGAAGACGGCGTAGGAGGCCATTACCGAGGCGAAGGTGCAGAAGTGGAGGATGCCGTAGCCCATTGCGCCCGGGTAGGACTTCAGGACGGACTTGACGATGTAGCCGGCACCGATGCCGATGAGGGAGGCGCCGATGTATCTCCAGGCGAATAGGGAGGATCGGCGGTTTTCGGGGACGGTATTGGCGAAGAGCTGTTGCCATGCGGTGACGCTGATGCCGCCCATGAAGCCGGAGATGAAGGGTGCGAGGACGACGGCGGCGAGGGCGAGGCTGGGGGTGTCGGTGGTGGCGAAGACAAGGGCGGCTCCGGCCAGGAGATAGGGCAGGCGTTGGACCAGTCCGGTGACGATGAGGAGGGGCATGTAGCGGGTGAGACGTTGGATCCAGTGGGCGGTGAAGATGGGGGGTAGGAGGAAACCGACGCTCATCATGATTGGCATGAGGGAGATGAGCCAAGTATCTCCGCCGAGGGACTTTACGACGGTTGGGAGGAGTGTGGTGGCGTTGACAAAAGCCATTCCGCCGATGAATAGTCCGCCTTCGAGGGCATGTGCGAGGTAGTTGTGGCGGAGGGTTTCGGGGGACTGGGTGGGTGTGGGGTGGCTGACTTCCGTGTCTGGGGTGGACATCTGTGAAGGTCCTCTCTTCGGGAGGGATATTGTGATCTTTTTTGGGGTTTTGCCAAGTGCGTTGCTACCCCCGAAACCCCCCCGGCGGGCACCCTGAAACCACCCTAATCCCCCCCGCCGCCCCCCCTATTGACCCCCTGGTGGACCCCTGTGTTGCGGTTGGTTCTTCGGAGGGGGTTGAGGATTGGAAGAGGTTGGGATGATTCCGATTTTCGATTCTCGAATGTCGATTTTCGAATGGGGAGCGGCGGGATGGAACGGTCTGCGGATTCGGTTTTCAAAGAGCCGTACATTGTCTATTGGCTGGTACGCTCGGCGAGGGGAGATGTTGGCGGGAAAGTTAACAGTTTTGGCTGACTATTGGGTTGTCGGGGGACGGGGGTTGGAACCTGAACGTGGGGTCGGTTCCTGATACAATAAACGGTTCGACCATGCACCAGCGGACCGAACAACCCGGACCAGGCTCGCGACCCACGCTGCACGAGTTGGTCAGGCAGCTTTCGGCGTGCATGTTGCGGGATCAGCGTGGGCTGAGGGTGAGGTTGCAGAAGGTGCAGGAGATGCTGCGGGCGAGGCGGCCTGCGGAGCGGCTGCTGGCGCAGATTGGGGTGGAGGTGAAGCGATCGCGGGAGTGGCGGGCGCGGCGGCAGGCGCAGTTGCCTCGGCCGGTGTTTCCGGGGGAATTGCCGGTGGTGCAGAAGAAGGCGGAGATTGCGAAGGCGATATCGGAGAACCAGGTGATCGTGCTTTGTGGGGAGACTGGGAGCGGGAAGACGACGCAATTGCCGAAGATTTGTCTGGAGTTGGGGCGTGGGGTTGGGGGGATGATCGGTCACACTCAGCCGCGGCGGATTGCGGCGCGGTCGGTGGCGATGCGGATTGCGCAGGAGCTGGATTCTCCGCTGGGGCAGGTGGTGGGATATAAGGTTCGGTTCGCGGACAAGCTGAGCGAGAATACTTACGTCAAGCTGATGACGGATGGGATATTGCTGGCGGAGACGCAGGGGGATCGGTTTTTGGAGCAGTACGACACGATCATTATTGATGAGGCGCATGAGCGAAGTTTGAATATTGATTTTTTGATTGGGTATTTGAAGCAGTTGTTGCCGAGGCGGCGGGATTTGAAGGTGATTGTTACGTCGGCGACGATCAATCCGGAGCAGTTCAGCCGGCATTTTGGGAATGCGCCGATTGTGATGGTGTCGGGGCGGACGTATCCGGTGGAGGTGAGGTACGTTCCGATCGGGGGTCAGGAGGATGATCCGGACGAGGACGAGCCGACGTTGCAGGATGCGATTGTGGGGGCGGTGGATGAGTTGGAGCGGGAGGGGCGAGGGGATGTGTTGGTGTTTTTGTCTGGGGAGCGGGAGATTCGGGAGACGGCGGAGTCGTTGCGGACGCATGAGGCGAAGGGGTCGGAGATATTGCCGTTGTATGCGAGGTTGTCGACGGAAGAGCAGATGAGGGTGTTTCAGTCGCATTCGCGGCGGCGGATTGTGTTGGCGACGAATGTGGCGGAGACTTCGCTGACGGTGCCTGGGATTCGGTATGTGATTGATCCGGGGTATGCGCGGATCAGCCGATATAACACGCGGACGAAGGTGCATCGGCTGCCGATCGAGGCGATTTCGAGGGCGAGCGCGGACCAGCGGAAGGGGCGATGCGGGCGATTGGCGGAGGGGATTTGTATTCGGCTGTATTCGGAGGAGGATTTCAACTCGCGGACGGAGTTTACGGACCCGGAGATTCGGCGGACGCATTTGGCGGCGGTGATTTTGCAGATGATGGCGTTGCGGCTGGGGACTATACAGGATTTTCCGTTTTTGGACCCGCCGGACTATCGGGCGATCCGGGATGGGTATCAGACGCTGCACGAGTTGGGGGCGATTGATGAGCAGAATGAGCTGACGGAGGTGGGGTGGAAGCTGGGGAAGCTGCCGATTGATCCGCGGGTTGGGCGGATGATATTGGCGGCGAGGGAGGAGGGGGCTTTGGAGGAGGTGTTGATTATTGCATCGGCGTTGTCGGTGCAGGACCCGCGGGAGAGGCCGATGGAGAGGCAGCAGGAGGCGGACCTGGCGCACGCGAAGTGGCGGGATGCGTCGTCGGACTTTTTGAGCTTTGTGAAGCTGTGGGAGTGGTATCACGAGCGGGCGAAAGAGCTGTCGACGAGCAAATTGAGGAAGGCGTGCAAGGAGAATTTCCTGTCGTTCGTGAGGATGAGGGAGTGGAATGATATTCATGGGCAATTGGTGGGGTTGGTGAGGGAAATGGGGGGGGAGGGGAAATGATGAATGATGAATGGGGAATGATGAATGATGAATCAGAGGGGTGGGAGGGAGTTTTGCGTTCGGGGGAGGGGTGGGGATAATGTGCGGAGGCGAGGGGGAATACTTGGCGAGGAGTGTGATATGCGGCTGGTGGCAATCGTGGTTTTGGTGGCGATGGGCGTGCAGATGCGGGCGATGGGACAGGATACGAAGCCTATGGGCAGTCAATATGCGGGGAATCGCGGGGCGTTGAAGGCGGGGGTGTTTGTGCCGTTGCCGTTGGGGGCGGTGAGGCCGAGCGGGTGGTTGAAGGATCAGTTGGTGATTCAGGCGAATGGGCTGACGGGGCATTTGGATGAGTTTTGGCCGGATTTGGGGGCAAAGTCGTCGTGGAAGGGTGGGGATGGGGAGGGGTGGGAGCGTGGGCCTTATTATCTGGATGGGCTGGTGCCGCTGGCGTATCTGCTGAACGATCAGAGGTTGATTGAGAAGACGAAGCCTTGGATGGAGTGGATGCTGGCGAGTTCGGCGGCGAATGGGTGGTTTGGGCCGGTGAAGAACAAGGATCGGTGGCCGCTGGCGGTGGCGATGAAGGTTTTGACGCAGTATTACGAGGCGACGGGGGATGAGCGGGCGATGGGGGTGCTGAAGAGGTACTTTGATTATTTGAAGACGGCGCCGCCGGACTGGCCGGCGAAGGAGTGGAGGGGGGTGCGGGCGGGGGAGAATGTGTTGACGGCGTATTGGTTGTACAACCGCACGGGGAATGCGGATTACGTGGCGGTGGCGCAGTCGATTCTTGCGAATTGTTTTGACTGGTCGAATGAGTTCACGACGTTTCCGAACGTGCAGCCGGGGCGGCAGGGGCATCCGACGCATGGGGTGAATATCGGGATGGCGATCAAGTATCCGGGGTTGCAGTATGTTTTGACGGGGGATGAGAAGTTCAAGAAGGCGGCGTACGAGGCGCTGGCGAATCTGGACAAGCATCATGGGCAGGTGGGCGGGCGGTATTCGTGCGATGAGCATCTGGCGGGGCGGCATCCGTCGCAGGGGACGGAGATGTGCGCGGTGGTGGAGGAGATGTTCTCGCTGTCGCATCTGGTGGCGATCTTTGGGGATGGGGCGATGGCGGATCGGCTGGAGATGCTGGCGTACAACGGGTTGCCGGGGACGACGACGGCGGATTTCTGGGCGCATCAGTACGATCAGCAGGCGAACCAGGTGATTGTGAATCGGGCGAAGCGCGCGTGGGTGTCGAATGGGAACGATTCGAATCTGTATGGGCTGGAGCCGAACTTCGGGTGTTGCACGGCGAACATGCATCAGGGTTGGCCGAAGCTGGTGTCGCACATGTGGATGGCGACGGGGGACGGGGGATTGGCGGCGGTGGTGTATGGGCCGAGCGAGGTGAGGGCGAAGGTTGGTGGCGGTTCTATTGTGACCGTTACAGAAACAACCGATTATCCGTTTGACGGGACGATCCGGATTACGGTCCAGAGCGCGCAAGCGGTGGAGTTTCCGTTGTATTTGCGGGTGCCTGGGTGGGCGAACGGGGACGTGGCGATCCAGATGGGTGGGCAGACGATTTCCGGGCAGGCGACGGGGAGCTTTTTGACATTGAAGAGGAAGTGGCAGCCTGGGGACACGGTGGAGCTGCTCCTGCCGATGAAATTGCGGACGGAGAGGCGGTATAACAATGCGGTTTCGATTTTGCGTGGGCCTTTGGTGTTTTCGCTGAAGATTGGGGAGCGGTTTGAGAAATTGAAAGGTTACAGTGAGAAGCTGGCAGCGGCGGATTGGGCGGTGTATCCGGAGACGCCTTGGAATTATGGGTTGGTGTTGGATGCGGCGAAGCCGGAGGGATCGGTGACGGTGAGGTCGCAGAAGCCGACGGCGGTGCCGTTTGCGAATGAGGGGGCGCCGGTGACGTTGAAGGTGAAGGGGAAGCTGCTGAAGAACTGGGGGATGGTGAACAACTCGGCCGATGCGCCGCCGGCGAGCCCGGTGGAGTCGGCGGAGCCGGCGGTGGATCTGCAGCTCATTCCGTATGGGTGCACGAGGCTCCGGGTAACGGAATTTCCGGTGGTAAAGCCGTAAGCGGGTCACCGCGAAGAGCAGGAAAAGCACGGAGAGTGCCTTGCGGCATTCTCCGTGTTTTTTTTTCTGGCCAGGGTGTCTACGGGGCGACGATGACGGTTTGGCTGATGCGCGGGGCGGAGGCTGGGAAGATGGCTTTCTGCTTGTCTGGTGCAGTGGCTTCGATGTAGTACTCGATGCCGGTGATTTGGGGGGTATCGGTGGGGATCGCGACGTTGTAGATGCCTCGGGCGATGTGGGTGAGGGGGATCTTGGTGAATGAACCGTGGCCCATGGTCCGCCAGAAGAGGTTGGCGTCGGTGGGCGGCTGCTGGCTGAGGAGCAGGACTCGCAGTTGGAGCGACTCACCGAGTTTGATGCTGCCGCGGAGCGTGGGGACGATGATCCGGAAGGGACCGGTGTAGGCGGAGGAGGGTCGTGCGTCGTCGGGGAGGTTTCTGCCGAGGGCGGCGGCGAGGTCTTTGCCGGGGTTGGTGATCATGGCGGGGAAGACGTGTTGTTCCCAGTTGGCGACGGTGCCAAGCTCGCCGGGGGTTTGGACGGTGGCGAGCATGTAGTTGTAGGCGTCGGTGACGGCGGCGATGATTTGGATGCGGAGAAGGAGGGCGGATTGCTCGGCGAGTTGCGCTTTTTGGGCGGGGTCTTTTTCAACGGCGACTTTTTTCATGGCGTCGTTGAACTGGGTCCAGAGGCACTTGGCGTGCTCGGTGGCGCGCATGCAGCGGAAGCTATTGAGCCAATAGTCGAAGCGTTGGAGGTTGCCGGGGCCTTTGACTCGAGGGCGGAGGGCGGCGAAATCGTCAACGAAGGTGTAGAGTTTGGCAGCGGACTGCCATGGGGTGGTGTTGGGAGCGAGGCCGCCGGGGCCATCGGTCCAGGAGCTGGTTTCGGGGAGTCGGCCGTCGATTTGGGTGAAGATGTCGGCGATATCGCGGGCGGCGTCGTGGCCGAAGTGGGTGGTTGCCCATTGGTGATAGAAGTCGGCGGTGAGTGCGAAGCGGTCGCGTTTTGGGCCTGGGGCGCCTGGGGGGAAATCGGCGGCGTAGTCTTTGTGGGCGGAACCGCCGCAGTTGATTTTGCGGGTGAGGGTTGGGCTTTGAATGACGATTCCGGCGATGGAGGGGAATTCGGTGTCGCGAAAGAAGTCGATGTCGATGAAGCCGTTGGCGACTTCAATGTCGGGGAAGGAGTAGTTGAGGGGTCTGTTTTTGCCGACCTTGGCGAAGATGTCGAGTTTATCGATGACGGGTTTGCCTTGGAGCTTGACGCCGAAGACGCGTTTGGCGGGTTCGGCGTAGTGAGGCTCGGAGAATTGGAGGGTGACGGTGTATTCACCGTTGGGGACGGCGAGGTAGTAGGCGTCGACGTCGTAGCGGACGGTTTGGTAGATGGCGGGATCGTCGGTGTCGGCGATGGGGTTGTTGGGGAAGTCGGCGTATTGTCCGCCTACCGCGCCATCCATTTTGAGGAGAGAGCTGGGTTGGGTGGCGGGTTGGTTCCAGGGGGATTGGTTCCAGGCGGCGTTGGCGAGGGCGACAGCGTTGGGACTGGTGATGCGGGTTCGCCAGTGGATGCCCATGAGGCCGGTGCAGCCGTATTTGAGGGAGTCGGCGGCGTCTTTGCGCATGCGGCCGACCCAGAGCTGGGGCATGAGGAGGTTGGGGTCATCTTCGAGCCAGGGGATGGCCCACTTGCCACGGCCTTGGACTTTGGCGAAGCCGGGTTCGACGGGGGCTTTTCCGACCTCGCGGTTGATGCAGCTTACGGGGATGTTTTTGGGAAGGATGGTGTCGAAGAGGGCGCGGTCGTTGGGGGGGCCGAGGACCCAGCCGCAGGTGGCGAGGGCGAAGGGGGCGTTGACTTTTTTGGCGGCAGCGATGGCGGCCTGCATATCGTCGATGGTTTTTTTTACGTTTTGATCGGAGACGCCGCTCCAGGTCCAATCTTCGGGGGTCCAGAACCAGTAGTAATCGAGGGGGTAGGTGCAGGCGATGCGTTGGAAGATGCCTTCGTAGATGGTTTGGACGTCTTTGACGTTGTCGGTATTCATGCGGTCGCGGACGAGCTTGGGGATGATGAGGGGTGTTTCGGTGCCGACGCAGGTTTTGATGCCGAGGGAGTGGGCGAGGGTGAAGGCTTCGCGGAGTTGGTCGCCGGCGAGGTCGAAGACTTCTTTGCGGGCTTCGGGGGTTTGTGGGCTGGGGCAGTGGCGGATCATGACATCGGAGCCGAAGGCGTCGTGGTCGAAGAGCATGGAGGAACCGAAGGACCAATCGCTGGTGGGCTTGGCGTGGTAGCCCCAGTTTCCGCGGAGGGTGTTTTGCCAGCTTGAGGTGTAGCTGAAGTTGAGCGTGCCATCGGGAGCGAGGTCCTTTGGGAGGCCGATCCAGACGGTAGGCTCGGGTCCGACGCCGCCTTCGGGGTAGGTGTGGAGGCCGAAGAAGTTCATGCGGAGCTTTGGGAGCTGTGCGATGATGGCTTTGTAGTGGTCGGTGTTCCACCAGTCTGGGCCTTCGGGGAAATCGTGGAAGGGCTGGATGCCGCGGAGGTCGAAGAGGGGTTTGCCGGTTTCGTTGAGCTTGGGTAGCTCCAAGGCGACCTGCTGATCGGGGACGACATCGGAATCGAGGTCGAAGGCAATGCCGATATGTTCGGCGAAGCGGTAGGCGGCGTAGAGTGTGCCTGTGTCGTCGCCGCCGACGAGGTAGACGGTTCGATGGGGTGTTGCGTCGCGGGCGGCGGAGATGGCATCGATGGTTTTGATGACGTACTGTTGTGGCTGGAGGGTGGCGACGGTTTGGCGGAGCTGGAGGTGGTTGGCGAGTTGGCGGTCCTTGCGGGCGACGATGATCTGGTCGCCGGCGCCGGGTTGGTTGGTGATGGGAAGAAGCTGTCCGGTGCGGAGGTAGAGATAGCGGCGGACTTCGCGGGCGGCGAGCGTTTCACTGGGCGATGCGTCGGGTGCGCAGACGATTTGGACTGTCGGGGTTGCGGGTTTTTCGTGGTGCGCGCAACCCACGAGCGACATCAACGCTGAGATCAGCATCGGCAAGACCAAAGGACGTGACATGTGGTTTCTCCTCGAATGTCCCCTCGGGTTGGTATGATGTACGATGGCCGGCCGGTTGTCCAATGTTGCGCGGGAACCGGCGGGAGGCTGGGGCGTCTATTGGTGGGAAAGGTGGACCATGAAGAAGACTGTCGGTATGCGATGGGTTGCGGCGGCGGGTTTCGTTGTGGTGATGGCGTTGGCGTCGGCCGCATTGGGCGTAGCGCCCAAGGTGGTCAAGGCGGCGCCGGACAATGGGGCGAAGGATGTCGATCCGGCGACGCGGGAATTTCGGATCGTTTTTGACCAGCCGATGAGTCGGGATGGATGTTCGGTGGTCGGCGGCGGGGAGAGTTTTCCAACGCTGATCGGCAAGCCGACGTGGGTGAACGATCGGACGTTTGTGTGGTCGATTCGGCTGGAGCCGAATCATGAGTATTGGCTGAGCATCAACAATGACACGTTCACGAATTTCCGGAGCAAGACGGGTGAGATCGCGGAGCCTTATCCGATTTCGTTCAGGACGGCGGCGGGGAAGGCCGCGGCGACGACGACGAAACTGACGGCGGCGGAGAACCGGAAGGCGATCGAGCAGCTTCGGCGGGGGGTTGACGAGGATTATTCGTATCGTGATCGGTTGAAGGTGGACTGGGACAAGGTGTTCAAGGAGGCGTCGCCGATGCTGGAGGCGGCGGAGACGCCGAAGCAGTTTGCGTTGGGGGCGGCGAAGATGCTGGGGGCGGCGGAGGATATGCATTTGTGGTTGAAGGTGGGCGAGGAGTTGATTCCGAGCTTTCGGCGGAGCGTGGCGCCGAATATGAACATAATCAGCGTGTCGAATGCCGTTCCGGGGTTCAAGCGGGTGAACAACGCGATCGGCAGCGGGCGGTTTGAGGATGGAATCGTCTACGTTTTGATTGCCACGTGGGCCAACGAGCGCGCGAAGGATATTGAGGCGGTGTATGAGGTTCTGGGGAACAATAAGGATGCGAAGGGGCTGATTGTGGATGTGCGGCCGAATGCGGGGGGGAATGATGCGTTGGCATTGCAGTTTGCCGGGTGTTTTGTGGATCAGGCGAAGGGGTATTCGAAGGCGATCATTCGAAGCAACGGGAAATCGTCGGAGCCTTTTGATCGAATGCTGCAGCCGAACAGGGGCAGGCCTGAATATCGGGGGAAGGTTGCGGTGCTGATGGGGCCGGCGAACATGAGCAGTTGCGAGTCGTTTCTGCTGATGATGAAGCAGGTGCCGGGGTGCAAGCTGGTGGGAGCGCGGTCGTTTGGCAGTTCGGGGAATCCGAAGCCACAGACGCTGGAGAATGGAGTGGTGGTGTTCTTGCCGAGTTGGCAGGACATGCTGCTGGACGGGACGTGTTTTGAGGGCAGGGGGATCGAGCCGGACATCGCGGTGAAAGCGGAGCCGGGGGAGTTCTTGAGGGGGGATCCGGTGTTGGACGCGGCGCTGAAGTATTTGAGGGGCGGCGCGGCGAAGTGAGGGAATGGAGAAAGCGACGGATGTGCATCCGTGGCTCTGAGGGTCCAACTCAACAGAACCAAGGTGAATCGAAAGAGAGAGCAAGCCCTTCGGGTTTCCGCGAAACGAAACCAGGAAAGCGATGGGCGAGCGGTACAGGAACCTGCAAAGCGCTTTAGCGGGGCGTGTAGTCTACGACGAGGACCTTGTCATCAATGTGGCGGGGGCAAATGGTTGGGGGATCGGTACTGGACAACCAATGGGCGGTGCGGGAGTATCAGTAGGCAGAACAATGGAGCAGGCAAATGGGTGATCGGAAGCATGTGGTTGGCGTGGTATGGGTGATGGTTGGGATGTTGGTGCTGGCCAGCGGTCCGGCCGGGGCTGGGGCGAGGTGGCCGCAGTTTCGGGGAGCGGGTGGTTTGGGGGTGGCGGGCGAGGGGGAGAAGCCGGTGGTGGAGTTTGGGGCATCGAAGAATCTGAAGTGGAAGGTGGCAGTGCCGAAGGGGCATTCGTGCCCGGTGATCTGGGATGATCGGATTTTTCTGACGGGGTTTGAGAAGGGGAAGCTGGAGACGATTTGCATTAACCGGGGGGATGGGAAGGTTCTTTGGCGGCAGGCGGCGCCGGTGCAGAAGATCGAGCGGTACACGAGCATGAACAGTCCGGCGACGCCGACGCCGGTGACGGATGGTCAGCGGGTGTACGTATTTTTCGGGTCGTTTGGGCTGCTGGCGTATGACTTTGAGGGGAAGGAAGTGTGGCGGAAGGAGATGCCGATCGGGGATGCTCGGCATGGGACGGCGGCGTCGCCGATTTTGGCGGGGGGGAAGTTGATTGTGAATGGGGATCAGGAGGGGTGGAAGTCGTTCCTGATTGCGGTGGATCCGAAGAATGGCCAGACGGTGTGGCAGGCGCGGCGGCCGCTGTTTTTCACGAGTCATACGACGCCGATCTATTGGAAAAGGGGCGAGGTGGAGGAAGTGGTGGTGGCGGGGAGCGTGAGGCTGGTGGGGTATGATCTGAAGGACGGGGCGGAGCGATGGAGCTGCCGGGGGTTGGAGGCGGTGAGTATTTGTCCGTCGCTCGCGGTTGGCGAGGGGATGGTGTTTGCGATGTCGTACAGCATGACGGAGCCGCTGCCGCAGTTTGACGATGTGGTGGGAAAATTCGACAAGAATGGCGATGGAAAGCTGAGCTACAACGAGACGGCGGGGATCGCGAAGGATGTTTTTACGATTATCGACATGAACCACGACGGCGTGGTGACGAAGGAAGAGTGGGAGGAGAATCTCAAGGTGTTTAAGGATGCGGAGAACGGGGTGTTTGGGGTGAAGGAGCCTGGGAAGGGGGACGTGACGGGGACGGCGGTGGCGTGGAAGGAGAAGAAGGGGATCGCGGAGATCGCGTCGCCGTTGTATTACCGTGGGCGGGTGTATGTGATCAAGGGCGGGGGGATGGCGTCGTGTTTTGAGGCGAAGACTGGGAAGGCGATGTATCTGAACAAGCGGATCGGGGCGGATGGGCAGTATTATGCGTCGCCGATCGCGGCGGACGGGAAGATTTATGTGGCGTCAATGCTGGGGGTGGTGAGTGTGTATGAGGCGGGGGCTGGGTTGAAGGGTCTGGCGGAGAATGATGTGGGGGAGGCGATTTCGGCAACGCCGGGGATTGGGGGGGATTGTTTGTATGTGAGGACGAATGAGAATCTTTGGGCGTTTGGGAAGTGAACGGCGGGGTTGGGGTGGTTAGTCGTTATTTGTTATTTGTTATTGGTTATTCGTTATTGGTGGGGATGGGGGAGCCGCATTCGGGGCAGCGGTCTTTGGAGGCGCGGAGGTCGTAGCCACAGGTGAGGCAGAGACCGAGGCGGAGGCGGCGCATTTGGCGCCGGCGGGTCCAAGCGCGGCGTGCGGGGTAGAAGGCCAACAGGGCTGTCAGCAGCCAGTACGGCACGCTGACGTGGATCTCTCGAGCTGTCGCAGGAGGGGCAAGGGTGAAGCCGCCGACGATGCCCAATAGACTCCAAGATGTCACGATGGGACGAGGGGGCTGAGTTGTGGGAAATCGCAAGCCGCTCGCGCCGCGCGTTCTAGTTGCAGGCCACCAGCGACTGCGATGCACGTGGAAGGACCAGCGGTGAGCACGATGCCAGTCGAAATACGGTTCTCCACTCGGAGCATAGTGGGTAAACCGCGAGGTGGCGAACGTCAGCTTCCCGCCTCGTGAACACAATGTGAACTGATGCAGATGGTCTTCATGGCCCTGGCCATAGGTGAACCACGCTACCTCGCTGAACCAGATGCTCTCGACCCAGATGATGATCATCGCCAGGCAAAGGACGCAGCAGGCGGCGGAGAGAAGGGTGGAACGGCGGCGGGGCATGGGGGAATTGTAGCGAGAGGCTGCAGATGGATGAAGGTGGGAGAGGGTTGGGCCACGAAGGGCAAACCCGGCAGGAGAGGGTACAGCGAATGGGCGGGGAAGTTGATCGGGGGCCTTGCGCGGAACCCTCACCCCAACCCTCTCCCGGAGTACCGGGCGAGGGGGAAGGAGGCGCGGTCTGCGGTTTACGGGCGCGAGAGGGAGTCCAAGAGCTGCTTCGCGGAGCCGGCAGGGGCAACGAGATACATTGGGGACGGCGAGAACGCCGCGGGTGGGGAGGGGAGCTTGCGGCCCATGGTGTCGAGGTAGGTTAGGTCGGGGCGGGTGGGGAGGGTGAGTTTCATGGGGGTGGGGTCGGGTTGCCAGAGGATCAGGATGGCGTGCTTTTCGGTTTCGAAGGCATGGAGTTGGGTGGAGTCGGGGAGGTGAGCGTCTCCGGCGGGGGTGGGGGTGGGGCCTAGGAGATTGGTGAAGACGGAGAGGGCGGGGAAGAGTTTGCGGGGGGAGGCGCAGCTACCGAAGAGGGGGCATTCGAAGTTGGGGGAGTTGGCGGGGCTGTTGCAGCCGGAGTGGATGAAGATCTTTTGGACCCCCCTGCTGAGCATGATGGTGAAGAAGCGGAGGGTGTAATCGGCGCATTGGCGTTCGGAATCGAGGAGGCGATCCTCGGCCCAGTTGTCTTGGGAGGGGAAGAAGGGTTCGCGGGGGAGGTCGTCGGCGCCGTAGTAGGCGAATTCGGTGATCCAGATGGGCTTGCGGCCACCGGCGGAATCCATGAGTTTGAGCAGGTCGGACATTTCGCTTTCGTAGGCTTCGGGGGCGCGAAGGCCGGGGTAGAGGTGGAGGTTGAAGATGTCGATGGATTTGAGGATTCCGGCGGAGAGGACGTCGGAGGTGAGTTGTTTGGGGCCGGAACCGATGCCACCGATGATTTTGCAGGTGGGGTCGGATTTGCGCATGGCGGCGGAGGCGATTTGGAGGAGGTTGACGTAGTCGGCGGGGGTGTATTTGTGGCCGCCGTAGCGGTTGGTGGAGTCGGCGGGGAGGGAGTAGTCGGTGTAGATGGGTTCGTTGAGGAACTCCCAGATGTGGATGCGGTCTTTGTAGCGGGCGACGGCTTCTTCGATGAAAGAGGAGAGGTCGGCGGGGTTTTTGGGGGCGAAGGCCTGACGGATGCGAACGCCGGGGTAGCCTTGGGTGGAAAGGGAGGCGGGGGCTTCGCTGGACCAGTCGGCGGAGGGGAAGGGAGGGAGGAGTGGGAGGACGGAGGTTTTCTCGGCCAGGACGCGGTTGATTTGGGTATCGGCGATGTCCCAGTGGAATTCGCCGGGCTTTGGCTCGATGTGCTGCCACTTGAGGGACCAATCGCGGTACCAGGTGACGCCGGCTTTGGAGGCGAGGTGGATGAGATTGCGCGAGACGAAGGCGTGGTTGATGCCGAGGACGGAGTCGGGGGAGGTTGGGCGGGGGACGATGGCGATGCGGAGGGAGGTGGATTCGGTGCGGTTGTTGATGCCGGCGGAGGCGGTGAGATTGTAGAAGCCTTTGAAGTCGTTGGGGAGGGTGATCTCGCGGACGACGGTGGAATGGGAGGGGACATCTAGTTGCTGTGGGGGGAGGGTGATGGGGGTGTCGAGGAAATCACTGGCGCGGAGAGTGATGGGGAGGGTGGAGCGGGTGGTGGCGTGGTTGGCGGCACGGAGGATCAGGCGGGCGGGTTCGTTGTCGTAGAAGATGCCGGAGGGGGCGGCGGGTTCGAGGGAGAATTCGACGGGGAAGCGAGGTGAGAAGTCGGTGGGTTTGTCGCCCTTTTCCAATTGGATGGCGTCGATGTCGACGTCGATGCGCTGGTCTTCGGCCAGGTCCGGGCCGGCGTAAACGAAGACGTAGCGGTGTTGGGGTTTGAAGGTGAGGGAGTAGCGTTGCCAGGTGGTGGTGAGTTTGAGGGCGGTGGTGTAGTCGCGCGAGCCTGCGGCGGGGTTTTTCGAGCGTACGCCGAGGAGGGCGGGGGTTTGGTTGCGGCTAGCGCGGAGGTAGGCGGAGAGGGTGTAGGGGGTGTTGGTTTCGACAGGGATCCAGCCGCGGGAGGCGGCGAGGGGGCGGAGTTCGCGGCGAACGATGGGTTGGTAGTAGTCGAAGTAGAGGATGGGGGATTGGGAGTCGCCGAGGGGGATGCGGAGGAAGGATCGGCCGTGCTGACCGCCGGTGGATTCGATTTGGCCGTGGAGGGATTCGAGGTCGCCCCAGCCGACGCCGAGGCCGAGGCTGGACCAGCCGGAGGAGCCGACTTCGAAGGACGAGTTGGGGATGAGGTTTTTGCCGAAGGATTTGAAGACGGTGTCGGTGAAGACGGTCTCTTGGTCGGCATATTCGACCAGTCGGACATCGGCGATTTCGAGTGAGCCGGTTTCGTTGAACCAGATTTGGAGGCGGCTGGAGGGGCCTACGGATTGGGTGGCGCGGAAGACGCGTTTGCAGGATTGCCAGGAGGTTGAGAGGGGGAGTTGGGATTGGAGGCCGCAGTTGGCCCAAACTTTGGTGTCGGTGATGGCGATGGAGACGGATCGGCCGGTGAGGTTGGCGCAGCGGGCGCGGCAGGAGAATTCGTAGGTGCGGCCTTTGGTGAGTTGGACGAGGCCGACCTGGGCGAGCATGGCGTGGGCGGAGGGGGTTTGTTTGGCAAAGCGGGAGCAGGTGAGTAGGGCGTAGGGTTGGTTGGCGGGGTCTTTGGCGAGGGTGAGGGTTTGGGTGACGACGTTGGAGTCGCCGGCGGTTTGCCAGTGGGTGGGTTGGCCGTTGGTGGATTGGGAGAAGTCGCCGTTGGCGATGAGGTTGGGTGGAGCGGTGGCGAGGGAGGGGGCCAACAAGATGAGGAGAGCGAGGTATGTTTTTGTGAAGGGAGTCATGGTGTGAACAGCATACCCTTGCGCCGGGTTGGTCTCCAGAAGCAGTTGCGGGACTTGGCGTGGGGGTGTTGGTATGATGTGGGGGAGCGGGGGTGTCACAAATTCAGGGAGCGAGAGTATGAGCACATCGGCAACTCGTCGGGATTTTTTGAAGACGTCGGCGGCGGTGACGGCGGCGGCGCTGGTCAACCTCCAGGTTTCGCAGATGGCGCATGCGGCGGGGAGCGACATCATCAAGATCGGAATGGTGGGGTGCGGCGGCCGATGCCCGGGGGCGGCAATCAATTCGATGAGTGTTGACAAAGGCGTGCGGCTGGTGGCGATGTGCGACATTGTGCCGGCGCGGGTGAAGGCGCAGCGGGCGTCGCTGAAACAGCAGAAGCCCGATCAGGTGATGGTGGATGACGACCACTGCTTTGACGGCTTTGACGGGTATAAGAAGGTGATCGATAGCTGCGATGTGGTGTTGATTGCGAATGCGGCGAAGTTTCATCCGTTCCACGCGAAGGCGGCGATCGAGGCGGGGAAACATGTGTTTGTGGAGAAGCCGCACGCGATCGATCCGTATGGGATCAAGATGTTGAATGCGGCGGCGTCGCTGGCGAAGGAGAAGAAGCTGGGGTTGGCGTCGGGGTTGCACAGCCGGCACGATCCGCGGTATATCGAAGCGATCAAGCGGATTCACGACGGGCAGATCGGGGAGATTATTTCGATCGAGGAGAACTTTTTGCGATCGCCGTATCAGCTCTACCAGCGCCAGCCGGGGATGGGCGAGATTCAGTATCAGTGCTCGAACCAGTATCACTTTGTGTGGCTGTCGGGCGACGACGTGCCGCAGTCGCTGGTACATAACATGGACCGGGCGACGTGGGCGCTGAAGGAACAGCCGCCGGTGAAGTGCCACGGGATGGGTGGGCGCTCGACGAGCATCGGGGAAGTGTACGGCAACGTGTTCGATCACCACGGGGTGGTATACGAATATGCCAACGGCGTGCGGGTGTATGCGTTCTGCCGGACGATTGATGGGTGCTATGGGAATGCGGATTCGATTGTGCTGGGGTCGAAGGGGCAGTGTTACGTGACGCACGGGCGGATCGTGGGTCAGACCCCGTGGGTGTACAAAGGCGAAGACGCAAACCCGTACGACATTGAGCACGCGGTGCTGTTGAAGTCGATCCGGGCGGGGAACCCGGTGAACAATGGCGACTACATGGCGCGATCGACGCTGGTCACGATCATGGGTCAGCTTTCGTGCTATACGGGCGAGGAGATGAGGTGGGACCGGGTGGTGAAGTCGGACTTTGCCTATGCGCCGAAGCCTGAGGACTGCACATTTGAGATGGAGCCGCCGGTGAAGCCGGGGCCGGACAAGGTGTATCCGGTATTTGCGACGCCGGGGCGGACGAAGCTGCTGTAACGGCAGCGGAGAACTGGCGAAGAGGCAAGCCTTGACCGATGCATTTCGGCCGGGCTTGCCTCTTTGCGAGAGTCTCGGAGGCTTGTGTCGCGATCAAATGAACTTGGTCTTTCCGGGCATGGCGACGGGGGGGATGGGGATGGGGCCAAATTCGAGTTTTTCGGGCATGAGGTTCTCCTGGGAATTCATCGCCTGTTCCCAGGTGATGACTTGGCCGGTGTAGGCGGCCATTCGGCCCATGATGGAGATGAGGGTGGAGTTGACCATGCGTTCGCCGTTGTTGATGGGGTTGCCTTTGCGGATGGAGGCGGACATTTCGACGTGTTCGTGTTCGTGGCCGGAGTTTTGGGGGCCGGTGTATTTCCAGGCGTTGGGGCCGGTGATTCCCGAGCCGGGGCCGCCGAAGTGGGCGATGCCGTTGCTGCCCATGATGTGATCGGAGACGTCGTTGGCGCAGCCGTCCTGCTGGCGGCAGAAGAGGAAACCGCGTGCGCCGTTGGGCCATTCGTACATGACAACGAAGTGGTCGTAGATATGTCCCCATTGTTCCTGGGTTCGGACCTGTCGGCCGCCGAGGGCGAGGGCGCGGACGGGCATGACGTCGCGCATGACCCAGGCGAGTTTGTCGCAGTTGTGGACGGCCTGTTCGACGAGATGGTCACCGGAGAGCCAGGTGAAGTAGTACCAGTTGCGAACCTGCCACTCCATGTCGGACCACTCGGGTTTTCGGCCGTGGTTCCAGAGGTAGCCGGTGTTGAAGGCGGTGTACATGGCGACGACATCGCCGATGGCGCCGTCGTGGATTTTCTGGACGGTGGCTTGGGTGGAGAAGGTGTATCGGCCATTGAAACCGGCGACGAGGGCGAGTTTCTTTTCTTTGGCAATTGCAGCGCTCTTGGCGACGGAGCGGACGCCGGGGGCGTCGGTGGCCATGGGTTTTTCGGCGAAGACGTGTTTGCCGGCCTGAACGGCGTATTCGATGTGGGCAGGGCGGAACCCGGGCGCGGCGGTGAGCAGCACGACATCGACGCCGGAGTCGATGAGCTTCTTGTAGGCATCAAGGCCGACGAAACAGCGGTCGGGCGCGACGTTGACTTGCGCAGATGCGGAAGCGGTTTTCTTGATGCTGGCGAGGCTGCTTTGGAGGCGGTCTCCAAACGCGTCGGCCATGGCGACGAGCACGGCACCTTTGTCGGCGGCGAGTGCCTGGGCGGCGGCGCCGGTTCCGCGGCCGCCGCAGCCGACGAGGCCGATTTTGAGACTGTCACTGCCAGCGGCGTGGACGGATGAGGGAATGACGAATTGCATCGCGGCGGCGCCTGCGGTGGTCGCGGCGGCAGATTTGAGGAACGATCGTCGAGAGAAGGCTGGTGTGGGTTTGGTTGATGTGGTCATGGCGATATTGTCGCAAAACGGGCGAGCGGATTCAACGATGATTCTCCGGGTTTGCGGATTGCGCGATCGCCGACGCGGAATTGGGATTTGGGGTCTGGGTTGGCGGGCATGGTCGCTGGCGCGGGTGTGCTTTGCCGGATCGGCAGCATGACCAGTTCGAGCCGCTCGGGTTTTTCGCGGGTGATGTTGTCGGGATGATCGGATACATGGATGGAATTCAGATCCATCCTTGAGAAGTCCGCCGGCGGGTTTTGCGCCTGCGGGGCAGTCGATCAGTGACCACCGCCGGCGCCTTTGACGATGGCGATTTGTGGCCGCGAGGGTTCGGGCCAATCCAGGTGGTAGAACTGGCCGCGGGGCTGGTCGGTGCGTTCGTAGGTATGGGCGCCGAAGTAGTCGCGCTGGGCCTGCAACAGGTTGGCCGGCAGCCGCACGGAGCGGTAGCCGTCGTAATAAGCCATCGCCGACATAAATGCGGGGGCGGGCAGGCCGTTGGTGGCGGCGAGGGAGACGACGTTTCGCCAGTTGGTTTGGCCGGTCTTGATCTGGTCGTTGAAGTACGGGTCGAGCAGGAGGTTGACCAGGTCGGAGTTGCGGGTGTAGGCATCGGTGATCTTTTGGAGGAAGCGGGCGCGGATGATGCAGCCGCCGCGCCAGATGGCGGCGATGGTGGCGAAGTCGAGCTTCCAGTTGTATTCCTTCTGGGCTTCGCGCATGAGTTGGAATCCTTGGGCATAGGCGCAGATCTTGGAGCAATAGAGGGCGTCGCGGACGGCGTTGATAAGTTGCTCTTTGTTGCCGGTGTACGAGGGAGTGGGTCCGGTGAGCGGTTTGGAGGCGTCGATGCGTTCGTGCTTGAGTGCGGAGAGGAAGCGGGCGAAGACGGCTTCAGTGATGGAGTTGGCGGGGACGCCCATGTCCAGGGCATTGGTGCTGGTCCATTTACCGGTGCCTTTCTGTCCGGCGGTGTCGAGGATGTAGTCGACGAGGTAATCGCCCATATGCATGGGGTCGGGCTGTTGGAGGATGTCGGCGGTGATCTGGATGAGGTAGGAATCGAGGTCGCCTTGGTTCCAGGTGGCGAAGATTCTGGAGAGTTCCGGGGCTTTGAGGCCGAGGAGGTTGGACATAAGCCAGTAGGCCTCGCCGATGAGCTGCATATCAATGTACTCGATGCCGTTGTGGATCATTTTGACGTAGTGTCCGGCGCCGTTGGGGCCGAGGTAGGCGGTGCAGGGGACGCCGGTGGTGACGGGGTGTCCGGGGGTGGCGGTTTCGATGGGCTTGCCGGTTTTGGGATCGACCTTGGCGGCGATGGCTTCCCAGATCGGTCTGAGGTGTTGCCAGGAGTTGGGGTCACCGCCGGGCATGAGCGAGGGGCCGAAGCGTGCGCCGATTTCGCCGCCGGAGACGCCGGAGCCGAAGAACTTGCACTCATCGGCGTACTGTTTTTCGCGGCGGATGGTGTCGGTGAAGAGGGAGTTTCCGCAATCGACAACGATGTCGTCCGTATCGATGCCGGCCTCGATGAGTTGTTGGGTGACGGCGTCGACGGCGGGGCCGGCTTTGACGAGGATGATGAATTTGCGGGGGCGTTTGACGGCGGCAATGAGCTGTTGGATGGTTTCGCAGCCGACGAGTCCGCCTGGGGGGTTTTCGCGGGCGATGAATTTCCGCATGATGTCGGTCGTACGGTTGTAGACGGCGACTTTGAAGCCGTGGTCGGCGATGTTGAGGGCGAGGTTTTCGCCCATGACGGCGAGTCCGATGAGGCCGATGTCGGCCAGAGGTTGCTGAGGCATTGCGAGTGCTCCTGTTGGTGTTCCTTGTGTTCTCGGTGGCTGGTGTGGCATTGAGTTAGAACGAGTTGGCTTGGATGTAGTCGTTGTCGCCCTTGAGGTAGTTGAGGAGGTTGAGGGTGGCGCGCATGGCTTGGCGTTCGACGGATTCGAAGGTTCGGGAGCCGACGTGGGGAGTGACGATGATGTTGTCGATTTCGATGAAAGGGTGGTTGGCGGGTTGGGGTTCTTTTTCGAGGACATCGGTGGCGTAGCCGAGGAGGTGCTTGGATTCGCAGGCTTCGGCGACGGCGGATTCGTCAACAAGTGGGCCGCGGGCGGTGTTAATGAGCATGGCGCCTTTTTTCATCTTCGCGAGGAGGTTCTTGTTGAAAAGGCCGCGGGTCTGGTCGGTGAGGGTCATGTGGAGGGAGACGACGTCGGCGTTTTTGATGGCGTCTTCGACGGTGTTGGCGCGGGTGACGTTGTATTGTTTGGCGAAGTGGTCGTCCCAGTGGAGGTCGTAGCCGACGGGGAGCATGTCGAATGCGGCAGCGCGTTTGATGACTTCTTTGCCGATGCGTCCGACGCCGAGGACGGCGATGGTTTTGCCGAAGAGTTCGTTGCCGGTGATGCGTTTCCACTCGCCCTTTTTGGTCGAGCGCAGGTGGGGCCAGAAGTGCTTGGCGAGGGCGATCATGAGGCCGAAGGTGTGCTCGGCGACGGTGGTGTGGTTGACGCCGGGGGTGAAGAGGACGGGGATGCGTTTGGCGGTGGCATATATGACGTCAATGGAGTCGAGGCCGATGCCGTATTTGGCGATGACTCTGAGTTTGGTGGGGGTGGCGAGGGCGGCGTCGATGACTTTGGCGGTGATGCGGTCGTCGCCGTTGAGCAGGCCATCGAAGCCCTGGTTTTGGGTGATGAGGTCGAGCATGGCGGGTTCTTCGAGTGGGCCGCGGGCGCGGACGATGGTGTGGCCGGAGTTGTTGAGCAGGGCGTGGTGGGGGCCGGGGGTGTCTTGATAGCTGGTGGTGGTGAGGAGGATTTTCATGTTGGTGTCCATTGTTAGTGGTTGGTTGTCAGTTGAACGGCGGCTGAAGCCGCCCCTACGTTACCTACAATTTCCTAGCGGATTTGGGTAGTCGCTTGCTTCTGGCATTGAGGATTCGAGGTGGCAGCTGAAGGCCGAGACCTTGTGCGAGGATCAGGATGCCCTGCTGGCTCAGGGTTCGGCCGTTTTTCGCGGCCTCGTCTTTGAGCCAGCGATGGGTTTCGGGCGGGATGTTGCGGATTACCAAGGTTTTCATGGCGACTCCATGAAGGACTTGTTGTTGCGGAGTACATTGCTCATAGGTGTACAAGTAGCGTACCGGCGGCGGCCAGGACGATGCCGATGAGGATTTCGATGCGTTGGCGGAGAGGGAGACGGATGCGATATATCAGCAGGCATACGATGAGCCCAAGCCAGAAGAGAATGAAAAAGAACGTCACGAGCATCATCATCGCACCAGCATCGAGCATGACGGAGGCGAGGAGTAGTAGCACCAGTTCAACGACCAATAGTTGGCGGACCGTTTTTTGGAGGGGTTGGCCAAGGAAGATGACAGGTTGCGGACGGCCATAGTCAAGGATGGGCACGGGCGGTGTGGCCGGACGGGGAGATGCATCGTGCTGGTCCTGTGGGTCGTTCATTTGGGTCTATCGCCCCTTTGGGGCTGGGTTATCCTCGTTTCTCACACTGGCGCACCTTCGGTGCTTTTCATCGCTTGATTCTCGCGCTGCCGCCGGCGGCGGTGTGCAATAGCTCGTCGAGGGTGATCTGGCTGGTGTCGCCCATGGTGGACATTAATAGGGCGCCGTGGGCGACGCCTAGGTTGACGCAGTCTTGGGGGGTCTTTCCGGTGAGGAAGCCGTAGATGAAGCCGGAGGCGAAGCCGTCGCCGCCGCCTACGCGGTCTTCGATTTCCAGGTTGGGGAAGTTGGGGCCGTCGTAGAAGGTACCTTCGTGCCACATGATGGCGGACCAGTCGTTGACGGTGGCGCTTTTGACGCCGCGTAATGTCGTGCCGACGACTTTGATGTTTTTGAAGTCCCTGGTGACTTTGGTGACCATGTTTTTGAAGGCGGTGGTGTCGAGTTCGCCTTTTTCCACGTCAACGCCTTCGACGGCGTAGCCTAGGACTTTTTGGAAGTCTTCTTCGTTGCCGATGAGGACGTCGATGTAGGGGACGAGGGGCTTGGTGGTGGCGATGGCGTCTTCGGATTTCCAGAGCTTGGAGCGGAAGTTCAGGTCGTAAGAGACGATGGTGCCGGCGTCGTGGGCGGCTTTGACGGCTTCGGCGACGACCTGGCGGGCGGATTCGGAGAGGGCGGCGAAGATTCCGCCGGTGTGGAGCCAGCGGACGCCGTCTTCGTTGAAGAGTTTCTTCCAGTTGATTTCGCCGGGCTTGATGCCGGCGGTGGCGGAGTGGCCGCGGTCGTAGAGGGTGACGGAGGAGCGTTTGGAGACGCCGACCTCGGTGAAATTAAGGCCGATGCGGTCTTTCTTGCCGACGCCGTCGTATTTTCGTTCGACGACGTAGGAGAGGTCCATGCCGGCGGAGCGGGCGTGGTTGCGGATGATGGCGCCCATGGGGGAGCTATTAAGCCCCCCTACCCAGCCGGTGCGCTGGCCGAGACGGGCCAAGGCATAGGAGACGTTATATTCGCCGCCGCCGGGCCAGACTTCGAGGATGGGGGAGAATTCGACTCGGCCGTGCTGAGGCGGCGAGAGGCGGATCATGCACTCGCCAAGGGAAACCTGATCGAACTTGCAGCTTTTGGGATCGCGGATTTGCATAGAAATAATTCTCCGAAAGAAGTGTGACCAATTTACAGATCGATGGGGAAAGGTCCAGTTGAAGAGATGGCTGATCCCGTTTCCCGGGGGATTCTGTTATCAAGATTGCTCTTGTTGGGTTTATGGCATTGAAATCGGAGGGGCTTCGTACTATCGTGGTAAACATTGGGCTGCCGGGCGGGTATCCGTACTAGAGGTCCCGTGCTATCGTTAACTAAGAAAACGGATTACGCACTGATCGCGCTGAGCTATCTGGCCGAGCGATCTGACCGGACCGTATCGGCCAGGGAGATTGCGACTACGTTCGAGATGCCGGTGGCCCTGGTGATGAACATCCTGAAGACGCTGCATCACAACGGTGTGCTTTCAAGCACTCGGGGCACGAAGGGTGGGTATCGGCTATGCACGGACCTCGCGAAGATTTCGGTTCATGGGTTGGTCCAGATCCTGGAAGGGCCGGTGCAGCTCACGGAGTGTTCGGCAACGGATCGCGACCCGGATGAGCCGAAGCGATGCAAGGTGCGCAACTGCCCGATTTCGGGGCCGATTCAGATGCTGCATGCCAAGCTGGTGGAGTCTCTGAAGGAAGTGAAGCTTTCGGACCTGATGCGGAATGAGCGGCACGTGGCTGAAGCGAACGGCGAAACCAAGCCTGACGATGGGGCGGCTGCGTTTGGGGTTTCGGAAGGCGGGGAGCACTGGATCTGCGGCGGGGAGTCGAGCGTTTCGTGAGGGTTCTGAAGCAAAGTTCGCATGAGTACCATGAGGGGGGAATGCGTTTACGCGTGCACAGCGGGCGAGTGTATTCGGGGGCGTGGCGAGCTGATTTGGACAATATAGCTCTGATTGCGTATGATTTCGGCGGTCTGAGTTACAAGGAGCTGATTAATGGCGATTATTCTAAGCGAGAAGGCGGCTGGGGAAATTAAGAAAATCGTTAAGGAACAAGGACTTCCGGAAGCCGCGACGCGTCTGCGGGTGGCGGTTAAGGGCGGCGGGTGCAGCGGGTTTACGTATGTGCTGGACCTGACGGAAGAGGTCAAGACCGATGGGGACGAGGAGATTGATTCGAATGGCGTGAAGATCCTGTGCGATATGAAGTCGTATCTGTATCTGAATGGGGTGGAGATCGATTTCAAGGATGAGATCATGGGGCGGGGGTTCGTGTTTAAGAACCCCAACGCGACGAGCACGTGCGGATGCGGGAGCAGTTTCCAGGAATGACTATTTGCTGAGACGGGCTGTGACCTCCCATACGAGCCGCGGGCCCTTACACCATCCTCTACCCACCCTTGACATATCCCCTGTTAATACATAACGTACCCGCCCGGTTCGCCACCGGCGGGTCTTATACCCGCCGTTGCTTTTTTGACGGGCGCGTGGCCATACTATGCCGCCTGCCCAAACCAGAGCGGCGTAACCCGGTAATGACTTACGAGACTGTCTCGAGGAGTACTCCATGCAACCCGTTCAAAAAATCAGCAAATCCCGCAAGCGCAACCGTCGCTCCCACCATGCCTTAACTCCGACTCACTACGTCCGCTGTCCCCAGTGCGGCACCCCAAAACTGCCCCACGCCGCCTGCGACAATTGCGGCTACGTGAATCCAAAGCTTTCGCTCCAGATCGAACAAGAAGCCGAGTAGTCATCCCGGAAGTCAGAGGGAGAATACCCCGTGCGAGTTGCTGTTGATGTTATGGGCGGCGACCGTGCTCCCGCAGCCATTCTCAAAGGCTGCTGGGAGGCTGCCCCTCTCCTCGATCAGAACGACTGCGTTCTTCTCGTCGGCGACGAGACCGTCATCCGAACCGGCCTCGATTCCTCAAACCTCGATCCGGACAAAAAAGCTCTCTACAAAATCATCCCCACCACCGAGGTGATCGCCATGGACGATTCCCCGGTCGAGGCCATCCGCTCCAAACCCAACAGCTCCATCTCTGTCATGTTCAGGCTCGCCTCCAAAGGCGAAGCCGATGTCGTCATCTCCGCCGGCAACACCGGCGCCTGTGTCGCCGCCGCCCAGCTCCGCATGCGAACCCTCCCCGGCGTCGCCCGCCCAGGCATCGCCGTCCTCATGCCCACCTTCCATGGCCCCGTCGTCATCTGCGATGTCGGCGCCAATATCTCCCCAAAACCCAAACACCTGCAGCAATATGCCATCATGGCCAGCGCCTACGCCACTGCCATCACCGGAAAATCCAACCCCCGCATCGGCCTCCTATCCATCGGCGAAGAAGACGCCAAGGGAACCACCATCGTCAAAGAGTCCCGCAAACTCATGAAGGACGAACCCCTCATCAACTTCGTCGGTAACATCGAGGGCCGCGATATCTTCACAGACGTCGTCGATGTCGCCGTCTGCGATGGCTTCGTCGGCAACATCGTCCTCAAGCTCGCCGAAGGCATGGCCGAAGGCCTCTTCCAGTCCATCGTCGCCGAAGTCCAGCAGGCCGGCGCCTCCCTCCTCCAGCAGATCCAGCCCCTCTTCAAAAACCTCCGCGACAAGCACGACTACCAGGAACACGGCGGCGCACCACTCCTCGGCGTCAACGGCTACTGTCTCATCTGCCACGGCCGCTCCGACTCAAAAGCCATCAAGAACGCCATCCGCCTCGGCAAACAACTCGTCAACAGCGACATCAATACTAAGATTGTGCAGCAGATCGAAAAGAGCATCCCCGCGGGCGAAGAATGAAGCAATTTCGACCCTTTGGTTCTTGATTCCCGATCGCGGGGTTGAATCGAAAATTAAGAACATCGAAGATTCACCTATGTCCAATTACGGAGCCATCATCGCCGGCACCGGCAGCTACCTTCCGGAACGCCGTCTGACCAACGCCGACCTGGCCAAATTGGTCGATACCAGCGACGACTGGATCATCCGGCGCACCGGCATCAAAGAACGCCGCATCGTCGCCGAAAACGAGTCCACCGCCACCATGGGCACCGCCGCCGCCAGACACGCACTCGAAGCCGCCGGACTCACTCCCCAGGACGTCGACCTCATCGTCTGCGCCACCATCACCCCCGAAATGCAGTTCCCCTCCACCGCCTGCTTCGTCGGCGCCGGCCTCGGCCTCGATACCACTCCCGCCTTCGACGTCTCCGCCGCCTGCTCCGGATTCATCTACGCACTCGAAACCGCCAACAACTTCGTCAAGTCCGGCCGCTATCGCAACATCATCGTCATCGGCGCTGAAACCCTCAGCCGCATCACCGACTACACCGACCGCCAAAGCTGCATCCTCTTCGGCGACGGCGCCGGCGCTGTCGTCCTCCAACGCTCCACCGATGCGTCCCGCGGCGTCCTCTACGCCTCCCTCCATGCCGACGGCAATGGCTGGGAAATGCTCCATTGCGCCACCGGCAGCCGAAACCCCGTCAACGCCGACCTCATCGCAACCCGCCGCCAGTACATGCAGATCAAAGGCCGCGAAGTCTACAAGTTCGCCGTCCAACGCTTCGCCGAACTCATCGAAGACGCCCTGCACAAGTGCCAACTGTCCACCAAGGACGTCAAACTCATCGTCCCCCACCAGGTCAACCAGCGAATCATCGACTCCGCCATGGAACGCCTCGGCCTCGCCCCCGACAAAGCCTTCGTCAACATCGACAAGTACGGCAATACCTCCGCCGCATCCATCCCCATCGCCCTCGATGAAGCCTGGCGCGCCGGCAAGGTCTCACCCGGCGATATCGTCCTCTTCGTCGCCTTCGGCGCCGGCCTCACCTGGGCCAACGCCGTCGTCCGTGTCTGAAAATGAAACTCGCAACCAACCACTGACAACTGGCAACTATGCCCCCCAAACTCGCCATCCTCTGTCCCGGCCAAGGCGCACAAGCCGTCGCCATGGGCAAAGACTTCTACGAAGCCTCGCCCGCCGCTCGCGAAACCTTCGACGCCGCCAACCGCGCCCTCGGTTTCGACCTCGCTTCCCTTTGTTTCACAGGCCCCGAAGACCGCCTCAACCAGACCGATATCTCCCAGCCCGCCATCTACGTCACCAGCATCGCCGCCCACCGCGCCGCCGTCGCCGGCGGAATCCTCGACCCCCAAACCACCGCCTTCTGCGCCGGCCTCAGTCTCGGCGAATACACCGCGTTGCACCTGGCCGGCGTCTTCAGTTTCGAAGATGGCCTTAAACTCGTCGCCGCCCGCGGCCGCTACATGCAGCAGGCCGCCGTCGCTACCCCCTCCGCAATGGTCGCCCTTATGGGCGCCGACGAACCCGCCGTCACCGCCCTCTGCCAAGAGTGCGCCGACGGACAAGTCCTCGTCCCCGCTAACTTCAACTCCCCCGGCCAAATCGTCGTCTCCGGCTCCACCTCCGCCTGCCAACGCATCGCTGCCGTCGCCGAATCCAAAGGCTTCAAAGCCATCCCACTCAAAGTCGCCGGTGCCTTCCACAGCCCCCTCATGCAGTCCGCCGCCGACGCCATGCAACGAGAACTGGCCGCCGTCGCCTTCAACGCCCCCCGCTGCACGGTCTACGCCAATGTCACCGCCGCCCCCCACGCCGACCCCGATTCCATCAAACGCCTGCTCGTCGATCAGATCACCCTCCCGGTGAAATGGCTGCAAACCATGGAAACTCTCATTGCAACCCCCGACCTCCGTTTCATCGAGCTCGCCCCCGGTCGAACCCTCGCGGGCCTCGCCAGGAAAATCAACCGCCGCCTCCCCATCGATTCTCTCGCCGCCGCGGACGCCCTGACCAGAAAGGAACGACCATGATCGACAAACGCGTCGCATTCGTCACCGGCGGCTCCCGCGGCATCGGCGCCGCCATCGTCAAACGCCTCGCCAAGGACGGCTTCCATGTCGTCGCCGTCGCCCGCAATGCCGACAAGCTCCAGCAGGTCTGCCAAGCCATCCAATCCGAAGGCGGCTCCGCCGAACCGCTCACCTGCGATATCGCCGACGCCAAAGCTCTGGCCGCCACAATCGAGTCTGTCACTGAAAAGCTCGGCCGCCTCGATGTGCTCGTCAACAACGCCGGCATCACCAAGGACGGCCTCATCCTCCGCATGGATGACGACGACTTCGACTCGGTCATCCGGACCAACCTCAAGAGCGCCTTCGTCTCCATCCGCTCGGCCGCTCGGCCCATGATGCGAGCCAAGGGCGGCCGAATCATCAATATTACTTCCGTTGCCGGCGTTGCCGGCAACGCCGGACAGGCCAACTACGCCGCATCCAAAGCCGGCCTCATCGGCCTCTCCAAATCGGTCGCAAAGGAACTGGCGTCCAAAAACATCACCTGCAACTGCGTCGCACCGGGATTCATCACCACCGACATGACCGATGTCCTCAACGAACAAATCAAAGAAACCGCCAAGTCGCATATCCCCCTGCGACGATTTGGCTTGCCGGAAGAAATCGCCTCCGTGGTCAGCTTCCTGGCTGGGCCCGATGCCAGTTATGTCACGGGACAGGTTATTTGCGTAGATGGTGGGATGTTGATGTGAAGCTCAGGGCGTTGAAATTAGGCTTCTCACGGCTATAGTCAGCAAACCTTCGGGCCGTGTGGCCCGGCTGTATATGGCTTTTTTAACCGGGGCAAGGTAGGAACTATGGACGACATCGAGCAGAAGGTTATCGAAATAGTCAGTGAACAGATGGGCGTGGACAAGAGCGAGATCACCCGCGAAACCCATTTCATCAACGACCTCAATGCCGACTCACTGGATACCGTCGAACTGGTCATGGAATTCGAAGATGCCTTCGAGTTGTCCATTCCCGACGAAGAGGCCGAAAAGATCCAGACCGTCGGCCAAGCGATCGACTACATCAAGGAACACTCCAATAAGTAGTTGCCAGTTGCCAGTAACCAGTTGCCAGCGCGGTTCTCGCGTTGGCGGCTGATACTGGCAACCACTTGGCGCCTAAGGACTAACGACCAACACATGAAACGTCGTGTCGCCATAACGGGTCTGGGGGTTATTACTTCTCTGGGCGAAACCCCCGAAGCGCTTTGGGAAGGCGTCTGCGCCGGCCGCAGCGGGATCAGCATGATCACGCGCTGGGATACCACCAAGTACCCGACCCGCTTTGGCGGTGAATGCGCAAAGTTCAATGTCAGCCGCTATGGCGTCGACGCCCGCGAGGCTAAGCGGCTGGATCGCTTTGGGCAGTTTGGGCTGGCAGCCGCCGTTGTCAGCGTCAAGGATGCCGGGCTGGATTTTGCCAAGGAAGATCCGTACCGATGCGGTGTGATCATTGGCAGCGGGATCGGCGGGATCGAGACGATCGAGGAGCAGAAGAAGACCCTCGACCTCCGCGGGGTGTCGCGGGTTTCGCCGTTCACCGTGCCGCGGCTAATGGTCAATGCGGCCAGTGGTAATGTTTCGATCCGTTTCGGCCTGCATGGGCCGAATATCGCGATTGTGACGGCGTGCGCGACGGGGTCGCATGCAATTGGGGAGGGGACGCGGCTGATCCAGCAGGGTACGGCGGAGGTCATGATCGCCGGCGGGTCGGAGGCGGCGTTGTGCGAGTTGGGCATGGCTAGCTTCTGTGCCGCCCGAGCGTTATCGACGCGGAATGACGAGCCGCAGCGAGCGAGTCGGCCTTGGGACAAGGATCGGGACGGCTTTGTGATGGCGGAGGGCGCCGGGGTTGTGATCCTGGAGGAACTCGAACACGCAAAGCACAGAGGGGCCAGAATTTATGCCGAGCTGGTGGGGTATGGCATGAGCGGTGACGCGTATCACATCACGGCGCCCGAAGAGCAGGGGAAGGGTGCGGCGATGGCGATGAACCTGGCGATGCGCGACGCGGGGGTGTCGCCGGATGTGGTGGATTACATCAACGCGCATGGTACGAGCACGCCCCTGGGCGATATCGCGGAAACGCGAGCGGTGAAGTCGAGTTTCGGGGCGCATGCGAAGAAGCTGGCGATCAGTTCCACGAAGAGCCAACTGGGCCATCTGTTAGGCGCCAGTGGGGGTGTGGAGGCGGTGATCACCGCGTTGACGGTCTATCGGAACGTAGTGCCGCCGACGATCAACCTGGAGAATCCCGATCCGGAATGCGATCTGGATTATGTGCCGAAGACAAGGCGGGAGATGAAGGTCCGTTACGCGATGTCGAACAGCTTCGGTTTCGGGGGCCATAATGCCTCGTTGCTGATGTGCAAAGTGTAATAGCGAAGGTCCGCCAGCCCCCCCCGGCCGACCCCCTTTACTCACCCAAGAACCACCCCAAAGTCACCCAGAGACCCCCCTGTTCTCCCCCTTTTCTCCCCCTTTGCTCCCCCTGTTCTGGCGCTGGTGGTTTTGGGGGGCGTTTGGCGGGGCCGGGGGTTTAGGGATTTTCGATTTTCGAATGTTGATGTTCGAATGTCGAATTTCGAATCCCATCTCACGGAATGGGGGCAACGGCAAATCCCACGTGCGCTAAATCGCACCCTACTCAGTACGTTCGGTGGGTAAATTTGTTCGCCGAATTTTAGGTTTTGGCGGGATTTTGTGGGGTTAGGGGGTGGTGGGGAAAAGAGGGGGGAGGGGGACGGAAACGATGAATGATGAACGATGAATGATGAATCAGAAGGGAGGGGAGGGGCGAAGGGGATGCGGGGGAGGGAGCGTTTGAGGTTGTCGGCGAATCTGGCGCGGTATTGGGGGTGGTGGAGGAGGGCGTAGACGTAGTGGAAGAGGTCCCATTTGGAGATGGCGGGGTCTTGATAGTGGGATTGGACGGATTTGAGTGCGAAGTCGGTGATGTTTTCGCGACGGGTAGGACGAGGGAGATCACGGGTGAGATTCGCACCAGGCTTCCACCACTCGCTTGGTTTCGGCTGCGAAGTGAGCAAAGGCTCGTAGTTGCAGGAGCGCGGAGAAATCCCCTGTGAAATCTGCGACGCGAGCTCGGCGCCATGCAAGGTTTCTGCGAAACCGATCGAGGCGTCTGCCGGTCTTCTCTGAAGCGATGAGCAACAGACTGAACAGCAACTGCTTCGGGTCAGGTTCAGACTCGAGATCGTGGAGCCGAGGGAGGGTTATGGGAGCATTCCCATTTGGATTGTCGGCGGCACGGCGGATGGCGTCAACTTCGAGAAGAAGCCAAGCCTCAGTCATGCGAACCGGTATCACTGGAACGTGATCTCGGATCTGTGCCTGTTCGGCCGCGAGCGAAATCTCCTTCAAGCGGTTCTGCATGGGCTCGCGCTCGGCATCTCGGTGCACAAACAATACATCGCAAGGGTAATAGTGTATTGCTTGCTGCATTTTCTCTGCCATCGGCTGGTTGCGTAGTTGCCTGGGATCGGCAAACTGCGCGGCGATGACGCGAGGAGAAACACCCGGAAACGAGGCGAGCAGCCAGTCGATGATGCGCAGAAGACACCGATCGCTGGGGCCGTCCGCAAGGAGGGTGTATCTCAGCGGTGTCATGTGCCGGTGTGCATCTCCGTTGCGGAGGGGAACAGGAGCTGTTCTCCGGGGCGATACGGAAGCAGGCGACCCGGGGCGAGGCACCGAGACCCGAGTTTCTCTCGCCAAGTGCTAGCCGGAGCGAATGCGGCGGCGACACGTCCTTTGGCACCGTTTACCAAGACATATTCCTCGTCCATGTAGACCAAGTCACCGGGGTGTCTCTTGGCAATTTCCTGAACCACGCTGGGGGAGTGGGTATTGACCACGACTTGGCGCAGAGGATTATCGGGATCGACTTTGTAGTCGGGATCTACGGCAATCTCGCGGAGAAGCGTGATGATGGTTGGGATCCGCTCTGGGTGAATGCCATTTTCAGGTTCCTCCAGGCAGATCATGCCTTTAGCTTCGGGGTCCAGGCTCAGGGTAGCCAAGACGAGAAAGCGGAGGGTGCCGTCGGACAGGGAGCGAGCCGGATGGAAGACGCCGTTGCGGGCGCGGACTTCGAGGGTGAGGGATTCGGTCTTCGGATCGTCTCGGACGCGCAGTTCCTCAATGTCTTCGATCAACTGGGAGAGTTGGTTGGCCAGTTCGGCGTACACTTTTCCTGGCTGTTGTTCCTGTTTTTGAAGGCGGTGGATGGTGCCTGGGAGATTGGTGCCGCGGGAGTCGATTGTGCGAGGGTCCGTGTAGAACGACGGGGATCGCATAGCCGACGGCTCAAGGAGCAGGGTTTGCCACGATGCCATCTCGCGATTGGCAGCAAGGATACTGGGAAAGTCGCTGGAAGCCATTCCGCCAATGACGGTGAGTTGCGATTTGGGGGCCGGTACTTTCCTTCCACCATGGCCTTCCTGGTGAACCGTAATCTCAGTGCCTGAGGGCGTCGAAACGAACGCGACGACACGGCGACCGAGAATGGTGGATTCACGGAAATCACGGGATGTTGGGAACCCGATGGTACGACGCGCCTTTCCCAAAGCGATGGGCGTAAGCGACTCGTAGATTAGCGCGAGACGTTCGAAACCATCGTCGCTAGCAAGGCGGAATGCCACCTCGTAACGGAGAGTGGATATCGCGGCATCGTCAGCCACCCCGAAGTCATCCTGGACGTGTTGGTCGACGATCATTTCAGCCGTAAAGCGAAGCTCTGATGCGAGGTATCCTTCGAACTCCGTGAAAAGCGAGCGAGGTTCGGGGGACCGGCCCTTGGTTTCACGGAGTAGCTGCACAGCCTGCATGATCGGATGCTTTGTCAGGAGGTTGAGGAAGCGAATGGCATCGAAGAGATTGGATTTGCCAGCACCGTTCAGGCCAGCTACGCATGTGAAGGGCCCGAAGCGGACGTCGACATCCAGCAGGTTCTTGAAGCCTTGTACGCGGAGGCGTGTGAGCACGGCATCTCCCATTGCTACGGACGATTAGGCTCGTCCAATATGCTCAGAATACCACTACCATGGTATTCCTGCACGTCTACAGATCCCGCGGAGGGTGTCTGTGGTGTTGGAGAGGGGGTGTTTTTTCTGGATTTTCTTTTCGATTTCGGCGTCGAGGTCGTCGGAGGTGTCTTTGGCTTCCCAGAAGCCGCGGCGGTTGTTGAATGGGTCGCGGAGGGTGGCGTCGGGGACGACGGAGTGGGAGTTGACCTTGATGCGTTGTTCGGGGACGAGGGTCCAGCCGAAGGGGCGGGCGGTGGATTCGAGGAGGATTTGGAAGGCGGTGCGGAGGGCGAGTTCGTGGGAGACGAAGAGGGTGGAGAGGTTTTGGAGCGTGGCGTAGTAGGTTTTGAGGGGTTTGTGGGTGGGTTTGATGGTGGTGCGAGAGGTGGAGGTGGAGGTGGTAGTCATAGTTTGCCCGGAGAGAAGCCCCTTTATGAAGGCGATTGTCGCAGAAGGGCGGGGGAGGGTAAAGGGGGGGGGGAAACGATGAATGATGAATGATGAACGATGAATGATGAAACGGGGGGGGGGTTAGGGGACGATGGCGTCGGCTTCGATTTCGATTTGGGCGTCGGTGTCGATGAGGCGGGGGACTTGGATGAGGGTGATGGCGGGGCGGATGTCCTTGAAGAGTTGGCCATGGACGGAGGCAACTTCCTGCCATTTGGAGATGTCGGTGACGAGAATACGAGTGCGGATGACGTGCTCGAGTCTGCCGCCGAGGGATTCGATGGCGGCCTGGATGATGTCGAGTGAGCGGCGGGTCTGGTCGGCGAGGGAGGGGGAATAGGAGCCGTCGGGGTTGATGCCGACGGTACCGGTGACGGCGATGGTGTTGCCGGAGCGGACGGCTCGGGAGTAGCCGAGGATGGGTTCCCATTTGGAGCCGGAGGATGCGCAGCGGCGGCCGAAACGGTCGGAGACGGTGATGTTGATGTTGGTGGACATGGCGCGGGATGATAGTGGGGGGAGGTGGGATTGCCAATTAGTTGCATATCTGGATCTTCGGGCCTATACTGATGAGTTATTGTTGAAGGCCACGATCGTGGCGTGGGTGTTCCGGGCCACGTTTGTGGCGACGAGGCATCAAGTCTTTTTTTGCAGGAGATCAGCAATGAAACCGAGAAGCTATGTGGCGGTGATGATTGCGTTGGGTGCGTTGGTGTGTGGGAAGGCGAGGGGAGAGTTGGAGGTGATCGGGCCGATGATTGTGGTGCCGAACCAGCCGATCGCGCTGTATTTCCCGAACCTGCTGCCGCCGGACCCGGATCACAAGATTCTAAATTTTACAGGGAAGGCGGACAACCCGTCTCCCGTGACCGCGGATCTGTGGATGGCGTTTGATTATATGAAGACGGATGCGGCGGGTTTGCCGGTGGAGGTGTTTTCGACGCCGGTGGTATTCCACATTCCTGGTGGAGGAACAGCGCCGCTCGATATGCATTGGGAGTTGCCGTTCTGTCCGCGGGAAGTGAGCCTGCATTTCAGGCTTGAGGATATACCGGGAGTGAACCTGGGCGTGCAGGTGGGCGGGCAATTCCTGCACGAGTGTGTGCCGGTGCCGACGCCGGCGGCATTGCCGCTGGGCATTGCGGGGGTGGGACTGCTGGCGTTGCGGCGGCGGCGTTGAGGGGGACTGAGAAGACGAGCGAATGGGGGCCTTGCAGCCGGGGCTGTGAGGCTCCCATGAGGGGGGAAATTTGGGAAGGGAGCGGAGGGCGGGGGAGGCGCCGGTGGGGAGTGGGGGCGGGGAGATGGCGGCTTGAGGACGGCGTTTCGCGGGAATTGGACTGATTGCATTTCTTTCCGTTGATAAGTCGGGATGGTCCGCACCGGGGCGGGGAACTCGGTTGGAGATCCGCAAGTGCTTTGTGGGCCTGGTGCGGAGCCTACGCAACTCGGCAACCTCCTGTTACCCTATCTTGACAATACGCGCAGCAAAACTTACCTTCGACGTGTTCGAGAACCGCTTACGCGAGATGCTGACCGCAGTTCTCAGCCAACACTTCGCGCGCAGCGAGCCAAACGCAAGCAACCATAAGTTGAGTGTTTGTGTATGGATAACTGACACAAACAAGGAGCAATGCCATGCGAACCATCGGAATGCTTGCTGCCGTAGTTGTCTTGATGAGCGGGCTGACGGGCTGTGCGGGGACGGAGTCGAAGGATGGGGTCGCGGGTGAGCCGAAGCTCGAGGCGCCAAAGCCCCCACCGGAGCAGAAGAACTTCGACGTATGGATTGGGACATGGAACTATGAGGGAGAAGCCAAGGATACTCCGATAGGGCCAGCCGCGAAGTTCACGGGGAAGTGCATCGGGCGGGCGATCCTGGACGGGTTTTTCTTCGAGTTGAAGTGGGAGGAGAAGGACTGGCAATCGGTAGATGTTTACTGGTACGACGCCGGCGGCAAGACCTATCGGTATCAAGAGTTGGGCAGCGACGGCGTTGCAGCGTTCGGCTCGGGGACGTGGAACGGAGGCACTTGGACCGCGGCGTGGTCCTCCGTTCTTCAGGGAGTCGAATATCGCTTCCGGAGCCAATGCATCGTCGCGGCTGATGGGAAGAGCGTTACAATCAACGTGGAAATCTCAGCCGATGGCAAGACCTGGACGCCGGCCTGGGAGATCAAGATGAAAAGGTAGGGGGATTTGCCGAAGATTCGACTCGGGCATGTCATAACTGACACAAACAAGGAGCAAGGTTATGCGAACGACCGGAATGCTGGTTGCCGTAGTTGTCTTGATGAGCGGGCTGATGGGTTGTGTGGGGACGGAGCCGAAGGATGGGGTTGCGGGTGAGCCGAAGCTCCAAGCCCCCAAGCCCCCACCGGAGCAGAAGAGCTTCGACGTATGGACTGGGACATGGACCTATGAGGGAGAAGCCAAGGATACTCCGATGGGGCCGGCCGGGAAGTTCACGGGGAAGTGCATCGCGCGGCCGATCCTGGACGGGTTTTTCTTCGAGATGAGGTGGGAGGAAAAGGACTACCAATCGGTTGTGATTCACTGGTACGACACCACCGCCAAGACCTATCGGTTTCAGGGGTTTGGCAACGACGGCGTTGTAGGGTCCGGCACGGGGACGTGGAACGGAGGCACTTGGGCCGCGGCGTGGACCTCCGTTCATCGGGGAGTCGAATATCGCACCCGGAGCCAGTGCATCCTCGCGACTGATGGGAACAGCGTTACAATCAACGCGGAAATCTCAGCCGATGGCAAGACTTGGAAGCCGTTGTGGCATACCAAGATGACAAAACAGGAAACACCGCCCAAAGAGTAGGGCCGGGCGATCCACAAGAGCGAGGCGTCAGCGGTGAGGCAAGGCGTGCCTCAGTGTGCAACTCTTTACGCATGTCGTAACTGACACAAACAAGGAGCAAGGTTATGCGAGCTACTGGAATGCTTGTTGCTGTAGTTGTCTTGATGAGCGGGCTGATGGGCTGTGCGGGGACGGAGCCCAAGGATGGGGTTACAGGTGAGCCGAAACTCC
>JAPLNB010000069.1 GCA_026693085.1 Planctomycetota bacterium | reverse complement strand
CCCTGACCCCTGAACCCTTGAACCCCCTCCCCCCTTCGCTAATAATCCCTGCCTCTTAAGAGATCGGCCATTATGACCTCAAAACAGATTCGCCAACAATTCCTCGACTTCTTCACCCAAAAGCACGCCCACACCTTCGTGCCCAGCTCGCCCGTCGTCCCACTCGACGACCCAACCCTCCTCTTCGCCAACGCCGGCATGAACCAGTTCAAGCCCATCTTCCTCGCCGTCGAAAAACGCCCCTACTCCCGCGCCGTCAACACCCAAAAGTGCATCCGCGCCGGCGGCAAACACAACGACCTCGATGACGTCGGCAAGGACACCTACCACCACACCTTCTTCGAAATGCTCGGCAACTGGTCCTTCGGCGATTACTTCAAAAAAGAAGCCATCGCCTTCGCCTGGGATCTGCTCACCAACGTTTGGAACCTCGATAAATCCCGCCTCCATGCCACCGTCTTCATGGGCGACCCCGCCGAAGGCCTCGACGCCGACCGCGAAACCGCCGACCTCTGGAAATCCGTCACCGACATCAACCCCGACCACGTCCACCTCGGCAACAAAAAGGACAACTTCTGGGAAATGGGCGACACCGGCCCCTGTGGCCCATGCTCCGAAATCCACTACGACCGAACCCCCGACAAATCCGGCAGCCGACTCGTCAACGCCGGCGACCCCCGCGTCATCGAAATCTGGAACCTCGTCTTCATCCAGTTCAACCGCAGCCCCGACGGCCGCCTCAACCCCCTCCCCGCCAAACACGTCGATACCGGCATGGGCTTCGAACGCGTCTGCGCCGTCATCCAAGGCAAAGACTCCAACTACGACACCGACGTCTTCGCACCCCTGTTAACCGCCATCGCCGACCTCGCCAAAACCAAATATACCACCGCCCTCGACAATCCCGTTGACATCGCCTTCCGCGTCATCGCCGACCACGCCCGCACCTCCACCTTCGCCATCACCGATGGCGCAACCCCCTCCAACAAAAAACGCGGCGCCGTCCTCCGCTCCGTCATCCGCCGCGCCGTCCGTTTCGGCTACCAAATCCTCAAACTCCAGGAGCCTTTCCTCCACAAGCTCGTCCCCGTCATCGTCGAACAAATGGGCGACGCCTTCCCAGAGCTTCGCCGCAACCCCAACCCAGTCATCCAAACCATCAAAACCGAAGAAACCGACTTCCTCGCCACCATCGAACGTGGCCTGCGCATCTTCGACGAATCCGCCACCAAAGCCGCCGCCAACAACAAAATCATCACCGGCGCCGACGTCTTCAATCTCCACGCCACCCTCGGCTTCCCCGCCGACCTCACCGTCCAACTCGCCCTCGAACGCGCCCTCTCCGTTGACATGGACGAATACAACCGCCTCTGGGCCGAACACGTCGCCATCTCCGGCGCCGGCCGCAAACAACACGCCCAGGTCGCCGTCGACCTCACCGCCTTTAATCCCACCGACGATTCTCCCAAGTACCAAGGCTTCACCACCGAAGCCACCATCCTCGGCTACCTCACCGAACACGAAGCCCAACGCACTGGCTGCCTCAAGGAAGATGACCCAGCCGCACTCCTCCTCGACCGCACCACCTTCTACGCCGAGCAAGGCGGCCAAGTCGGCGACATCGGCGCCATCCAAACCCCCACCGGCATCTTCGACGTCACCGCCACCGAACGCAAAGGCGACCACGTCCTCCACTGGGGCGCCGTCCGCGAAGGAACCCTCTCACCCAACCAGCAAGCCGCCATCCGCGTCGATCCCTGCCGCGCCGACACCATGCGCAACCACACCACAACCCACCTCCTCAACTTCGCCCTGAAAAAAGTCCTCGGCGACCACATCGAGCAAAAAGGCTCATCCGTCGATCCCGAGAAACTCCGCTTCGACTTCTCACACCCCCATGCCCTCACCGCCGAGCAAACCACACACGTCGAACGCATCGTCAACGAAAAAATCTACTCCGACCTCCCCGTCAGCGCCACCGTCATGCCCCTCACCCAAGCCAAAAACATCCCCGGCGTCCGCGCTGTCTTCGGCGAAAAATACCCCGACCCCGTCCGCGTCATCGCCATCGGCACCGACAACCCCGCCACCTCCGCCTCACCCGATATGAGCATCGAATTCTGCGGCGGAACACACCTCACCCGCACCAGCCAGGCCGGATTCTTCAAAATCATCGCCGAAGAAGCCGTCGCCAAGGGCGTTCGCCGCCTCACCGCCGTCACCGGCCGCGCCGCGGTCCAACACGTCCAACACATCGACCAAATCCTCCACGCCATCTCCCAATCCCTCTCCGCCTCCCCAGACGATGCCCCCAAACGCATCGCCACCCTCCACGACGAAATCAAACAACTCAAAAAAAAGCTCGCCTCCGGCGCCGGCGCTAAATCCGACCCCCTCGCCCTCGCCGCCAAGCTCCTCGAATCCGCCCCTTCCCTAGGCCCAGGCAAGCTCATCGTCGGCGAAATCCCCGCCGCCACCGACGAACAACTCCGCGCCGCCATGGACTCCCTCAAAAAAAAATCCCCCAGCCACGCCATCCTCCTCGCCTCCGCCGATGACCAGAAAGTCACCTTCGTCGCCGCGGTCTCCGACGACCTCATCGCCAAAGGCCTAAAAGCCGGCGATTGGGTCCGCGAAGCCGCCAAAGTTGCCGGCGGCGGCGGCGGCGGTCGCCCACAAATGGCCCAGGCCGGCGGCAAAGACCCCGCCAAACTCCCCGACGCACTCCAAACCGCCAAAACCTTCGCCACCGGAGTCATCAAATGACCCCGCAAACCTCCACTTCCATCCACCCTGTGAACGCCAGGCGGATTGGCACGGATTATCGCCCATATGAGCACATGAGAATCGCTCGGCGGGCGTGGGGCAATGGCTGCTTTAGAGCACTTTGCACCTGCCTGTACCACATCGCGGCGTGATAGGCTGCCGGGCGAGGTGCAGCATGGATGCGTACTCGATGGACCTGAGGGAGCGGGTCGTGGCGGCCTGCGACGATGGGACCGAGACCCGCGAAGAGGTG
>JAPLNB010000068.1 GCA_026693085.1 Planctomycetota bacterium | reverse complement strand
GGGGCGGTGGTGATTTGCAGGGTGGGGGGGGCCTCGTATTCGAGGACGATGTGGTCGTTGTGGCGTTGCCAGTTGATGTGGATGGGGCCTTGGGGGTGGGGGTAGGTGCCGCGGGCCCAGTGGAGTGAGCCAGGGTGGGGGGCGATGTGGATGCGGTTGGGGTTGTGGGGGTCGGGGAATGATACGCCGAGGATTTGGGTGGAGAGGAAGTGGGTTGGGGAGGCGGACCAGGCGTGGCAGCGGGAGGCGTTGATGTCGTCGTGGAAGTACTCCCACCAGGTCCAGGCGCCTTGGTCGAGGAGGCGGGACCAGTATTGGCGGATGAAGTGTTCGGCTTCGAGGGCGTGGCCGTGGTGGTAGAGGGCGCCGAGGGCGTAGAAAGAGAAGTAGGAGGTGACGTTGCAGTCGTCGTTGGATTTGGGGGTGGGGGTGCGGAAGTTGTTTTTCTATGTCGTAAAGGATGGGCAGTGCGTTGGCGGGGACGGAGGGGGAGGGAGTGGGGACGTCGGCGGGTCGGCGGTCGGTGAAGATGTTTTGCTGGGGGTTCCAGAATTCGAGGCGGATGGCGGAGGCGAGACGGTCGGCGATTTGTGAGTAGGATTGGGCGAGGTCGGGGAGGTTGAGGCGGGTCATGATGCGGGCGGCGTCGGAGAAGGCGCGTTGGTAGAAGCAGTTGAGGGCGCAGTTGAGGCCGGTGCGGTCCATGTGGCAGAGGTCGAGGTAAGGTTCGAGGGAGCTGCCGTCGAGGAGGTCGGTGTTCTGGTCGCGGAGGGCGAGGAGGCCTTTCATGAGGCGTTTGAGGCGTGGGAGCATTTGTTTGAGGAAATCCGCGTCGCCGGTTGTGGCGTAATATTGCCAGATGGTTTGGGGGATGATGGCGGAGTAGTCGGGGTGTCGGCCTGGGGGCAGACCGTGGGCGCCGGGGGAGATGAGGCCGGTTTCGTCTTGGGAGAGGAGGAAGAGTTCGATGCATCGGCGGAAGAGTTGGGTGTCGCCGAAGCAGGCGAGGTTGACGAGGTATTGGATGAGGAAGTCGCCGGCGTAGAGTCCACGTTCTCGCCAGGGGCAGTCGAGGTAGGCGTCTTCCATGCAGGCGTAGAGGGTTTTTTGTCCGGTGAGCCAGATTTCGTTGAGGGCTGGGTCAGAGCATTCGAAGGAGCCGACGGGTTGGACGGGGTAGTTGGCGCGGGTGAGGGTGAGTTGGTGGAGGTTGAATTCGCAGAGGTCTCCGGTGATGAGGAGTTCGAGGTATCGGAAGCCGCGGGGGTGGAAGGTTTGGTATTGTTGGGGGCCTTTGCGGGCGATGTAGCGTTCGGCCATATCGACGAAGCGACGGGCGTGGAGGTCGGAGGAGCCATCGGATTTGAGGCGTTCGCTGTAGGTGAGGTCGAGGATGGTTCCGGAGGCGGCGGAGAAGTGGAGGGTGGGTCGGCCGAGGACTTCGGAGCCGAAGTCGTAAAGGAGGACGAGGGTATCTTTGGCGATGGTCTTGGCGAAATCGGGGACGTGGACATGGAGTGCGGGATCGTCGGAGATTTTTTCGAAGGTTTTCCAGGCGCGTTCGCGGCAGGGGGTGTTGGCGGAGTTTTCGCGGGGCCAGGGTTTCCATCCGCCGAGTCCTGCGGGGAGGTCGGCGGGGGAGGTGAGGGGGAGGTTGAGGTGATCGGCTTCATCGGCGAGGTTGTCTTCCCAAGGGCCGCCGACGAGGAAGGTGTGGGGGGAGTCGATGAGCTTTTCGGCGCTGATGGCGAGGTGGGCGTTGGTGGGCAGAGCGAGGTAGAAGTCCCACCAGTCGGATTTCATAGTGTCGTAGACGAGGAGGGCGTTCCAGCCTTCGGTGAGGGAGGCGGAGAAGTCTTGGCGGAGGGGGAGGTGGGGGTGTTTGTCGCCTTTGAGTTCATTGCCGTTGATCCAGTAGCGGCCCCAGAAGGCGCCGAAGGTGATTTTCTGGTCGCGGGGGGAGTGGATGTAGGTGAAGAGGGTGACTTTGGCGAGGGTGTGCAGGCTTCGGCCGGTGGAGGTGGTGAGGATGAGTGAGTGGATTTGCTCGTCGGGGTTTTTGCGGGCGGCGAAGGTGTCGAGTCGGCGGCGGGGGAAGATGGGGCGTTCGTCGAGTGGGGGGATGGAACGGGGCCAGAGTGGTCCCCAGTGTTCTTGGCGGCGGCAGGGGACGGCGAAGGGCCATTCGCGGTCGTCGTAGTTTGGGGAATCCCAGTCGCGGGGGATGGCGCGGGCGTCGAGGAATTCGCCGGGGTTGAGTGCGAAGGAGAGGTAGGGTGTTTGGGGGTGGTGGGCGGGGGATTCGATGGCTCGCCAGGAGTCGTCGGTGGCGATGGGGATGGTGTGGCCGGTTTTGTCGGAGACGGCGCCCCAGGCGATGAGGGAGCCGATGCTGGTTTGGGAGTGGAAGGAGAGGCAGGCGTAGCTATTGACGATGATGGCGATGGCGTTGCGGCCGGTGCTGAGATAGGGGGTGAGGTCGTAGGAGTCGTATTCGGGCTTGGAGGTGAAGAATCGGGCTGGGCCGTGGCCGAGGGTGTGGCCATTGACGATGAGGCGGTAGCGGGTGTCGGCGAAGATGTTGAGAGAGCCGGATGTGGGGCCGAGCAGGGAGAAAGAACGGCGGAAGAGGACGTAGCGGTTGCGTCCGGTGGAGGTTTTGTCGGTCCAGATGAAGGTGGCGGGGGGTGACATGTGAGTTGCCGGTTGTCAGTTGCCAGCGGGTTGGGGGCCGCGGTATTCGCAGGCGGAGGTGCAGGTTTCGTAGACGACGATGGAGGCGAGGAGGGGGAGGCTGGGTTTGAGGCGGTCCCAGAGCCATTTGGCGAGGATTTCGCTGGTGGGGTTGGCCAGGCCCGGGATGTCGTTCAGGTAGTAGTGGTCGAGTTGAGAGACGATGGGTGAGGCGGCGTTGGCGATGTCGGCGTAGTCGATGAGGTAGCCTTTTTCGGGTTGGACGGGGCCTTCGACGACGACGTCGAAGCGGTAGGAGTGGCCATGGAGGCGGCGGCACTTGTGGCGGTCTGGGAAGGTGGGCAGGTCGTGGGCGGCCTCGAAGTGGAACGATTTGGTGAGTCTGACGATCATTTTAAAGTCAATCGGGTTCGCGGGAGGAGATTTTAGGGGAGGGGGTCACAGGGGGCGGGGGATCATGTGGCGCGTTGGTTGCCCAAGAGGTGGATGTGGAGGCGGGGGCAGTAGCGGTAGCCTGTTTGCTTGCAGAGTTCGACGATCCAGGGGGCGCGGGAGGCGAGAGTGGCGGAGTCGGCGCCTTCGGGCATAAGCAGGACGTGGGCGGGTTGCCAGTTGCGCAGTTGGGTGAGGATTTGCTGGATCTCGGGGAGATCCTGGTGGGTTGAGAGGACGAATTTGAGCTGGAAGTCGGGGGCGGTGTCGATGAATTGTTGGATGACGGGGAGGTTGAGGCGATGTTGTTCGTGAGATTTGGCGAAGCGGCCGGCGTCGCGGAGGTGGGGGGTGGAGTTGGCGAGCTTGGGGGAGAGGCTGGCGAGGTCGATGTTGAGGGCTTTGTAGAGTGTGGCGGCGGTTTCGAGGGTGATGTGGAAGCCGGCGGACTTGAGGGCGTGGCAGAGGTCGGGGAGGTCGGGCATGATGAGGGGTTCGCCGCCGGTGAGGACGACGTGGCGGGAGGGAAAGGCGGAGGCTTGGCGGACGATCTGGTCGACGGAGAGGTCGAGGCCTTCGGGCTGCCAACTGGCGTAGGGGGTGTCGCACCAGGCGCAGCGGAGATTGCAGCCGCTGGTTCGGATGAAGACGGAGGGGAGGCCGGCGAGCTTGCCTTCGCCTTGGATGGAATGGAAGAGGTCGGCGATTCTCATGAGCGAGGGATATGGTAAGGAGGTGGTGGCGACTTGGCTAACGTGGCTGGGCGGGGGGGGCGTAGAGGGAATGGCGGAGGGATTCGCGGGCGGATTCGGTAGGGAGGGCGAGGATGGTGCAGAGGGGGCGGTTGGCGATGGGGTCGGTGTAGCGGATGCGGAGGGCGGGGTAGGCCCTTAGGCCGAAGTAGAGTTGGCCGTATTCGGGGGCAGCGAGGGAGGCGGGCTTGATGATGGAGGCCCAGAGTCCGGCGCGGTTTTTGGTGACGGCGCCCATGTAGGTGATGGAGGCGTTGATGTTGGAGAGGAGGGCGCGTTCGCCGGAGTCGAGGTTGGCGAGTGTGGCGGGGACGTTGAAGAATCGCTGGCGATCGGTTTCTGTGAGGGAAAGGAAGCCGGTGAGGCGAAGGCCATCGAGTTGGTCGGGTTGGGGGGGTTGGTCGGTGGCGGCGCGGCTGATGACGGCGCGGGGCTGAGGCATGGAGCGAAAGACGGTGTAGCGGATGAAGACGGACAGCAGCATGAGCGTCAGGGCGAGGGCCAGGGCGATGGCGATGGGGATGGTGATGCCGAGTCGGCTGGGTTTTTGGCCGATGACGAGCATGCGATCGGTGTTGATGAGGACGCCGGCGGTTTGGCGACCGGTGCGCTGGACTTCGGTTTTGAGATTGGAGTCGATAGATCGGAGCATGCCGGTGACGCCGTTCCTGGAGAAAGATCCGGCGGGCGCCTGGGTGGGGGGCAGCTTGGCGTACATGGCGTGTTTGGCGGCGGGGTCGAGCAGGGGTGTCCAGAGGGACTCGGCGTCTTCGACTTTGTCGGAGTTTTTCTTGGCGTAGAGGAGGGTGTCCTGGAGGACGAGGGCGGCGTCGATGGTGACGTATTTGTCGAGGAGGTCGGGGTTGGTGAGGGCGTCGGCGAGAGAGACGAGGGAGGCGGAGTCGGCGTTGGCGAGGCCTTCATGGACTTCGCGGATGCTGAGGCCGAGAAAGATGGTGACGAGGACGATGAGGAGCCAGTTGATGGGGATGAAGTTGACGCGGGTGCGGCTGAGCTTTTCGGTGATCATGGCGACGAAGCCGAGAACGCGGTAGACGATATCCATTGGGGATGGCCCTTTCAGATGAATATGGTGGGGGAGGATCGCATGTGGGAGGCGGGAGTGCAAGGATAGCGAGCGAGGAAGATTGACAAATGATAGATGACAATTGCCAAGTGACAATTGAAGACGGGAGCGGGGCATATGGAGCGACGGAGCGAAAAACGTCCCCGTCCCGGTTTTTTCTCTGAGAGAGCGCGACAGAGGAAGCGGAGGGCGGTTTCCTGGGTGGCCTCACGGGCTTGGTCGGGGTTGCCGAGGAGGGTGAGGCAAAGTCGGAACCAGTGATCCTGAAGCAGGCGAAGGAGGGCCGCTTGTGCGTCGCGGCGGCCGGCCTGAGCTGCTTGGATGGTGGTCAAGTCCACGGGTGTTGTTCCTGACTATAATGAGTGACAGCCGGGGCGTCGCGATTTAGCGTAAACTACCGATCGGCGGCGGCGGTTGTATAATCGGGCCGTCGGCAGTATCCTATTGCCCCCCGTGGTAGTAAGTGCCCGTATTACTAGGCGCCGGGTTCTGATCGGGCTCAGCTTTGTTTAACGAATTGGCTGTTCGGCACTTAGGACTTGAGATAGACATCGATGAAAGTACGAAACGATATCCGGAACGTCGCGATTATTGCTCACGTTGACCATGGGAAGACAACGCTGGTGGACGCTCTGTTGCGTCAGAGCGGGAATTTTCGCGATAGCCAGCTTCAGCAGGAGTGCATCATGGACTCCAATCCGCTGGAGCGGGAGCGGGGCATTACGATCCTGGCGAAGAACTGTGCGATCAACTACACGGACCCGACGGGGGCGATGACGAAGATCAATCTGATCGATACGCCTGGGCACGCGGATTTTGGGGGTGAGGTGGAGCGTGTGTTGTCGATGGCGGATGGGTGTTTTCTGCTGGTGGATGCGGCGGAAGGGCCGATGCCGCAGACCCGGTTTGTGTTGAAGAAGGCGTTCTTGAATCATTTGAGGCCGATTGTGATCATTAACAAGATTGATCGGCCGGACGCGCGGGCGCACGAGGTGCTCGACGAGGTGTTTGAGCTGTTTATGGAGATGGGTGCGGACGATCGGGCGTTGGATTTTCCGGTGTTGTATGGGTCGGGGCGGGCGGGTGTGGCGTCGTGGGAGCTGGAGAATCCGGGGACGGACATTCGGCCGGTGTATGAGGCGTTGTTGAAGCATGTGCCGCCGCCCCAGGGGGACCCGGAGCATTCGCTGCAGATTCGGATCAGCAGTATTCAGTATAACGATTATGTGGGGCGGATTGGGGTGGGACGGATTTTCAATGGGAAGATCAAGAGCGCGCAGCAGGTGATGATTTGCCGGCGGGACGGGTCGCAGATCATCTGCAAGGCGCAGCAGGTGCAGGTGTTTGACGGGCTGGAGCGGAAGACGGTGGATGAGGCGGCGGCGGGGGACATTGTGGCGCTGGTGGGGTTGGAGTCGGTGGAGATTGGCGACAGCATTTGTGATCCGTTGGACCCGCATTCGTTGCCGGCGTCGGAGATCGAGCCGCCGACGCTGATGATGATGTTCAGCGTGAACGACTCGCCGTTTGCGGGCAGGGAGGGGAAGTATGTGACGAGCCGGAACATCCGGGAGCGGCTGTTTAAGGAGCTGGAGGCGAACGTTGCGTTGAAGGTGGAAGAGACGGCCAACAAGGATGCGTTGAAGGTATCGGGGCGCGGGTTGCTGCACTTGGGGATTCTGGTGGAGAACATGCGGCGGGAGGGGTATGAGCTATCGATCAGCAAGCCGCACGTGATTACGCGGAAGGGGCCGGACGGGCAGATGCTGGAGCCGATCGAGTATTTGGTGGTGGAGGTTCCGGAGCGGAGTCTTGGGCCGGTGATGGAGTTGGTGGGGAATCGGCGGGGGGAGCTTACGCGGATGGACAACCGGCATGGGCAGGTGCATCTGGAGTTTACGATTCCGGCCAGGGGGTTGATCGGGATGCGGACGCGGATGCTGACGGCGACGCAGGGGGAGGCGATCATGCATCACAATTTCCACGAGTATGCACCGATGCGCGGGGAAGTGCCGTCGCGGAACAATGGGGTGATGGTCAGCAACTGCGCGGGCAACGTGAATGCGTATGCGTTGAATGATTTGCAGGATAGAGGGGTTCTGTTCGTGGACCCGGGGCAGGTGTGCTATGAGGGGCAGGTGGTTGGGGAGCACTGCCGGGACAAGGATATTGTGGTGAACCCGACGCGGGCGAAGAAGCTGAGCAATATGCGGACGACGGGGAGCGATGAGAACATTATTCTGAAGCCGGCCAGGCAGATGACGCTGGAGCAGGCGTTGGAGTACATCGAAGAGGATGAGTTGGTGGAGGTGACGCCGCAGAGCATTCGGCTGCGGAAGGACCTGCTGACGGAGTTGCAGCGGAAGCGGTCGGTGCGGAGGCAGGTGGAAGAGGTGGAGGTGTAGGTGTAGGGCGGTGAGGGGTCGGAGATTGCAGGACACTGGAAGGTGATTCCTGGCCGACCACTCCAGACGGTCGGGCGCTGGTTTAGGGGAGGAGGCGGGCGACGGGGATATCGAGCTGGGTGGCGTCAGCGAGGGTGAAGCTGATGGATTGGGTTTTTGTGAGGGTTCTGGTGAGTTCGTAGCGGCCGGTGCCGGGAAGGGGTTGTCGGTATTCTTCGATGGTAGCGTCGACGAGATTGATGATGATGTATTGGGGGAGGGCGGCGTCGGCGTAGATGCGCAGCTTGGTGGTGCGGTCGTGTTGGAGGGAACTGTCGGCGACTTCGATGATGCAAATCAGGTCAGCCGGTCCGGGATGGCCGTGGCGGTAGCGATCGTTCGTGCCTGCGACGATGGCCGCATCCGGTTCGGGTTCGCTGTCGGGTGGAATTGCGACGGGTTGCTGGAGTCGCAGATTGCACCCGTGCTTCGCAATCTGGCTTTGGAACTCGCCCAGTTGCCCGATTGCCCAGGCGTGATGATGTCCCACCGTCATCGGATCAGCTCCTGCCTTGCTGCGGTCTTTGCGGACGAGATAGCCATCGAGCAGTTCGATTGGTGCGCCTTCGGGCAGGATCCCCGTTGCGATCATGCGGTGGTACTGATCCAGATCCAGTGGCACGATCATGGCACGGTTATCGACAAGATCTCTAAGCCCGGATGCCGACATAATTCCACCTTGTCGCCATTGTATAGCGACTACTGCTATTATACACCACGGTTGCTGGAATCGACTGGGATGTGAAAATGAAACGACCCCTGATTGGCCTGACGATGGATTCGGGGAACAAGGAGGGGCGGTACCAGTTGAATCGGGATTATGTGGCGTCGGTGGAGAAGGCGGGGGGGGCGGTGGTGGCGATTCCGTTTGGTGGGGATCGAGGGGGGATTTCGCGGGTCTTGGATGTGTTGGATGGGGTGCTGTTTATCGGGGGGGATGATCTGGATCCGAGTTTGTATGGGGAGGCGTGGCATGAGAAGGCGAAACCGATCGATCCGCGGCGGCAGGAGTTTGAATTGGCGTTGGTGGCGGAGGTGGAGCGGAGGCGGATGCCGGCGATGGGTGTGTGTTTGGGGTGTCAGTTGATGAATGTGCATCGTGGGGGGAGTTTGCATCAGTTTCTGCCGGAGTGGGTGCGCGAGCCGATGATTGAGCATCGGAAGGCGGAGCGGGAACGGCCGGGGCATGTGGTGAGGATCGATGTCCAGACGCAGGTGGGGCGGGCGATCGGGAAGAGCCAGATTGAGGCGAATACGTATCACAAGCAGGCGGTGAAGAGGCTGGGGCGGGGGTTGAGGTTGGTGGCGACCGCGGAGGATGGGGTGATTGAGGGGTTTGAGGATCCGGAGTTGCCGTTGTTTGCGGCGGTGCAATGGCACCCGGAACGGCTGAATGAACGGGCGGAGCATTTGGCGGTGTTCCGGCTGCTGGTGGAGAAGGCCAGTGGGGGGCGTTAGAGCTGCTGGTGGGGCTGAGTTGCTGTTCACAGGAGCACGAAGCACGAAGGACACGGAGAGGGTAGCTCCCCCTTGCCCACCGCCGCCCAAAAGCGCACCATATCTCCGGCTGTGATTTAACACACCGTTCCTCTTTCAACGGAAAGGCCAAATGGACAAGAAACTTCTCGCCGACTTCAAATCTCCCCCAAGCCAATATCGCGGCAAGCCCTTCTGGGCCTGGAACGGCAAACTCGACCCCGCCGAGCTTCGCCGCCAGATCCGCGTCATGCAGCAGATGGGCCTCGGCGGATTCTTCATGCACTCCCGCGTCGGCCTTTCCACTCCATACCTCGGCTCCGAATGGTTCACCGCCATCAACGCCTGCATCGACGAAGCGCAAAAGCTCGACATGGAAGCGTGGCTGTACGACGAAGACCGCTGGCCCAGCGGGGCCGCCGGCGGACTCGTCACCAGGAACCCAAAGCACCGCATGCGCCATCTCAAGCTGGAGATCCTCCCCAACCCCACCCCGTTAAAATGGACCCCCGACATCCTTGCCGTCTTCTCCGCCGACATTGACGGCACGAATGCCTCCAACGTTATTCGTCTGACCAGGACCACCTCCAAGAAAGCCCAGGGCGCAGCGGTGGGTTCCTCCCTCCTCATCTTCCGCGCGCAACAAGACAAACTCAGCCCGTGGTACAACGGCTACACCTACCTCGACACCCTGAGCGTCCCGGCGGTCGCTCAATTCATCAAGACCACCCACGAAGCCTACCGCAAGAGGATCGGCAAGCACTTCGGGGCCCGCGTCCCCGGCATCTTCACTGACGAGCCTAACTACGGCATGCACGATGCCGACACCCGCGCCTGGACCGACTCGCTCCCCTCCGTCTTCCGCAAACGCTATGGCTACGACCTGATTGACCGCCTGCCTGAGCTTCTCTTCAACATTGACGGCCGGGAAATCTCCGGCGTCCGCTACCATTACTACGACTGCATCACGTACCTCTTCGTCAACGCTTTCTCCAAACAGATCGGCCAGTGGTGCGCCAAGAACAGCCTCCTGTACACCGGCCACATGCTCTTTGAAGACACCCTCCGCGACCAGACCCGCGCCGTGGGCGCCGCCATGCGACACTACGAATACATGCAGGCCGCTGGCATGGACCTGCTCACCGAACACTGGCGGTGCTACATCACCGCCAAGCAGGTCTCCGCTGCCGCCCGACAGTTCGGCTGGAAATGGCGACTCACCGAAACCTACGGCTGCACCGGCTGGGATTTCCCCTTCGAAGCCCACAAAGCCCTCGGCGATTGGCAGGCCGCCTGCGGAATCAACCTCCGCTGCCCGCACCTCTGCTGGTACACCATGCAAGGCGAAGCCAAACGCGACTACCCCGCCTCCATCTTCTACCAATCCCCCTGGTACCAACACTATCGCAAAGTCGAAGACTACTACGCCCGAATCACTGCCGTCATGACCCGCGGCTCCGAAGTCCGCGACCTATTGGTCATCCACCCCATCGAATCGATGTGGGCGATCGTCCCTCGCGATTTCAACAAGAACCAAGCCCTCGCCGACTACGACCAGCTCTTCAACGACCTGACCAACGCACTGCTCTCCGAACAACTCGACTTCGACTACGGCGACGAAGAAATCCTCTCCCGCCACGCCAAGGTCTCCACCTCCAACGGCAGGGGGGTCTTCAAGGTCAATAAAGCAACCTATAAGGCAATCCTGGTACCACCCCTAAAAACCATCCGCGCCTCGACGCTCTCGCTCCTGAAACGGTTCAAGTCCGCCGGCGGCACCGTCGTCTTCGCTGGCGAAATCGCCCAATACGTTGACGCCGAACCGTGCTCCGCGCTTGCCGACTTCGCCGCCACCTGCCTCAACGTTCCCGTCGATGCCAAAGCCCTCTCCGATGCCCTCTCACCCGCCGCCCGCCGTATCCGCGTCACCGATTCCACCAACCAATCCCCCGCCACCGTCATCTACCTCCTCCGCGAGGACAGAAACAACTTCTACCTGTTCCTGGCCAACACGAGCCATACCCCGCGCGTCTGGGCCCAAGATCCCCTCACCCGCGACCGCACGCAATCCTTCGACCAGATCCAAATCCAATGCTTCCCCGAAGCCCAAGGCTCGCCGATCGAGCTTGACCCCGAGTCCGCCGAGCTGTTCACCGCCTCCGCCACGCGCGACTCCAACGGCTGGATCATCCAAACTTCGCTCCCGCGTCTGGCCAGCCGCCTCTACATCATCCCCAAACAAGAAGCCGATACCCAATACCCGCCTCGCCCGACGCTTGCCGACATCCGCACCGACTCCATCGGCGGCCCCTTCGACATCACCCTCTCCGAGCCTAACAACCTGGTCCTCGACCGCCCCCGCTACAAAACCGCCAACAACGACTGGCAACCTCCCACCGAAATCCTCCGCGTCGATCGCGCAGTCCGCGAATCCCTCGGCATCCCGCCCCGCGGCGGCGCCATGGTCCAACCCTGGGCGCGCAAACAAACCGACACAACCAAACACGCCTCCCTCACCCTGTCTTACACGTTCAACATTCAATCCCTGCCCTCCGGCGGCCTATCCCTGGCCATTGAGGAGCCCCTCCGCTACCAGATCACCCTCAACAACCAAACCGTCAACACCGACGGCGACTCCGGCTGGTGGACCGACAAATCCCTCCGCACGCTCCCCCTCGACCCCGCCATCCTCAAACTCGGCGCCAACGAACTCACCCTCACCACCCACTTCGACGAAACCTCCTCTGGCCTCGAAATCATCTACCTGCTCGGCAACTTCGGCTCCGTCGTCAACAACACCCAACTCACCCTCACCGCCCCGCCAACCTCCCTCCAACTCGGCGACTGGGTTCCCCAAGGCCTCGCCTTCTACTCCGGCTCGGTCGCGTACCGAAAAAAGATCACCCCCAATCTCCAACCCAACCAACGCCTCTTCATCCGCCTCCCCGACTACCGCGCCGTTGCCGCCCGCATCCTCGTTGATGGCAAACCCGCCGGCATCATTGCCTGGCCACCCAACGAACTCGACATCACTCCGTTCCTCAGCTCCACCTCGCACGACCTCGCCATCGAAATCCTCGGCCACCGCCGAAATTCCCACGGCCCACTCCACCACAAAGACCTCTGGCCCCAATGGACCGGCCCCGATCAATTCACCACCAAAGGCGACCAATGGACCGACCATTACCAACTCGTCCCGTGCGGTTTGATGCAGCCGCCGCAACTCATCGTTCGCCAGTAGGAAGGACCATACGATGCACCTCAACTGCTTCGTTCGGGTGCTCTGCGTTGCATTCGTCGCCGCCGGTTGTCTCGCCGCCGCCTCCATTCCCGCCTTCCCCGGCGCCGAAGGCTATGGCGCACTGACCCCCGGCGGTCGCGGCGGCCAAACCCGCTTCGTCACCAACCTCAACGACTCCGGCCCCGGCTCCCTCCGCGCCGCCCTGAACTCCCCTGGCCGTCGCACCATCCTCTTCCGTGTCTCCGGCACCATCGAACTTAAATCCTCGCTCAATATCAAAGAACCCTTCCTCACGCTCGCCGGCCAATCCGCACCCGGCGACGGCATCTGCCTCAAAAACTACCCCCTCTCCATCGATACCCACGACGTCATCATCCGCTATCTCCGCTTCCGCCTCGGCGACCTCTCCAAGACCAACTCCGACTCCCTCGGCGGCCGCCGCTGCAAGAACATCATCATCGATCACTGCTCCGCCTCCTGGAGCATCGATGAATGTGTCTCCTTCTACAACAACGAAAACATCACCATCCAATGGTGCCTCATTGCCGAGTCCCTCTACCAATCCCAACACGCCAAAGGCCGCCACGGCTACGGCGGCATCTGGGGCGGCTCCAACTCGTCCCTCCACCACAACCTCCTCGCCCATCATTCCTCCCGAAACCCCCGCTTCGCCTCCAGAGACCAGAACATCGACTACCGCAACAACGTCATCTACAACTGGGGCTTCAACAGCGCCTATGGCGGCGAAGGCGCCACCGCCAACATCATCGCCAACTACTACAAACCCGGCCCCGCCACCGCCGCCAAGGTCAAATCCCGCATCGTCGAGCCCTATCCCACGACCCGCCCCGTCACCAGCCGCTGGTTCATCTCCGACAACATCATGGAAGGTTCCCCAACCGTCTCCGCTGACAACTGGACCGGCGTCCACACAGCCACCTCCCTGGCGACGATTCGTGCTGATAAACCCTTTCCCTCCGCTCCCGTCGCTACCCACACCGCCCAACAAGCCTACGACCTTGTCCTGTCCCACGCCGGCGCCACCCTCCCAAAACGCGACTCCCTCGACGCCCGCATTGTCAACGAAGTCCGCACTGCCACCGCCACCTACGGCGAGACCTTCGCCGGCGGGAAAAAGGGCATCATCGACTCCCAGCAAACCGTCGGCGGCTGGCCCACCCTCAATTCCGCCCCCGCCCCTTTCGACTCCGACAACGACGGCCTCCCCGACGACTGGGAAAAGAAACACAACCTCAACCCCAACGACCCCGCCGACGCCCTCCTCGACTCCGACTCCGATGGCTACACCAACCTCGAAGAATACCTCAACAACACCAACCCCCACGACAACCAGCGATAACGCAGGCCCCGCCCCGCGGACCGCTCCGATCACCCATCCATCCGCCTCTCCATAGGCCATTCGAACATCCCTCGCACTCGTGTGTATCTATTGTTACGATTGCAAAGGGAATACGGCTTGCAGGACCGTCTATTCCCCGGAATAAGGAGCCCATAATGTCGTTTCGTCTGCCACGGATCGTCCTGATCGCGGCCATTCTTGCCCTCTCACTCTCCACTCACGCCGCCACCCCAAGACGCCCTCGGGCCAACAACATCAACCCCACCACCCCCGATCCCCAATCCCTCCGCCTGGCCGTCCAGGACCTCATCCAAACCTTCGGCTCCCAATACCCCAAGGGCTCCGAGTTTCTCGCTCGCCTGGCTAACATCGAGAAATCCGACGCCCCTGACGCCGAAATCACTGCCCAACTCGAGACTCTCCGCCGCGATGCCCTCGTGGCCAATCCCCTGCTCAACTTCGACCGCCTGCTGCTCGTCAAACGCAACCCCAAGCAAATGGGCCTGCCTCAGAACTGGCAAGGCAACTGCGCCCTTCCCAGGCATGGCTACGAGAACGAAATCGCCGTCCTCTCCCCCGTCTCGCCCACCGGCAAGCTCACCACCTTCTACAAGCCCGACTCCTCCAAATTCGTCGGCGACGTCCGCCTCAACTTCGACGCCGACAAACTTCTTTTCTCCTCCCTCGGCTTTCGCGACCGCTGGCACATCTTCGAAATCTCCGCCGACGGCCAGAACTCCCGTCAGCTCACCCCTGATGCCACCGACTATGACAACTACGACGCCACCTACCTCCCCGACGGCCGAATCATCTTCGACTCCACCGCCGTCTTCCACGGCGTCCCCTGCGTCGGCGGCGGCGATCGCGTCGCCAACCTCTTCCGCATGGACGCCGATGGCAAGAACATCCGCCAGCTCTGCTTTGACCAGGACCACGACTGGTGCCCAACCGTCCTTAACGATGGCAGAATCCTCTACACTCGCTGGGAATACTCCGACTCCCCGCATTACTTCACCCGCCTGCTTTTCCACATGAACCCCGATGGCACCGGCCAGAGCGAATTCTATGGCTCCAACTCCTACTGGCCCAACTCCATTTTTTACGCCCGTCCCATCCCCGGCCATCCGTCCAAGCTCGTCGCCGTCATCTCCGGCCACCACGGCGTCCCCCGCATGGGCGAACTGATCGTCTTCGACCCCGCCAAAGCCAAGCACGAAGCCTCCGGCGTTGTCCAGCGCATTCCCGGCTACCGCAAACCGGTCGATGCCACCATAGCCGACGGCCTCGTCGATGCCTCGTGGCCCAAATTTCTCCACCCCTTCCCCCTCTCCGACAAATACTTCCTCGTCTCGATGCAACCCACGCCCCAGTCCAATTGGGGCATCTACCTCGTCGACACCTTTGACAACGCCGTCCTGCTCTGCGAACAGCCCGGCTACGCCATGCTCGAACCGGTCCCCTTCCGCAAAACCCCCCGCCCGCCCGTCATCCCCGACAAGACCAAATCCAACACCCGCGAAGCCACGATCTACCTTGCTGACGTCTACTCCGGCCCCGGCCTGGCGGGCGTACCCCGCGGCTCCGTCAAGAAACTCCGCATCTTCGAGTTCCACTACGCCTACCCCAACATGGGTGGCCACATCCACGTCGCCGTCGATGGCCCCTGGGATGTCCACCGCATCGTCGGCACCGTCCCCGTCAACGACGATGGCTCGGCTGCGTTCAAAGTCCCCGCCAACACCCCCCTCGCCGTTCAACCCCTCGACGCCGACGGCAAAGCGCTCCAGGTCATGCGATCCTGGTTCACCGCCATGCCCGGCGAAACCCTCTCCTGCGTCGGCTGCCACGAACGCCAATCCGATGCTCCCGCCGCCAAGCTCAACCAGGCGATGTACAAACCCCCCGTCGCCATCACCCCCTGGTATGGCCCCACTCGTGGCTTCTCCTTCAAACGCGAAGTCCAACCCGTCCTCGACAAACATTGCATCAGTTGTCATAACAACCAACCCCGCACCGACAACAAAACCCTCGCCGATTTCACCTCCAAGCCCAACAACGGCTGGCGCAATTTCACCCCCTCCTACCTTGCCCTTCACCCCTACGTCCGCCGCCCGGGGCCCGAATCCGATTACCGCCTCCAATTCCCTCTGGCCTGGCACGCCGACACCTCCGAACTCGTCCAACTCCTTCAGAAAGGCCACTACAACGTCAATCTCGACAGCGAATCCTGGGACCGCCTCGTCACCTGGATCGATCTGAACGTTCCCGACCATGGCACTTGGGGTGAACACGCGAAAGTTCCCAACAACTTCCGCCAACGCCGCATCGAAACCCGCACCCAATTCGCCGACCGCCCCGAAGACCCCGAAGCCATCCCCCAAGCCGATCCCCCCCTCGCAAACCTCCCCGCAGGTGCCACGGCCGGCTTGTCCGCCAGTGCTCCTCAAGCCGTAACCAAAATCAATCTCGCCAACTGGCCCTTCACTCCCGAAGAAGCTCAGAAACGCCAAAAATCCGCCGGCATTCCCCCCACTCTCAAGATCCCCCTCTCCGCCGACCTCAACATCGAACTCACCCTCATCCCCGCCGGCTCTTTCATCATGGGCGACCCTGCCGGCTACCCCGACGAACAACCCACCTCCGCCGTCAAGATCGAAAAGCCCTTCTACATGGCCCGCTTCGAAACCACCAACGCCCAATACGCTCTTTTCAACCCCGCCCACGACTCCGGCTACATCTCCGTCTTCAACAAAGACCAATCCAACCGCGGCGAACCAGCCGACCGCCCCAAACAACCCGTCATCCGCGTCTCCTTCACCGAAACCCTCGCCTACTGCAATTGGCTCTCCCAAAGAACCGGTCGCCGCTTCACTCTCCCCACCGAAGCCCAATGGGAATACGCCGCCCGCGCCGGCTCCAACACCGCCCTCTCTTTTGGTGACCTGAATACCGATTTCGCGAAATATGCCAACCTCGCCGACTCCCAACTTCTCCACCTCTGCCGCGGCGACTCCCCCAAGTGGATCCCCGCGATCGCAGCCGTCAACGACAACTCCTGCGTCACCTGCGACGTCGGCCGCTACCAACCCAACCCCTTCGGCCTGAACGACATCCACGGCAACGTCTGGGAATGGACCTCCAGCACCTACGCATCCTACCCGTACAAGGACACCACCTCCGACACCCTCACCCCCAAAAGCCGCAAAGTGATCCGCGGCGGCTCCTTCTACGACCGCCCCATCCGCTCGCGTTCCGCCATGCGCCTCGCCTACCCCAGTTGGCAAAAGACCTTCAACGTAGGCTTCCGTGTCATCTGCGACGCCCCGCCCCCCAGCGTGACCTCCGCCACCCCCCAATAACCCCCTCGCCATCCGCATCCGACAATTGAAAATTGACAATTGTCAATTTTCAATTGTCAATTCTCAATTTGCACTTTCCAATCACCCCCCTCACCATCTCCCTCTCCTCCTCCCCACACCCCCGCCACGGCTCCGCCATCCTCTGCCCACATATTCCCATCACCCCCAGCGCACACTTCACCCCCCTGATAACACCCCTCCCGCTTCACCCCTGCCATCAGATCCCGCAAATACCCGATATCACCCGAACTATCCTTAATTCCCACCACTCTCCCCATTTCTGCCAACCGCCGAACCGTCTCCACTTCATACCCCATCTTCGTCAACGCCGGGATGTTATACAGAACCACCGGCAACCCCTGCCTCTCCACAATCGCTTTCACATACCGCATCAACTCCCCCTGCTCCACCGGCAAGTAGTACGGCGCCGCCGCCACCACCCCCGCCGCCCCAGCCTTCTCCGCGAACCTCCCCATTTCCACCGACTCCTCCACACAGGTATCCGTCACCCCCACCCACACCGGCACCCGTCCCCTCACCAACCCGCACGTCCGCTCCACCATCTCCCGCCGCACCTTCGGACTCACGCCCGTCGCCTCCCCCGTCGTCCCCAGCGCAAACAACCCATGCACCCTATCCATGAAAGGCGTTTGACTGTCAAGCACCTTTCCGGCGCAATTCAAAACCTTCCGCGTGGTACAATCGCTTCGCCGCCACGGAGGATAGGGCTCCGCAGGAGTGCGACCTGAGCGCCGGGGCGGTGGCCTTA
>JAPLNB010000067.1 GCA_026693085.1 Planctomycetota bacterium | reverse complement strand
CCCGCACCCGTGCCCCCTCCATCCTCTGCACCTCCCCAAATGCCCCTGAACCCTGACCCCCGAACCCTGACCCCTGACCCCTGACCCCTGAACCCTCCGTCAATCTCCCAATCACCCAATCCGTATTCCCCTTCACCTCTTCCGCCGTATCCCCACACACCAGCAGCCCATGGTTCTGCATCACGATCGCCCGCGGACAATCCTTCCCCGTCTTCTTTGCATATTCCTTAATCGCTTCCCGAATCGTCTGCGCCAGGACCAACCCCGGGTCCACATCCGCCACCCAGATCGCGCCCTCCCCCAGCAACTCCCTCACCAACCCCTCCCCACCCTCACAGCACGTGAACATATTCACCACCGTCGAGTGCGTATGCACCACATACCGTCTGGGCATCAAATGGTGCAGCACCACCTCCACGCTCGCCCGCTGCCCCCTCTCCGGCCTCACCCGCGCCGCCATCACATCCGCCTTGAATTTCTCCTCCCTCTTCTCCCGATCCCCCCCAGCCTCCGTATTCAAAATCCGCTCCAACGCCCCCCGATCCATCTCCACAAACCCCTTCTCCCCAATCGTCGCCAGTGCCACCCCGCTCCCTTTCACCCACAGCCGATCCCCCACCTTCACCGACGTATTCCCCCCCCCCGCGATCACAAACTCCACATCGCTCCCATAAAACCGCGAAATCTTACAAATGACGTCAATCGGCTTCTCGCTCACCTCAAACGTCGGCCACTCCATCTTCACTCCCATGTTTTCCTGCTTGTCGTTTCCCATCGATCATTCATCCTTCGCCGCCGCCTCCCCACCAGCCAACGCTCGACAACTAACAACTAACAAATAACGAATAACGAATAACAAATAACAAATAACAAATAACAAATAACAAATAACACCATCTATGTGAATCCGTGGTTCTTACCTCTTCTGATTCTGATGATAATACCGCTCAATCACCGCCCCTCCCAACCTCGCAAATGCCCCGATCCGATCCTCATCGCTCCCAAACGCCGAATTCAACCGCCCCGCCCCATCCACAAAACCCTCCTCCCCATGCAATTTCAAAAACTGATGCCCCGCCGCCACGCACGCACCCTCCCAGAGAATCTCCTTCACATCCTCCGGCACGTCCACCCCATTCAAACACGTCGGCTCCATCGGCAACAAATCCAGCGTGTTGTGCTCCGTCCCTCCCATCACCGCCAACCCCGCCCCCCGCATCGCTTTCACATACTGGCTCAAAACCTCCGGCGTATTCCGTATCGGGATAAACTCCGCCATAGATACCCTCCTCGCCTTGATCTTCTCAATCAGACACTCCACCGGCTCCTCAAACGGACAGATCGGCTTCGTCCCGTCCGCCAGCGTCGGATAACACGGAATCCCTCCCAACTCCAATATCAGCCGATACGCCTCCTCAAACGATACAAACGTCTCCTCCACAAACGCCGCCTTCCCCGCCTTCATCAAACACGCCCGAATCTCATTCTGAACCTTCACCGGATCATCCACCCCCTTTGACGCCACCCCCAACACCTTCGTCAACCTCCCCATCCTCTCTCCACCCGGCACCTTCCGCCAAACCGCCTCCTGAAACGCCTGGCAAACATGCCGCTCCTGCAAATACACCCGCTCCCGTGGGCAATCATGCCTCCGCATCACCATCTCAACCACTTGCCCCTCATCCAACCCCGTCGCCACCCCACGCTCCGCGAAAATCCCCTCCAATTTCCCAATCATCTCCCTCATCCGCACCGAATCATTCCGCCGAATCACCCCAATCAACCGCTCCGCCTCCTCGCTCATCTTCGCAAACCGCGTAATCCCCTTCCCGCAGATATAAATCTTCCCCGGATTCCCAGGATCATTGATCTTCACCCCGCCCTTAACCAATTCATCAATCAGCGCAATCATTTCCAGCCCAAACAGCGGAAACACCCCATGCTCCCGCGCCAATTTCACAAAATCCCCATACACCTCATAGTCATAGTAATTGCTCACCCCCACCACCCCCACCCCCTGCCCACTCGCCAGCTCCACCGCCTCCCTCACACTCCCAAACGCCGAAAAATTAGGCGGCAAATGAATATGCGAATTCACCCGCGGTCTTACCTTCGGCGTCACCCCCCGCTCCGCCTCCGCCCACATCTCCCCAACGCCCCCCAATCCCTTCAGCCCTTCCAACGCCTCTTCAACCGCGCTCAACATACTTCACCTTCTATCAAAACGTAGCACGGGCATCATGCCCGTGCAATTGTTCTCTGAACCTCATTCCCCCACTACCCGCACTCTGTCATTTGTCCTTTGTCCTTCGGTTTGTCTTGTCCCACGAGTCCCCGCAAATAACAAATAACAAATAACAACTAACAAAGGACAATCGACAACCGACTAGCCTATTCCAAAATTCATCATCATTCATCATTCTCTTCACACCCCCGCCACCACCCTCATCACCTTCCGTGGCGGCAAATGCAACGCCATCTGCATCGCATCCTCCGCCGCCTCCTTCAATGCCTCGCTGATCGTCGGATGCGCAAACACCACTTCCGCCACATCCTTCACCTTCACCTTCGCATGCATCATTGCCCCCGCCGCCGCAATGCACTCCGTCACATTATGCCCCATCATATGCACCCCCAGCAGCTCTCCGCTCTCCCGATGCCGAATCACCTTCACAAACCCCTCATTATCCCCCACCGCCATCGCCTTCCCCAAAAACGTCAGCGGAAACATCCCCACCGCAATCGGCAACCCCTTCGCCTTCGCCTCCTCACCCGTCATCCCCACCGACGCGATCTCCGGAAACGTATACACCGCATTCGGAATCGGCGACTCAAACACATGCTCATGCCCCAACGCATTCTCCACCGCCGCCACCCCCTGCGCCGATGCCGCATGTGCCAGCAAACACCGCCCATTCGCATCCCCGATGCAGTAGACCCCCTTCGCCCCCGTCTCCATCTTGTTATTCACCCTCACAAACCCCCGCTCCGGCGTAATCCCGACCTTCTCCAATCCAATCTCCGCCGTATTAGGCTTTCTCCCCGTTGCCACCAACACCCGATCGACTTCCAAGACAACCCCATTGCTGAGCTTGCCCTTCGCCACCCTCCCATCCGCCGTCAATTCCTCGATCTTCGTCCCCACAAAGCACTTGATCCCCCGCTTGGTGAATATCTTCGTCAACGCCTCCGCCACCTGCCCATCCAGATTCGGCAGCAACTGCGGCAGCATCTCCACCACCGTCACCTCCACCCCCAACGCCCCCATCATGCACGCACACTCACACCCGATCACTCCCCCTCCCACGATCAACAACGTCCTCGGCAGCGTCTTCCAATGCAGCGCCTCATCGCTCGTACAAACGACGTTCACATCCGTAGGCCACCCCGGAATCCTCGCCGGCACCGACCCCACCGCCAAAATCAACTTCCCCGCCGTGATCTCTTCGCTCCCCCCATCCCTGCTCACCACAATCTTCCCCTCCCCGCCAATCACCCCCCGACCCTTCACAATCGTCACCTTCCTCGCCCCCAACAGCCCCTTAATCCCCCCCCTCAACGTCGCCAGAATCTTATCCTTCCTCGCCTGAATCTTCGACCAGTTCACACTCACCTCCCCCGCGATCTCCACCCCCATCTCCGAAGCATTCTTCACATGATGCATCAACTCCGCCGCCGCCAACAACGCCTTCGACGGAATGCACCCATTATTCAAACACGTCCCCCCCAACTCGCCCTTCTCCACAATCACCGTGCTCGCCCCCATTGCCCCCGCCTTCAACGCCGCCACATACCCCCCAGGCCCACTCCCCACCACCGCAATGTCAAAATGCTTGTTCATAATGTAGGATGTGCTTCAGCACACCACCCTCAGTAGATTTCTTCGCGTTTCCTTCGTCCTTCGTCCTTCGAGCCTTCGTGTCCAACCTCTTAAACCATCTGCCCCGGCCGCTCCACCAACTCCTTGAGCCGTGCCATGAACTTCGCCGCCACAATCCCATCGATCACCCGATGGTCCACGCTCAGCGTCATCGTCATCACCTTTCCCGCCTTCAACGTCCCCCCGCTCACAATCACCTCTTCCCTCACCGCTCCCACCGCCAATATCCCCACCTCAGGCGGATTCACGATCGCCGCAAACTCCTCCACCCCCAGCATCCCCATATTCGTTATCGTAAACATCCCCTTCCCCATCCCCTCGATCTTCCCACCCTTCGCCGCCGTCGCAATCCGCTTGCTTTCCATCCCCAACTCCTTCAACGTCTTCTGATCCGCATTCACAACCACCGGCACCACCAACCCCTCATCCATCCCCACCGCGATCCCGATATTCACCCCCTCAAACTGCACAATCTCCTCCCCCTCAATCCGGCTTCTGAATTGGGGAAACTCCCGAATCCCCTTCGCACACGCCATCACCACCACATCATTAATGCTGCAAGGATACTTCGCCTTCTGACCCTGATAGAACGCAAGCAACGCCTCCGCATTCACCGTCGCCCGCACATAAAAATGCGGAATCGTCCGCTTCGACAGCGACAGATTCTCCGCAATCGCCTTCCTCATCTTGCTCATCTTCCACCGCCCCGCCCCCTCCCCCCCGCGCGGGGCGGCCGCTTCACCGGCCACCGGCATCGGCGTACTCATCGGCACATCCGTCGACAATATCCTCCCCCCCGGCCCACTCCCCATCCCCACCACCCCCAAATCCACCCCGCGCTCGCTCGCCACCTTACGAGCTGCCGGCGACGTCTTCAGCCTCCCCCCCTCAATCACCACCGCCGGCAGGGCGGCCACACTGCTCCCCGCCTCCACATTCGTCCCCGCAACCGCCTCTTCTTGCTTCCCTGACCCCTGACCCCTGCTCCCCGTCCCCTCCGCGACCGCGGCCGCCACGTCCTCATCCGTCTCCGCCAAATACGCCACCGCCTCCAACACCTTCACCACATCCCCCTCCTTCGCCACGATCTTCGCCACCCTCCCCGCATCCGTCGCCTCCACATCCATCGTCGCCTTGTCCGTCTCAATCTCGAAGATCACCTGCCCCTTCTCGATCCTCGCCCCCTCCTTCACATGCCACTTCACCACCGTCCCCTCTTCCATCGACTGCCCCGCCTTGGGCATCAACACCGCAACCACCTTCCCACCCGCCGCCTTCGCCTGCTCGCCACTCATACCCGTCACCTCTTCGCTCGAAGCCTTCTTCTCTGAACCCTGAACCCTAAACCCTGAACCCTCTCCCCCAACCACCGCCAACTCCCCCCCCACCGTCACGCTCTTCCCCTCTCCAACCACCACTCGCGCCAACACCCCCTCCACCCCCGATTCCACCTCCACCACTCCCTCTTCCGTCTCTATCTCCAGCAGAATATCCCCTTTGCGCACATCCTCCCCAACCTTCTTCCTCCATCGACGAACCGTCCCTCCGCCCGCTTTCCCCACCTGAGGCAGCTTGATACTCGGCATATTTTCATCCAATTCTGCAAAACTTCAGACCCATTTTGCACTACTTTCGTCAAAAAAAATCACCAGTCAAGCAAATTCTGCTATATTCCTGTTGAATTCGCCCGCCAATTCGTGTCTACTACCCCCAGAGGAGGCTGAACCACGGACCCATACGACTCATTAGCGATGACCCGTTATTTGTCCTTCGCCGCAACCTCGTCATCAACCCAGGCCTCGCGAATAACAAATAACCAATAACCAATAACCAATAACAAATAACAAATAACAAATAACACCGTCATATTCTTCGTGGATCCAAACCAATGAACACCTCCAACCATCGCCGCCAACGCATCCTCGCCGAGGTCTTTCAGCGACGCCACGTCACCGCCAAAGACCTCGCCTCCGCCATGGACGTCTCCGAAGCCACCGTCCGCCGCGATCTCAAGGCCCTTGCCGACACCGGCCACCTCGAACTCGTCTACGGCGGCGCCACCCTCCGCCGCTCCACAGACTTCTCCTCCCGAACCCGCGAATCCCGAAACCCCGCCGCCAAACAACTCATCGGCCGACTCGCCTCCACCCTCGTCGCCGACGACGACCAGATCTTCATCGACTCCGGCACCACCACCTTCGAAATGACCCCCTTCCTCAAGCCCCGCCGCGGACTCTCCATCATCATCAACTCCACTCGCCTCGCCTCCGAACTCGACGCCCCGGGCCTCTCCATCCTCATCCTCGGCGGCCAATACCGCCCCGACCGCATGGACACCGTCGGCCCACTCGCTGCCTCCACCCTCACCCAACTCCGCGGATACCTCTGCTTCATCGGCGCCGACGGCCTCGCCATGGACGACTTCGGACTCTCCGCCTCCGACATCGACTCCGCGAACCTCTATCGCCTCGCCGTCCAAAACGCCCGCGAAACCATCCTCCTCGTCGACCACACCAAGTTCTCCTCCCCCTCCCTCTTCCAGATCGTCTCCTGGACCCCCATCTCCAAACTCGTCACCGACCAACCCCCCACCCCCCAGTGGTCCGACTTCCTCGCCCAAAAAGGCATCCAAACCCTCTACCCCACCCCCTCCACCCACGAAGAACTGACCATCACCACAAGAAAATAACCAATAACCAATAACCAATAACCAATAACAACTAACAAATAACAGCAGATAGGAGCTACCATGCCAAAAAACCAGATGATCACCCCTGCCGACTGCCGCCAACGCACCCAAGTCAACTTCACCCCCATCCCCATCAACCAATACAACAAATCCCTCGCCGACGAGCTGATCCGCTACTCCAAAGCCGACATGCTCCGCATCCAACGCGACATGTTGATCATCCGCGCCTTCGAGTCCATGCTCAACGAGATCAAACTCCGCGGCAACTACAAAGGCCTCGAGTACAACCACCGCGGCCCCGCACACCTCTCCCTCGGCCAGGAAGCCGCCGCCGTCGGCCAGGCCTTCCACCTCTCCATCGACGACCACATCTATGGCTCACACCGCTCCCACGGCGAAATCCTCGCAAAAGGCCTGAGCGCAATTGACAAGTTAGACGACAAAACCCTCCAGAACATCATGGCCTCCTATTTCGACGGCGACTGCCTCCGCGTCGTCGAAAAGAACTCCTCCCACTCCTCCGTCAAAGACCTCGCCATCGACTACCTCATCTATGGCGCACTCGCCGAAATCTTCGGCCGCGAGCCAGGCTTCAACAAAGGCATGGGCGGCTCCATGCACGCCTTCTTCCCACCCTTCGGCATCTACCCCAACAATGCCATCGTTGGCGGCTCCGGCGATATCGCCGTCGGCGCCGCACTCTTCAAGAAAATCAACCAAAAGCCCGGCATCGTCATCGCCAACATCGGCGACGCCTCACTCGGCTGTGGCCCCGTCTGGGAAGGAATCTGCTTCGCCACCATGGACCAGTTCAAAATCCTCTGGGACGAAGCACACAAGGGCGGCCTCCCACTCATCTTCAACTTCGTCAATAACTTCTACGGCATGGGCGGCCAACCCTGCGGCGAAACCATGGGCTTCAAAATCCTCGCCCGTCTCGGCGCCGGACTCAACCCCCAACAAATGCACGCCGAACGCGTCGATGGCTTCAACCCCCTCGCCGTCATCGACTCCATCGCACGCAAAAAACAAATCCTCGAAAACCGCGACGGCCCCGTGCTCCTCGACACCATCACCTACCGCTTCTCCGGACACTCCCCCTCCGACGCCTCCTCCTACCGCGAAAAATCCGAAGTCGAACTCTGGCAGAAAATCGACCCTCTCCTCACCTTCGCCGCCGAACTCGTCAAAGCCAATGTCGCCACACCAATGGACATCGACGCACTCAAACAAAACGCCGAAGCCCGCATCCTCACCGCCTACAAAAAAGCCATCGACCTGACCCTCTCCCCACGCGCCGACCTCAAGAAGAAATCCTGCCTCCTCGACAAAACCATGTTCTCCAACCAGAAGGTTGACGCCCTCGAGAACCACCGCACCCCCGAAGTCCTCATCCCCAAGAGCGAAAACCCCCGCGTCAAAGCCCTGGCCTCACGCTCACGCTCGGCCTTCGATGAAAAAGGCGACAAACTCCCCAAATCCAAGTGCATCGGCATCCGCGACGCCATCTTCGAAGCCATCCTCGACCGCTTCTACATCGACCCCACCCTCGTCGCCTATGGCGAGGAAAACCGCGACTGGGGCGGCGCCTTCGCCGTCTACCGTGGCCTCACCGAAGCACTCCCCTATCACCGCCTCTTCAATACCCCCATCTCCGAAGGCGCCATCGTCGGCACCGCCGTCGGATATGCCCTCGAAGGCGGACGCGCCATTGTCGAACTCATGTACTGCGACTTCATCGGCCGCGCCGGCGATGAAATCTTCAACCAGCTCTCCAAGTGGCAATCCATGTCCGGCGGACTGCTCCGCATGCCCGTCGTCCTCCGCGTCTCCGTCGGCTCCAAATACGGCGCCCAACACTCCCAGGACTGGTCCAGCATGTGCGCCCACATCCCAGGCCTCAAAATCGTCTTCCCCGCCACACCCTACGACGCCAAAGGCCTCATGTACTCCGCACTCACCGGCACCGACCCCGTCGTCTTCTTCGAATCCCAACGACTCTACGACGAACCCGAATGCTTCGTCCCCGGCGGCGTCCCCACCGGATACTACGAAGTCCCCATCGGCGAACCCGATATCAAAAAACCCGGCAAAGACCTCACCATCCTCACCATCGGCGCCACCCTCTACCGCGCCCTCGAAGCCGCCAAAACCCTCGAAGAAAAACACGGCCTCTCCGCCGAAGTCATCGACGCCCGCTCCATCGTCCCCTTCAACTACGACAAAGTCCTCGAATCCGTCAAAAAAACCCGCAAAATCCTCCTCGCCTCCGACGCCTGCGAACGCGGCAGCGCCCTCCAAACCATCGCCGCCAAAATCACCCAATTCGCCTTCGACGAACTCGACGCCCCACCCACAGTCGTCGGCGCAAGAAACTGGATCACCCCCGCCGACGAAGTCGAGGACGCATTCTTCCCCTACCCCATCGACCTCCTCGACGCCATCCACACCCACATCCTCCCCCTCAAAAACCACCCCCCCTCCCGCGACTGCTCCACCCCCGACCTAATGCACCGCAGCCGCGAAGGCCTCTAACAATTCCTCGCATCTCCCCTTCTCCCCGCACTCCCATCTCTCCCCTCTCCCGGTACGCCGGGAGAGGGTTGGGTGAGGGCTTCCTTCTTCTCTCCGCCGGAGCACTTTCCCCGCGCATTTCCCCTCCCCGCCCCCGCCCAAATCGCTAATTTATAGCCAACATTCTTGCCCCCAGAACGTATACAGCAATAGTCGTACGCTCTTTGACAACCGCATAGCACCACCGCCTCGTTTCGAGTTTCGAACTTCGAGTTTGATTCGAGTTTCGATTTCTTGGCACTCCGCCACGCCCAACCCCTTGCCAATCCAAAGGCCACCAAAAAAACACCAGGGGGTCCAAAGGGGGAGCACCGGGGGGTTTCAGGGGGGTTTCAGGGGGAGCGCCGGGGGGTCTCCGGGGGAGCACCGGGGGTCCGCCGGGGGTCGCCCCTACCGATCCGCCTCATTCACCTTCGCATAGTCATCCACCTGCGTCTCCCCACCATTCCGCTTCACCCGCCCCAGTACCTTCCCCATCCCATCGATAAACATCCTCCCCCCATTATTAACCGCATCCCCGCCCACCACCCCGCTCACAATCACCTTCGCCCCCTCTTCCACCGTCAGGTTCCCCTGCAAATTGCCATAAACATGCACCCGGCCACCATTTTCAACATTCAAATGCCCATAGATCGCCCCCCTCACATACACCTTCCCTCCATCTAAAACCGTCACATTCCCCGAAATCGACCCCCACAGATCCACTGCCTCCGCGATCACCTGATTCCCGCCAAGCTGTCCTCGCTCTTCTCTCATAATCCGATCCTCGCTCTACCTCATATCGCCCAACTCCATCAGCCGCCACTGAATAACAAACCTCACCCCATTCGCCGCTACCATCTTGTACTGCAAACCCCCGAGTAGTACAAAGTCTCTGCCAATCGGGGGCAACACATCCGGAAGGAGTTGGCTATGTCGAACTCGCTTGTCGCCAAACTGCACGCCGTAGTCTTGGCCGGCCTTGTGGTTCTGCTCATCGCATCCCCCTGTCCCGCCGCCCAACCCCAACCCTTTGCCCCGACCCGCGGCCTCTGCGTCGTCGTCGGACAAACCCCCACGGACCTCGTCATCAACCTCGCCAAATCCCCCGAGCTGACCGTCTATGTCCAGTGCGCAAACGCCACCCAAGCCGCCGAACTGCGACAGGCCGCCCATAAGGCCGGCCTGTTAAACCAACGCCTGTACGTGTCTTGGAACAACCCACCTCGGATCGGATTGGCCGACAACCTCGCCGACACCCTCCTATGCCAAGGCGCCTGGCCCGAGCAGGAACTCCTCCGGGTTCTGCGCCCCGGTGGCAAAGCCATCGTCGGCGACCGTCAGCTCATCAAGCCCGTGCCCACAGGCACCGACTCCTGGTCGCACCCATACCATGGCCCGGACAACAATCCGCTCTCTTCCGATCAGCTCGCGCGCGAGCCTTACCTCACGCAATTCCTGGCTGAGCCGTTGTTTTCGAGCCAGCCCGAGGTGACCGTCGCCGCCGGTGGTCGGGTTTTCAAAGCGTTCGGCCATATGACCTTCCGGGCCTACCAGAACGCCTCGATCAATACGCTGTTCGCACTGAACGGCTACAACGGCACGCGCCTCTGGAAACGCGACCTCAAGCCCGGTTTCATGATCCATCGCAACACCCTGATCGCGACCCCCGATGGCCTCTACATGGCCGACGATGAGTCCTGCAAGCTCTACGACGGCGACACCGGCCAGATCAAAGATCAGATTGTGGCCCCGCCAGAGATTGCAGAAGGGCCGGTTTGGAAATGGATGGCCCTCGAAAATGGCATCCTCTATGCCTTGGTCGGACCCAAAGAAGTCCCCGCCCCCGTCGCCAAGGGCACCGACACCCACATCGGCGGCTGGCCCTGGGGAATGTGGCCCGGCTACGAATACCAGGACCCCAAGACCGCCTGGGGATTCGGTAAAACGTTCCTGGCCATCGATATAAAGACCAAGAAGCTGCTGTGGCACTTCCGCGAAGCCGAGCCACTCGATTCGCGTGGCCTCTGCCTGAAGAACGGCCGGATCTACTATTACTGCCCCGACAAATTCCTCGGCTGCATCGACGCCAGCAACGGCCGACAGGTCTGGCGAACCTCCGATGCCGCATTGCTCGCCGCGATCGGTCCTAACGAGAAGGCCCAGCACTACATGACCGGCTTCTCCACCTCGACCTACATGAAAGCCACCGACAAAGTGCTCATGTTCGCCGGCCCCCAACGCAGCACCCTCGTGGCGGCGTCGGTGGACGACGGTAAGTTGTTGTGGCGCAAGAAGGATGGCAATTTCCAGCTCGTCCTCCAACCCAACGCCATCTATGCCCTGGGCCAAGAGGGCGGCAGGTCTTACAAGCTCGACTACTCGACCGGCAAGGTCTTGGCCGAATTCACCGGCCGCCGCGCCTGCACCCGCGCGAGCGGTACCGTGGACAGCGTGTTCTGCCGCGGGATCGAGGGAACCTACCGATGGGACCTGGCGACTGATGCGTTGACCCACCTCTCTCCGATGCGGCCTGCATGTCATGATGGCGTTGTGGTTTCCGATGGCCTGCTCTACTGGGGGCCATGGATTTGCGGGTGCCATTTGACCTTGGTCGGTGCGATCTGTCTGACACCCGCGGGGCCGTTCGATTTCGCCGCCCAAGCCGACGAGTCGCGGCAGCTCCAGACCTATGCGGCGGACCCTGCCCAGGTGCAGGCGTTCACGGTAGCGCCCAGCGACTGGCCGACATTCATGGCCAACAACCAGCGACGGGCCGCAACCCGTGCGGCGGTGCCGGATGCGACCGGGATACGCTGGGAATACAAGCCGGCGTCGGGGGTGACACCGACTGCGCCGGTGGCGGCGGGCGGCTTGGTATTTGTCGGCGGCTCCGACGGAGTGATGCGAGCGCTGGATGCCAGCACCGGCCAATTGAAATGGGAGGCCCTTTCCGGCGGATCGATCTTTTTCCCGCCGGCGATCTTGAAAAACCGGGGGTATTTCGGTTCGAACGACGGGGGTGTGTATGCGTTCGAGGCGGCAACGGGGCGGCTGCTGTGGCGGTTCCAGTGTGCGCCGACGGAGCGGCGGATTGCGGCGTACGGCGAACTTGTTTCGACGTGGCCCGTGGCGGGGGGGGTTGTGGCGGACGACGGGGCGGTGTACGCAGCGGCGGGCATTTCGCACTTTGATGGCACCCAGGTGTATTCGCTGGACGCGGTGACGGGCAAGATCAAGTGGCACAACAATTCCTCGGGCGTTGTGGACCCGAAAGTGAAGAACGGCATCAGCCTGACGGGGCCGCTGAAGCTGGAGAACGGGTTGCTGACGTTTCCGGGTGGGAATGTGTATGTGACTGCGACCTACGATGCGAAGAGCGGCAAGTGCAGCAATGAGCCGGCGGGGCCGCGCACGAAGACGCGGATCTTCTTGTGGCCACGGAAACTGTGGGAGCCGATCGATGCCGATGAGCGGGCGACGGCGGAGGGGGTGTTGCGGTTGAAGCCGGCGCGGAGGGGCGGTTCGGTGGGGCTGTATGTGGCGGGCAGCGACAAGCCGAAATGGTCGGTGAATGTGTACGGGTATCAGGGTTGCGCGGTTGGGGCGAATGCGATGGTGGCGCTCGTGAAGACCTCAGAGAATGAGGAAGGAAAGCCATCGCCGTGGCGGGTGACGGCGATCAGGCTTACCGATGGCGCGGTGATGTGGTCGCAAGCCCTGCCGGGCGCACCGGTGCATTGGGGGGTGGCGATTGATAGCCAGAACCGTATCCTGGTGTCACTGGAGGACGGGCGGCTGGTGTGCTTTGGATCGCCGCAAGCACAGGCGAGCAGGTGATCTGCGACGACGGCAGCGCTAGAGCATGGCGAACGACACCATTGAACGGCACTGTGCGCAGATCGATCGCTGCAATCAGCGTGGGGGGCGGATGCTCTCTATTGTGGATCTGATCGAGGCGGGGACGTTTACGCGGGAGTTGGCGGCGTATGCGCTTGCGGCGATTTCGCAGGGCGCGTCGTTCATGGTGGGCGCGTTGCCGGGCGGAGCGGGGAAGACGACGGTGATGGGGGCGCTGCTCAATTTTGTGCCTCGGGATGTTGAACTGCTGCCGGCTGTCGGCATGGCGAGCATTCAGGAGGGCATGGGCAACACGGCTGCTCGGCGCTGTTACATCTGCCACGAGATCGGACCCGGGGCGTACTATGCGTATCTATGGAACCGGGAGTTGCGGGCGTATTTTGAGCTTGCGGGTGCGGGGCACATGCTGGCGACCAACCTGCACGCCGACACGTATACGCAGGCGCAAACTCAGATTTGCGGGGGCAACCGCGTTCCCGAGGCCAGCTTCCGCCGGATGAACCTCATGTTCTTCATTTCGTTGGACCAGGACGCGCGAGGCTTGGTGCGTCGCATCGACACGGCCTGGGAAAGCGATGGGGAAAATCCTCACCGGCTGGTTTACAGTGCGGGTCTGTCGTCGGGCGGGATCGAGTCGAGGCTCGTTTCCGTGGTGGCACTGGACATTGCCAGCCAGACGATTGAGCGGATGATCAAGGGCAACGTGCGCACGATCGAGGAGGTTCGGTCAAGGGTGACGGCGGCGAGAAGCGAATCGTGTTGAACGATGCCGGTCGCTTCGCGTAAGCTGGTGACTCTGAGACTGCCAGGGAACACGCGAGGAGCCGCCATGCTGACAACCGAGAGTTGCCCGGAAGTGGAAAGGAAGTTGTTCAATACGCCGGTCGTCGCGTTGCTGGCGTCGATGGCGGTGGTCGCGGCGGGGGTGTTGGTGTCGCTGGTCTTGAGCCGGGCGGGGTCGGGGTTTCTGGCGTATTGGCCATTGGTGGTGCTGGTGGTGAGCGTGGGGGTGGTGGTGACGCTGATCACGGTGGTGAAGCTGCACGCGTTTGTGGCGTTGATGATGGCGGCGATCGCGGCGGGGCTGATGGCGCAGGTGGGGACGTTGACAAACGAAGCGGCGTCGCAGGTGGGGATCCTCGCGAACTTCAAGCCGGCGCAGAGCCACTGGGTAAGAGCGGTGGAGCTATCGACGGCGGGTTTCGGCAAGACGTGCTGGGACATCGGGGTGGTGATTGCGCTGGCATCGGTGATCGGGATGTGCCTTCTGGAGAGCGGGGCGGCGGACAAGATCGTGCGCCGGTTCCTGAGGTTGTTTGGGGAGAAGCGGGCGGGACTGGCGCTGTTGGTGAGCACGTATATCGTTTCGATTCCGATTTTCTTCGACACGATTTTCATGCTGCTGGTGCCGTTGGCCAAGGCATTGCGGCTGCGGACGGGTCGGGATTACGTGTTGTATGTGATGGCGATCTGCTGCGCCGGGGCGGTGACCCATTCGATGGTGATTCCTCACCCAGGGCCTGCGGCGATGGCGGAGGCGTTGAAGATCGATCCGGGGTTGACGATTCTGGTGGGGCTGGCGTCGGGGGTGATTCCGGTGGCGGCGGGGTGGGTGCTTTGTCGATGGGTGAATCGGCGGATGGACGTGCCTCTGGTGGAGACGCCGGGATCGAGCCTGGCGGATCTGGAAAAGCTGATGGACAAGCCGGAGGAGGAATTGCCGGGATTGATCGCGTCGTTGACGCCGGTGTTGTTGCCGGTGATCTTGATCGGGGTGGCGTCGTCGGTGACGGCGATGTCGGGCAAGGGTGAACCCGGGGTGGTTGGGGGATGGCTGCTGTTCCTGGGCAATCGGAACATCGCATTGTT
>JAPLNB010000066.1 GCA_026693085.1 Planctomycetota bacterium | reverse complement strand
TGGTCGTTTTCGGTCGTTTTCGGTCGGTTTTGGTCGTTTTCGGTCGTTTTTGGTCGTTTTCGGTCGGTTTTGGTCGGTTTTGAACGGTTCTATTAAACAGAAAACCACTCAAACCCCCTTTCCCGCTCATCTTATGCTTTTACCCCCCCTCCGCCAGACTTTTTTCCCCCTCCCATTGCAGGATACTGCCTCCAAATACGCGCAGCTTCCGGTCTTGGGCGTCAGTGCTCTGGCCGGCAATGATCAGATCGTCATTGACTTCACCAACGGCGACCCGCTACCGACCGTCGGCATCACCCTCAGTGGCGACATCGGGAACGACCCGATCCGCACCATCGGCGACTCGCCCGGAAATTACATCGAGGTGAATGATGCGGTGGTTCTGTTCGGCACGAAGTCGATCAGCTAGGTCGGCATCGAGACCTGACGTGGCGACGGACATCGTGGCGGTGAAGCAGCCAGCGAAGAAGGTTACCCAGGACGGTATCCGCAGCCAACTGTTCTCGACTGAGCCGGTGCTGTGACGGCGGACACGTCCGCGGGCGATGGGGCAATGGATCGAACAGGCCCCCCTTTGGTCCGCAGAATCCAGACGCGGCACCCACGCAAGCGTATCGAGGTCTGGTTCCAAGACGAAGCAAGAATCGGGCAGCAGTGTACCCTGACGAGTCTCTGGTCCCGGCGCGGCTCGCGGCCGACGGCCCTGAAGCAGACGGAATACGACTGGCTGTACCTGTATGCGGCGGTGAATCCGCTGAGTAGGGCCTCCTCAGCCATGCTGGCGCCCACGGTCAGCGGCGCCAGAGATGGCGGCGGGAGCGGAGGTGGGCGAGGGCGTCGTGGAAGAGGGTGCGGGTCTCCTGATCGAGCCAGGGCTGGCGGAGGGTCCAGTTCAGGCCGTTGCGGAGGTCGTCGTCGGGGAGGTGGGTGATGAGTTGGTTGAGGCGAAGGAGGGCGGCGGCGATGCAGCCGTAGTAGAGGAGGAGGCAGATCTCGGGAGCCAGGGGGGAATGGGGGTCGGCGTAGTTGAGCTTGGCGAAGTCCTTGGTGCGGCGGAGGAGGTCGATGGGCGGATTGGGGTGGTGAAGCAGGTCGTGGCGGAGGTGTTGACGGAGGGCGTCGGCGGGGCAGATGGCGCGGCCGTCGGCGTCGAAGGCGATGAGCTGGGTGAGGAGGTCCGATGGCGATGGTTGGCTGTTGGCAGTGGGCACACTGGAGTCTACCTCGGGAAGGGGAAGGGGCAAGAGCAAGATTATATAAATCGCATTGCCGCAGGTGGGCGGGTAAGGAAAGCAGGGGGGGATGTAGGGGTTGGTGCTGGGGGCGATACGGATCGGAGCGGTCCGCGGTGCGCACCCTACAGGTCGATGAAAACTTTGACGCACTTGTCGGCTTGCTGGTCGATGTATTGGTAGGCGTCGGCGTATTGGGCGAAGGGGAAATGCCTGGATTCGAGGGGGAGGGTGATGACCTGGGCGGAGGCGATGAGATGGACGGCTTGTTCGTAGTCTTGGCGTTTGTACATGAGTGTTCCGAGGATGCGGAGTTCGCGGTCCTGGACGAGGCCGAGGTCGATGCGGGGTTTCTCGGCGAAGACACCGACGGCGACGATGGTGCCGCCCTTGGCGATGTTGGAGACGGCGGCGGAGATGGTGGTTTCGGCGCCGACGCATTCGAGTGCGACGGAGAAGCCTTGGCCGTTGAAGGCGCGTTTGACGGCGTCTGGAAGGGGTTCTTTGGCGGCGTTGGAGGTGAGGGTGAGGCCACAGCGGGCGGCGACTTCGAGGCGGAAATCGGAGAGGTCGGTGATGAGGACGTTGGCGCCGGACGCGCGGGCGACCTGGCCGACGAGGTTGCCGATGGGGCCTGCGCCGAGGACGACGACGTTTTGTCTGGCGAGGTTGCCGGCGCGGGAGGTGGCGTGGACGGCGACGGCGGTGGGTTCGACGAGGGCACCTTGTTCGGGAGTGAAGTCATCGGGGAGAAGGATGATTCTGTCGGCGGGGACGGGGAAGAGGTCCTGGGCGCAGCCTGGGGCTTGGAAGCCTTCGACGCGGAGGTGGTCGCAGATGTGGTAGTCGCCGCGACGGCAGGGGGGGCATTGGCCACAGACGATCTGGGGCATGGAGGTGACTTTTTGGCCGGGGCGGAGGTTGGAGACGCCGGGGCCTACGGATTCGATGATGGCGGAGAATTCGTGGCCTTGGACGACGGGGTATTTGGTGTAGGGGTGTTTGCCGTGGTTGACGTGGACGTCGGAGCCACAGACGCCGATGCGGAGGATGCGGAGGAGGACGTGGCCTGGGGCGGGGGAGGGGGCGGGGACATCGCGGAACTCGATGGTTCCTGGGGCGGTCATGATGGCTTGCCGCATGATGTTGGTCTCCATGCTAATGGTGTGCAGGTTGAGGGGAATGTAACGGATGGGGGGGCGGTTGGACAGGGGAGGGAAACGATGAACGATGAACGATGAACGATGAATCAGAGACCGCGATGGGATTTTCGAATGAGGGAGGGGGAGCGGGAGAGGTCACGGAGGATGCGGGGGGTACAGAGGTTACGGAGGAAATGGGTTCGTTTTGTCGGGGGGCGTCGT
>JAPLNB010000065.1 GCA_026693085.1 Planctomycetota bacterium | reverse complement strand
GTGGTGTGGCCGGTGTTTGAGGCGGAGCGGGATTGGGAGGGGGTGGAGATGGTGTTGGTGTGTGGGAGGGATGGGACGGCGGAGGGGTTTGAGTTTGGGGTGGGGGATGGGATGAAGGTGGGGTTCTTGTCGAGGTGGATGTTCATGAGGGAGGTGCAGGGGGGGCGGACGTTGGGAGCGGGGCAGGTGGCGGAGCACGAGGCGTTGGTGAGGTTGGCGCGGCGGGTGTATTTACGGGCTGGGGATCGGATTGTGGGGGAATTGAAGGAGCAGGGAAAGGGCATGGGGGAGATGGCCGAGTGGTGGGGGGCGGTGTTGATTGAGATAGGTGCGGCGGCGACGCAGGGGACGGGACGATGAATACGCCCATGGCGCTTGTGCAGGCGGGGGTTTTCTGCACGCCCAGACCGGTTTGAAGACTGTTTCGTGGTCAACCCCTCTTATCTTCGCGCCACCCCAATTCCAAGGTCCACGGACCAGGCACTGTGGGCTTTCTTGGCTGGGGCATCAGTTGTGGTTCAGCTTTCTGTCGCGTCTCTGGCGCCGTTGACGGCTTTGATCTCGACCTGCCCGTTCCGCGACAAGTCTGCCAGGGTATTCTTCCCCATTACTGCGCGCAACGTCACCCGCCCATCGGCAAACTCCCGCTGCTCGATCCGGCTGTGCGATTCGATGTATGTCAGCAGCCGGCCGTTGGTCACATCGGCTTCGAGCGTCACCTCGACCTGCTGCCCATGCACGAACCCCGCCACCGCCTCCACCAGCCGCTCGATTCCTTTGCCGGTCCGCGCGCTGACCGGGATCGCCTCCGGATTCAGCGTCCGCCAGGTCGGCCACGCGGCATCCCCCTCTTCCGTATCGATCTTGTTCAACAGCAATATCTCGCGTTTACCCTTTGCTCCGATCTCCTCCAACACCTGGTGCACCGACGCATACTGCTGCTCGGCGTGCGGGTGCCCCACGTCCAGCACATGCAGCAGCAGATCCGCATGCACTGCTTCTTCCAGCGTCGCCTTGAACGACGCGACCAGATTGTGCGGCAGATCCCTCACGAACCCGACCGTATCCGACAGCAACACCGAAAGCCCCCGCTCGATCTTCCAATTCCGCGTCTTTGTATCCAGCGTCGCGAAGAGCTTGTCGTCCGCGTACGTCCTGGCCCCGGTGAGCGTATTGAACAGCGTGCTCTTGCCCGCATTGGTATACCCCACGATACAGACCGTGAAATGCTCGCGGTTTCGCTGCTGCACGAGCCGGCTCTTCCGCTGCTGCACCCGCTCGATGTCTTCCCGCAAAACCGAAATGCGTTTGCGCACCATGCGCCGGTCCACCTCGAGCTGGGTTTCGCCAGGCCCGCGAGTCCCAATGCCCACGCCATGCCCCGCCGCGATTCGCTCCAGGTGTCCCCACATCCGCGTCAGCCGCGGGTAGGTGTATTCCATCTGCGCCAGCTCGACTTGGAGTTTCGCCTCGGCGGTCTGTGCCCGCGTGGCGAAGATATCCAGGATCAACTCCGACCGATCCAGGATTTTCACGCCTTCGCCTCGCGGCGCCTCGATTTCCTTGTTGATATGCCTCTCCAGCGCCCCGATCTGTCCCGGCGACAGGTCATTGTCAAAGATGACGACGTCCGCGTTCTCTTTGCTTGCGAGCAGCGCGATTTCGGTGGCCTTTCCGGACCCCACATACATCCCCGCATCCACCCGATGCCGCCGCTGCAGAACCTGCCCCACGACTCGCGCCCCCGCCGTCTTCGCCAGCGACGCCAACTCCCCGAGCGGATCTCGAGGATCCGCAGTGGACCGCGGCAGTATCACCCCCACCAGGATGGCACGCTCCTGACGAACGGACAATTTAGTACGTTTCAATTCAGCCAACGGATATCTCCTCAGACAAAAACCCGGACGTGGACGTTCTTCGCTTCGAAACACGCACGGCCAACCGGAAACACCTCAGTTGCCAATTATACGATCCCTACGTTCTGCGAGCGAAAGCACCTCCGCTCACCCCAGCACAAACGGGTCCCGATCCGCCTCACTGATCCTCACGCACACCCCCGGTAGTTTCTCGCCCAACCGCGTCGCCACCCGCTTCAGCACGGCCCGCTCGCTATTCGAGTGCAACGTACACACGACCGTCATCCCCCGCTCCGCCGCCCGCAGCGCATCGTGATGTCTCACCTCGCCGGTCAGATAGAACTCTGCCGCCTGCCCCAGCGCATCATTGATCAGGTCTCCACAGGCTCCGGCGCCGACGGCCGCCTTGCTCACCACCCCGCCCGTCGGCCCCGCCACCAGTAGCCGCGCCAACTCCAACTCCCTCTTCACCCGCTTAATCAATTCCCCCCTCTCCACCGGCAAGGTGAACGTCCCAATTCGCCCCTGCCCCTTCGTCTCGCTCGCCACCAACTGCACCAGATCGAACGCCGGCTCCTCATACGGATGCGCTGCCCGCAGCGCCCTCACGGCCGCCCCCACCCGCTCCAACGGCAACACCGTCTCCAATCTCACCTCGTCCACTCTCTTTAATTTCCTCGCCTGCCCGACCGTTGGCCTCGCCCCCTCCTCCCCATAAAACGTCCCCACCCCCTCCGAGCGATACGAACAATGCGAGTAATTCCCAATCCGCCCCGCCCCGGCCTCAAACAACCCCTCCGCCACTCGATCCGCCGCTTCGACTGGAACGAACACCACCATCTTGCACTGTGTCACCTTCCCTTGGCTGACCCTCAACGGCTCCCGCCGATCCAACCCCAACACATCCGCCAGCAAATCATTCGTCCCCCCCTCCGCCACGTCGAGCGCCGTATGCGGCGAATAGATCGCCACGCCTCGCCTGATCGCATCATAAATCAGCCCCGCCGTCATCCGCTTGAGCCCCTCAAAAATCGGCGGATGATACGCAATGACGACATCACACCCCTCCCTCTTTCCCTCCTCCGCCACCGCGCTCGTGTAATCAATCGTCAGGAGTATCTTATGAACTTCCTGCTCCAGCTGGCCGACCAGAAGTCCCACATTATCCCACGCCTCTGCATACCGCGTCGGGGCAAGTTCATCCATCACGTTGATCAGTTCGCGAAGTTGCATAGGAAAATGATAGATCAAAGCATCCCGAAGATCACGTCGCTTCTGCTTCTGACCGGCCATCCCCTGGAAATCGGAAATCAGAAATCCGATGCCATCTCTTCTGCCAACAATTCCGCCAGCCGTCTTGTCACCTCCCCCGGCCGGTCTTCCGCGATCCCATGCCGCTCAATCCGGCACACCGGCATCACGCCCATCACGCTATTCGTCAAGAATACCTCGTCCGCCTCCAGCAGCTCATTGATCGTGATCGCCCCCACCCTCAGCTCCAGGCTGTTCTTCCTGGCCAACTCCATCACTGCGCCCCTTGTGATCCCCGGCAGGGCCGCGGCCTTCGCATACGGACACGCCTCGGCCACCGCCTTCTCCTGCAAATCCACCCAGGTTGGCGGCGTTGTCACCACCCCGTTTTTCACCACAAACACATTGCTGATGCTTCCCGACTCCAGGTAATTGTGCACATTAAACCACAAGGCCTCGCCCGCCCCGCGCGCACTCGCCTCCCGCAGCGCATTCAACCGCGAGAAGTAATTCAGCGTCTTATGCCCCGCCTGCACGTCATACGGATTCAGCTTCTGCTCATCCAACACCACCACCGTCATGCCCCGCTCATAATAGTCTGGCGGATACCCCTCGACGGCCGTCGCCGTGACAAAAACCGTCGGCCTCAGCTTCTGCCCATGCAACGGGTCCTGCTCCACCATCCCCCGTGTCACCGTCACCCTGATCCTCGCATCCGCCAGCCCGTTTTTCGCCAACAATTCTCTCACGACCTCGCCGAGCCCCTCATCTTTGTATTGCAGCGGTATAAACAGAATCTCACAGGAGCGCCGCAGCCTCTTCAAGTGATCGCCGATCCGAAACACCTTCCGCCCGCTCGCCCGCAGGGTGGTAAACACCCCCGCCGCATGCAGCAGGCCCGCATCATGCAGGCTTACGGCAGCCGCCGAATCCTCCACGAAATTCCCATTCAACCAGACGCTCGCCATGCCTCCAATCTAGGCCCACCCCCAAGAAACGCAAACCCGCAAAGTCCCGTGCGCATCGTGTTGGGTGGGCTCTGGGCGCCTGGCATGCCTGGGTTCCGACGCTGCCACGCTCGTTGGGCTCGCTGACCTGTACCGCAGGCCGGTACCGTCAACCCTGTTGAGCCCGGGCACATGCGATTGCCCTGGGGGAGCCGGAGAATCCGGGGCAGGGGATGAAACAACGGCGGGGAGATGGGGTATAACGGGACAGTGGCAGTGGTGTTCCTGGGGGCAGTTGATCGTTTGAGAGTTGAGATCTCTTGTAATCGGTCCAAGTCAAACAAAAGCCAAGGAGATGCACGATGAGCGGTAAGACAGAAGGGACATCGCGGCGGGAGTTTAGCAAGGGCGTGGGAGCGATCGCGGTGGCGGCGCTGGCGGGGATGGCGGTGCCGTCGGTGCATGCGGCATCGAGCGATTTGATCCAGTTGGCGTTGGTGGGGTGCGGCGGGCGTGGCACGGGGGCGACGGGAGATGCGCTGAGCACGCGGAGACTTGGGCCGATCAAAGTGGTGGCGATGGCGGATGTGTTTGAGAACAAGCTCAAGGGGAGCTATGCGAACCTGTCGAAGAACAAGGAGCAGGTGGACGTGCCGCCGGAGAGGCAGTTTCTGGGGTTTGACGGGTATAAGAAGGCGATGGATTGCCTGAAGCCGGGGGATGTGGTGATCCTGGCGACGCCGCCGGCGTTTCGGTGGGTGCATTTTACGTATGCGATCGAGAAGGGGTTGAACGTATTCATGGAGAAGCCGGTGACGGTGGACGGGCCAACGACGAAGCGGATGATTGCGTTGGCGGACGAGGCGGACAAGAAGAATCTGAAAGTTGGGGTGGGGTTGATGGTTCGGCATTGCCGTGGGCGGCAGGAAATGTTGAAGCGGATTCAGGACGGGGAAATCGGGGAGATCATCACGATGCGGGGGTATCGGATGAGCGGCGCGTCGGCGACGGCTCGGCCGAAGCCGGCGAACACGAGCGAGCTGATGTTCCAGATTCGGAGCTTCCACAGTTGGCTGTGGGCGAGCGGCGGGCTGTTCAGCGACTACTACATTCACCAGATTGACGAGTGTTCGTGGATCAAGGGCGCGTGGCCGGTGAGTGCGCATGCACTGGGCGGGCGGCACAACCGCGGCACGTCGGTCGATCAGAATCTCGACATATACGCGGTGGAGTACACATTCCCGGACGGCACGAAGTTCTTCTACAACGGCCGGCACATCACGGGGTGCAAGGGTGAGTTTGCGAGCTATGCGCTGGGGAGCAAGGGCTCGTGCATCATCACGACGTCGTCGCATACGCCGGGGCGGGTGAGGACGTTCAAGGGTCACACGATGGCGAGGAAGGATATGATTTGGGCATTCCCGGAGCCGGAGCCGAACCCTTATCAGATGGAGTGGGTGGATCTGATCACGGCGATTCGGAACAATGAGAAGTACAACGAGGCAAAGCGAGGTGCGGAGGCGAGTCTGGTGACGTCGATGGGTCGGATGGCGGCGCACACGGGGCAGATCATTACGTTTGAGCAGATGCTGAACTGCCCGCATGAGTTTGCGCCGGAGGTGGACAAGCTCGTGAACGCGGATTCGCCGGCGCCGGTGCAGGCGGATGCGGCTGGGAAGTATGCGTGGCCGGAGCCTGGAGTGAAGCGGACGCGGGAGTATTGAACAGGGGCAAAAGAGGCAAGGAAGACAGAATCGGGGTCAACGTCGGGCAACGGCGTTGACCCCGATTGCATTTGAGGGGTGAGGACGAACGAATGACGGGCGGAACGGGGATGTCTTGTCGTGTTATTGTCTATGTTCTGCAACCCTTAATTGGCAAGCGGGAACAAAAACAGCTCCCGTCCCTTTCTCTTTTCCTTCGGTAGCCCATGTTTGGTATTGCCCCTCATAAGTCCTGATAGATCAAGGACCCGATTTTGCATTAGTCACTACACGACCACCTCCTCGCCCTTGGGCGGCGTGGGCGGACGCAGGTCCTCCAGCCCCAATGCCGCCAGCAC
>JAPLNB010000064.1 GCA_026693085.1 Planctomycetota bacterium | reverse complement strand
CGGGGGTTGACAGTGGGTGTTTTGTAGTATATATTTCCTATAGGGAATATATGAATATGTTGACGAGTGAGAATGGAATGGTTAGATTAACGACCCAATGGGGTAGAGGGGGACTTTGGGGGTGGGGGATGTGGGTCAAGCAGAAGGGAAGTGGTGGACGTATGAAGGTATTGGGATTTCGGGTGAGTGTGTTAGCGTTGGTGGTGGGGTTTGTGCTATTGGGTGGATGTGAGAAGAAGCCGGGGGGAGGTGGTGGGGGCGGGGGTTCTGGTTCTGGGTTGAAGGAGGTTCGGCTGGGGTATTTTGCGAATGTGACGCATGCACAGGCGGTGTTGGGGGTGGAGAGCGGGGCGTTTGCGAAGGCGGTGTTGCCGGCGGGTTTTTCGACGAAGGTGTTTAATGCGGGGCCATCGTTGATCGAGGCGTTGTTCGCGGAGGAGGTGGATATTGGGTATATCGGTCCTGGGCCTGCGATTATGGGGCATGGGAAGAGCAAGGGTCAGGGGGTGAGGGTGGTGTCGGGAGCGGCGGCGAACGGGGCGTTGATCGTGGCGCGGAAGGATTCGGGGATTAACAGTTTGGCGGATTTGAAGGGGAAGAGGATTGCGACGCCCCAGTTGGGGAATACGCAGGATATTTCGGCGAAGCATTATGTGATGGCGGTGCTGGGTCAGGGGGATGCGAGCAATGTGTTGGCGGTGGCGAATGCGGAGCAGGCGGCTATGATGGTGCGGAGACAGATTGACGCGGCGTGGGTTCCGGAGCCGTGGGGTTCGCGGCTGATCGCGGTGGCGGAGGGGAAGCTGATTGCGGAGGAGAAGGACATCAGAGAGATGTGGCCTGGGGGTGAATTGGCGTTGACGGTGGTGATAACGACGCCGAAGTTTTTGAAGGCGCATCGGGCGGTATTGGGGAAGGTGTTGGGGGTGCATCGTGGTTTGACGAAGCGGTTGCAGGAAGAGCCTGGGAAGTGCGTGGGGGAGTTGGATGCGGCGTTGTTGAAATTGACGGGTAAGCGGCTTCCGGCGGGGGTACTGGAGGCGTCGGTGAAGCATGTGAAGTTTACGGATGATCCGCTGGAGGGGACGCTGGAGGCGATGGCGAAGTGGTCGTATGAGTTGCGGTTTGCGAAGGAGGTTGTGGGGATTGAGGGGCTGGTGGATTTGAGTGTGTTGAAGGGGAAATGATGAAGGATGAATGATGAAGGATGAATGATGAATCAGGGGGGAGGAGAGGAGGCGGTTGTTCGCATTGCCAATTGAGAATTACCAATTAAAGGGGCTGGGAGAGAGGCGAGGGATGGAAGCGGGCGCGGTGAGATCGGGCGAATTGAAGGCGGCGCGGAGGTTGGCGCCGGCGGAGTTGTTGCGGGGTGTGGTGAGGCGAGAGGTGGGTCGCGGCATGTTGGAGATGCGAGGAATTGAGAAGCGGTTTAATAGCTCGCGGGTGGCGGTGCTGACGGGGATATCGTTGGAGGTGAAGCGTGGGGAGTTTGTGGTGGTGGTGGGTCCTAGCGGGTGTGGGAAGACGACGCTGTTGAATTTGGCGGGGGGGATGGTGAAGCCTGACGGTGGGGAGGTGATGCTGGATGGGAAGGCGGTGGAGGGGCCTGGGCCGGAGCGTGCGATGGTGTTTCAGGACCACGGGTTGTTTCCGTGGCTGACGGCGGCGTCGAACATCGAGTTTGGTCTGCGGATGTTGGGGATGCGGAGGCGGGAGCGTCGGGATCGAGTGGAGGCGGCGTTGCGGATGGTGCATTTGGGGAATTTTGGTGAGAAGCTGGTGCATGAGTTGTCGGGGGGGATGAAGCAACGAGTGGCGATCGCGCGGGCGATGGTGATGGACCCGGCGGTGTTGTTGATGGACGAGCCGTTCGCGGCGTTGGATGCGCAGACGCGGACGCTGCTGCACGGGCAGTTGCAGGAGTTGTGGATTCAGACGAAGAAGACGATCTTGTTCGTGACGCACTCGGTGGGGGAGGCGGTGCGACTGGCGGACCGGATTATTGTGCTCAGCGCGTATCCAGGGCGGATTCGACGGGAGATTCGGGTGGAGTTATCGCATCCGCGGGATTTTGACAGCCCGCAGATCAGCGAGCTGGTGCGGCTGGTGCGGACGGAGATTGAGGAAGAGGTGAATCGTGTCAACCGGGAAATGGCGGGGGATGAATGGAAGCCTGCAGCGAGTGCTCATCTGGGTGATGGTTTTGTCGATCTGGGAGGGAGCATATAGGGTGATTGGGTGGCGGTCGTGGGTTTTTCCGGCGCCGAGCCACGTGGTGGACGCGACGCTGGGGATGTTGAATGTGAGAACGGGGTTTGGGGAGGGGATTGGGGCGGGTTGGCCGTTCGCGAAGGAGCAATCGGGGCGGGAAGAGGGTTCGTGGTACGGGAGTCCGCTAATCAGAGCGCAGGTGGTGAGCGGGGTCAGGCTGGTGTTTGGGTTTTCGTTGAGCATCGTGTTTGGGGGTGTGTTGGGGCTGTTGATGTGGCGATGGGAGGGGTTGGACAAGCTGTTGGGGCCCTTGTTTCTGGGGTTGCAGACGTTGCCAAGCGTGTGCTGGGTGCCGTTGGCGATATTGGTGTTCGGGATCAATGAGACGGGGATCCTGTTTGTGCTGGTGATGGGGAGTTTTTTTGCGATAGCGATTGCGTTGCGGGACGGGTTGAAGCAGATCCCGCCGATCTATCAGCGGGCGGGGCTGATGCTGGGTGCGGCTGGGTGGAGGCTGTACCGGTATGTGCTGTTGCCGGCGAGCTTGCCGGCGTTGGCGGGGAGCTTGCGGCAGGGTTTTTCGTTCGCGTGGCGGTCGCTGATGGGTGCGGAGCTGATATTCGCGGTGAAGAAGCAGGGTTTGGGGTATCAGTTGGCGATGGGTCGTGAGACGGCGGACGTGGCGCAGGTGGTGGCGGTGATGATCGTGATGGTGGTGGTGGGGATGGTGGTGGATCGGTGGGGGTTTGCGAAGCTGCAAGAGCGGGTGCAGGCGAGGTTTGGATTGGGGTAGGTGGGGGGTTTGTGGGTGTATGGGTGGGGGTTTGCGACGCTGCAAGAGCGGGTGCAGGCGTGGTTTGTTTTGGGTTTGGGGGGTGGGGTGTCGGAGTGTGGGGGTGTCGGAGTGTCGGCGTGGGGCTTTGGTGGCAGGGAGGTGGTCGGTGTGTTGGGTGGGGTGTTGGGGGAAATTGGGAGGATTTGGGTTGCATTTTGGGTTGGGTGGCGGCAGACTGACGGCAGAGGCAGCGGGGGGCAGTAGGCTCTTAGCGGTTTGCAGGCATGTCGAGGCGGTCATGTCTTGGTTGGCACGTCTTGATGGATCGTGGTCGCTGCGGGCGGCTGAAAGGTGGTTGTGTGCGGGAACATTCAACGCGAGCGGTTGGGCGTGGGGGATTCACGCTGGTGGAACTGCTGGTGGTGATCGGGATTATAGCGTTGCTGGTCAGCATCCTGTTGCCGGCGTTGAACGCGGCGAAGCTGAGGGCACAGTCGGTGGTTTGCGCCAGCGACGTCCGGCAGATCTACATTGCGATGGCGCTGTTTGTGCAGGACAACAAGGGTCACCTGCCGCGGCCGTATCTTGTGGGCGAGCTTTCGAGCGACGCGGCGTTGGTGAAGGTGTGCGCATGGGCGCAGAAGGCGACGAATGCGGCCGGGCACATCGACCTGGACGACGGGAAGGGTGCCCTGTGGAACCAGCTTCGCGGGAGGGAGGGCCGGGCGAAAGTGCTGATGTGCCCGGGTGACGACGGGGAGGCGACGCAGGGGCACACCGTCAACATCAACTATCCGAGGAACATCAGCTATTCGTTGAACTACCTGATCTTGCGCGATGTCAAGGGGCCGAGCCTGGGATTGGTGTTGGCGCGGGTGAGGAATCCGGCGTTGAGGATCTTGATCTACGAGGAGCTGGCGCCGAACGACTCGTGGTGCATTATGGGCTCGGACAGCGCCGACATTCCGTCGGGGCGGCACGCGCAAGGGATGAGAAGCTCCTACCGCGCGGACTCGTCGAAGCCGGAGTACTACACCAAAGGCCGGGGCAACCACTGTTTCTTCGACGGTCATGTGGAGTCGCTGATGCCGGCGGAATTGATTCCTCCCAAGGGCAAGCGGTCGTATCACTCGCCGCTGATTGCTGGGGATCCGCTGATATGGTGATGGGGATGGTGTCGGCGGGGTTGATGCAATGGGGGTTTCGGCGGGTGGGTCGGTGTGTTGGGTGGGGTGTTGGGGGAAATTGGGGAGAATTGGGTTGCATTTGGGGTTGGGGGGTGTCAGACTGATGGCAGAGGCCGCGGCGGGCAGTAGGCTCTTAGCGGTTTGCCGGCAGGTCGTGGCTGTCATGTCTTGGTTGGCACATCTTGATTGATCGTGGTCGTTGCGGGCGGCTGAAAGGTGGTTGTGTGCGGAAACATTCAACGCGAGCGGTTGGGCGTGGGGGATTCACACTGGTGGAACTGCTGGTGGTGATTGGGATTATAGCGTTGCTGATCAGCATCCTGCTGCCGGCGTTGCACGCGGCGAAGCTGAGGGCACAGTCGGTGGCATGCTCCAGCGACGTCCGGCAGATCTACATTGCGATGGCGCTGTTTGCGCAGGACAACAAGGGTCACCTGCCGCGGCCGTATGGTGTGGGCGAGCTTTCGAGCGTCCCGCAGTTGGTGAAGGTGGCGGCATGGCTGCAGAAGGTGGCTGGGGCGTCGGGCCACATCGACCTGGACGACGAGAAGGGCGCCCTGTGGAAGCAGCTTCGCGGGCGGGAGGGCCGGGCGAAAGTACTGATGTGCCCGGGTGATGACGGGGAGGCGCTGGCTGGGCACCCCGTCAACATCAACTATCCGAGGAACATCAGCTATTCGTTGAACTACCTGATCGAGCGTGATGTCGCGAACCAGCCCCCGAGGCTGGGATTGGTGTTGGCCAGGGTGCGGAATCCGTCGGCGAGGATCTTGATCTACGAGGAGCTGGCGCCGAACGACTCGTGGTGCATCATGGGTTTGAGCAGCGACGACGTTCCGTCGGGGCGGCACGCGCAAGGGATGAGAAACTCCTACCGCCTGGACCCCAGCAAGCCGGAGTACTACAGCAAAGGCCGGGGCAACCACTGCTTCTTCGACGGACACGTGGAGTCTCTGACGCCCTCGGAATTGATTCCTCCCAAGGGCAAGCGGTCGTATCACTCGCCGCTGATTGCTGGCGACCCGCTGACGTGGTGATGGGGAACCGGAGGACGTTAGAATCTGAAGAGAGTGAATTTATGCAAGCCCAGGGAATGGTCCCTGGGTTTTTTTTATTGGGGGGGGGGTTCGAGTTTGAGGGGGAGTTGGATGGTTTGGCGGTTGCGGAGGACGGTGAGGGGGACGGTGTCGCCGGGGTTGTATTTCTGGAGGGCGGCGGTGAGTTCTTCGTTGGATATGACCTTGGTGTCGCCGACGCGGGTGATGATGTCGCCGGGGATGATGCCATTGGGGGTTCGGCGTGTGGGCCGTAGGTCGGCGTTGGCGGCGGGGGAGTTGGGTCGGACATCGAGGACAAGGACGCCTTCGACGCCGAGTTGGCGGGTGATTTGGCGGGAGAGGCGGTCGTTGGTGACGATGCCGATCTGGGGGGAGGCGGCGTGGCCGGACTTGATGAGTTGGGGGACGATGCGGTTGACGGTATCGACGGGGATGGCGAATCCGACGCCGGCGCTGGCGCCGGAGGGTGAGTAGATGGCGGTATTAACGCCGATGAGACGTCCGGCGGAGTCGAGAAGGGGTCCGCCGGAGTTTCCGGGGTTGATGGCGGCGTCGGTTTGGATGACGTTGTCGATGGGTTGGTTGGTGACGGACTGGATGGTTCGTCCGAGCGCGGAGATAACGCCGGTGGTGAGGGTTTGGTCGAGTCCGAAGGGGTCGCCGATGGCGAAGGCTTTTTGTCCGACCTGCAGGTCGAGTGAGGAGCCGATGAGGATGGGTCGGAGCTTGGATTTGGGTGCGCGGATGCGGAGGACGGCGAGGTCGGCGTCTGGGGCGACGCCGACGAGGTCGGCGGGGTAGGCGTTGCGGTCGGCGAGGGTGACTTGTGCGGAGGAGGCGCCCTGGATGACGTGGAAGTTGGTGACGACGTTGCCGGCGAGGTCCCAGATGAATCCGGAGCCGGTGCCACGGGGGATTTCCTGGACGTTGAGTGTCCAGGGGTTGAGGGTTTGGGCGATGGTGGTGATGTAGACGACGGAGGGGGAGGCGGCTTTGAAGAGGTCGATGGTGGCTTTCTCATCGGTGGCGAGGTCGCCGCGGGGCGTGATGGGGCGAGGCTCGGCGGGAGGGGTGGCGGTGTAAACGGTGAGGCGGTAGAGGAGGAAAGCGATGACGGCGAGGAGGATGAGGGTGAGGGGGTTG
>JAPLNB010000063.1 GCA_026693085.1 Planctomycetota bacterium | reverse complement strand
GGAAACACCTGGGGCTGAGGGAGAAGCCGATCCGGGTGTATGACATGATCCAGCAGTTGGCGGCGATTGATGAGGATGTGTTGCAGCGGTTTGGGGTGGATGCGATGGAGATGGGGCGGGGGTTCTCGTTGGAAGAGAGGGATTGGAAGGAGTGGGTGTTGCCGGATGGGAGCAGGTGTTTGATACCGGGGTGGGTGGATGTGAGGAATGAGGGTGGGGATTGGGTGATTTACAGCGGGACGGGGCGGGCGGTGGGGATTCAGAAGGCGGGGTCGCTGTATTTTGAGCAGACACATTGGCCGTTTTTGGAGGGGGTGCCGGATGATTTGTCGGGGTTGAGGGAGGCGATGAAGGAGATATCGTGGGCGGTGCCTGCGCCGCCGGGGCCTGGGGCGGATTTGGCGAGTGGGGCGAAGAAGTTGCGGGAATCGACGGATCGGGCGATTGTGGGGTTGTTTGGGGGGAATCTGCTGGAGTGGGGGCAGTTTTTGTGCAGGAATGACGGGTTCTTTATGTTGCTGGCGGGTGAGCCGGCGAAGGCGCATCAGTTGTTGGATCAGTTGGTGGAGATTCATTTGGGGAATTTGGAGAGGTTTTTGGGGGCGGTGGGGAAATACATTGATGTGATTTTGTTTGGGGATGATCTGGGGATGCAGACAGGGACGCAGATTTCGCCGACGATGTATCGGGAGTTTTTCAAGCCGCGGCATGCGGTGATGTGGAAGCGGGCGAAGGAGTTGGCGGATGTGAAGGTGATGTTGCATTGCTGCGGGGGAGTGAGGCCGATTTTGGGGGATTTGATCGAGGCGGGGATGGACGCGATGAATCCGGTGCAGATCACGTGCAATGGGATGGAGGGGGCGGGGTTGAAGAAGGATTTTGGGAAGCGGATGTGTTTCTGGGGCGGGGGATGCGATACGCGGGCGGTGCTGCCGACGGGGACGGCGGGGGAGGTGAGGGAGCATGTGCTGGGGCAACTCCGGGTGATGTCGCCGGGCGGGGGGTTTGTGTTTCAGCAGGTGCATAATGTGATGGCGGATGTGCCGGCGGAGAATATCGTGGCGATGTTCGATGCGGTGGCGGAGTTCAATGGACAGAGGCGGGGGAGGTCGTGTGAAGCATAGGGCCGCCGCGAAACGGAGGCGAAAGATCGGAGGCGAAAGGTCGGTGGGCTTTCTGTTTTGGGGTGGGGAGGAGATAATCGGGGCGGCATTTCAACCGGAAGGCAACACATGATAAAGGCCCACCTGTGTGTTCTGTGGATTGTTGGAGTGGTGTTGGCGATGACGAGCATTCAAGCGAGGGCGGAGGTGACGATCTTCGTGGAAGCGGGGGAGTACGATCGGGTGGATACGCCGTTGACGGTGGTGGTGGGGACCATAGGGGCAGAGGGGGCGACGCTGGTGGAAGTGAAGGGGAACCAGCGTGTGGAAACGCCGGTGCAGGTGGACCGCGTTCGCGCGAGCTTTGTCCTGAGCGGGAGGACGCCCAAGGGCACCCGGCGCGAGTTTGTGCTGACGTCGGGGGCGGGAAAGAGCGCGGGCGGCGTTGAGGTGAAGGAGGACGCGAAGGAACTCGTCGTCGCGTGCGGGGGGGTGAATGTGCTGAGGTATTATCATGCGGCGATGCAGCCGCCAGAGGGGCAGGATAAGAAGTATGCGCGGAGCGGGTTTATTCATCCACTGTGGTCGCCGGGGGGGAAGGTTTTGACGGAGATTCACCCGAAGGACCACATTCATCACATGGGGTTGTGGAATGCGTGGACGAAGACGAAGTTCGAGGGGCGGGATGTGGATTTCTGGAATTTGAAGGATGGGAAGGGGCTGGTGCGGTTTGTGAAGTTTGCGGGGAAAACGAGCGGGCCGGTATTTGGGGGGTTCTCGGCGGTGCAGGAGCACGTGGATTTGACTTCGGGGGCGGAGAAGGTGGTGTTGAACGAGGTGGTGGATGTGAAGGTGTGGAACGCGGGGAAGGGGTCTTGGCTGATCGATCTGACGAGCGCGCAGAAGTGCGTGGCCAGCAGCCCGCTGCAGTTGGAGGCGTATCGGTATGGGGGGCTTGGGTTTCGGGGGACGAGCGACTGGGGGATGAACAACAGCGATTATTTGACATCGGAGGGCAAGACGCGGAAGGACGGGCACGGGACGCGGGCGAGGTGGTGCAATGTGGGCGGGGAGACGAAGGCGGGGCCAGCGGGGGTGGAGTTCATGAGCCATCCGCAGAACCGGGAGCATCCGGAGCCGATGCGGATTTGGCCGGACGGGTACATTTTCTTCAACTTCACGCCGATTCAGAAGACGGAGTGGGTGATGGAGCCGGGGAAGGAGTATGTGTTGAAGTATCGGATGTTTGTTTATGATGGGACGGTGACGAAGGAGACGTGTGAGCGGATGTGGCGGGATTTTGGGGAGCCGCCTGCCGTCAAGGTCGAGGGGTAGTTCACCCCGAGGGCGCGAAGGCACGAAGTGGTTTTCGGCATTCGGTGACGGGTCAACGACAGAGCGGTGCCGGGAAAGGTGGTTTTATGATTACGCGAGAGGGTGGCGTGTCGCGGCGGCGAATGTTGAAGGTGGCAGCCAGCGCGATCGCTGCGCCATATATTGTCCCGGCGTCGGTTTTTGGGGCGGAGGCGCCGAGCAATCGGATTACGATCGGGTGCATCGGGACGGGGCGGATGGGGACGGGGGATTTGCATGACGTGATTGGACGGCCGGGGGTGCAGATCGTGGGGGCGTGCGATGTGGATAAGAAGCGGGTGGCGAATGCGAAGCGGATTGTCGAGTCGTACTACGGAGCGAGGAGCGCGGCCGGGACGTATAAGGGGTGCGCGACGTATGGGGATTACCGGGAGCTGATTGCGCGGGGGGATGTGGATGTGGTGCAGATCGTGACGCCGGACCATTGGCATGCGATGCCGGCAATTGCGGCAGCGAAGGCGGGGAAGGACATTTTCATACAGAAGCCGTTGACCTATTCGTTGGAGGAGGGGCGGATTCTGAGCCAGACGGTGAAGCGGTATGGGCGGATTTTGCAGGTGGGGAGCCAGCAGAGGTCGGAGGCGAATTTCCGGTTTGGGTGTGAGTTGGTACGGAATGGGAGGATCGGGAAGTTGGTGGCGGTGAAGGTGGGGCTGCCGACGGACCCGGCGGGTGTGGCGAGGGGGCCGATGCCGGTGCCGGAGTGGTTGGATTATGAGTTTTGGCTGGGGCCGGCGCTGTGGTTTCCGTATACGGAGGAGCGGGTGCATCCGGCGGACATCAACGATCGACCGGGGTGGTTGCGGGTACAGGAGTATTGCTTGGGGATGATTACGGGGTGGGGGGCGCATCACAATGACATTGCGCAGTGGGGGATGGGGACGGAATATACGGGACCGGTGGAGGTGGAGGCGGAGGCGGAGTATCCGGCGGATGGGGTGTGGGATGTGCATACGAATTTCCGGATCGAGTACACGTATGCGAGCGGCGTGAAGGTGATTTGCGCGGATGATAAGAGGAACCGGGCGGGGGTGACGTTTGAGGGGACGGAGGGGTGGGTGTATGTGGATCGGGGGAAGATCGATGCGAGTCCCAAGTCGTTGTTGCAGTCGGTGATTGGGGCGAACGAGGTGCAGTTGTATCGAAGCGCGCATCACAAACAGAACTTTTTGGATTGTGTGAGGACGCGGAAGGAGCCGATCGCGCCGGTGGAGGTGGCGCATCGGTCGTGCAGCGTGTGCATATTGGGGTATATCGCGATGAAGCTGGGGCGGAAGCTGAAGTGGAACCCGGAGCGCGAGCGGTTCGTGGGGGATGAGGAGGCGAATCGAATGCTGGGGCGGGCGTATCGGGGGGCGTGGCGATTATAGTTCACGGCGAAGGCGCGAAGGCACGAAGTGGGCGTTGTGAATTGTCGAGGGGACCGCGAAAGGAGCAAGAGGCGATGAAGCGAATTGCATATTTGGGCCTGGTAGTGGGGCTGGTGATGGTTTCGAATTTGTGGGCGGCGCAGAAGAGCGCGGAGCCTACGGCAGCGGAGGTGGGGAAGATGGAGGCGGCGGCGCCGAAGGAGGCGCGGGTGAAGCCGGAGAAGAAGCGGAAGCTTTTGGTGTATTCGGTGTCGTGGGGGTATTGGCATGATTCGATTCCGTATGGGAAGAAGGTTGTGCAAATACTCGGTGGAAAGACCGGGGCGTTTGAGACGATTGTCAGCGATGATCCGCGGATGTTTGAGGCGGAGATGCTGAAGCAGTTTGATGCGGTGTTGTTCAATAACACGAACAATGAGATTTTTCTGCCGGAGGATATTGCGAAGCTGGATGCGGCGGAGCGGGCGAAGGCGCTGGATCAGGACGCGCGGCTGAAGAAGAGCCTGGTGGTGTTCTTGCAGCAGGGCGGGGGGTTGGCGGTGATCCATGCGGGGGTGGCAAGTTTCAGGGAGTGGCCGGAGTTTGGGAACATTATCGGGGCGAGGTTCACGAACCATCCGTGGGTGTCGGGGTCGACGGTGACGTTGAAGGTGGACGAGCCGGGGCATGCATTGGCGGGGGCGTTTAAGGAGGGGACGTTTACGATTCGGGATGAGATTTATCAGGTGGGCGACCCGTACTCGCGGGAAAAGTTGCGGGTGCTCTTGAGCATCGATACGGTCAAGACCAACATGAAAGTGCAGGGGATTGAGCGGAAGGACGGGGATTTTGCGATGGGATGGATCAAGAGCTATGGGAAGGGGCGGGTGTTTTATAACGCGCTGGGGCACGACCACGACATTTTCTGGAACCCGGTGGTGTTGCAGCATTGGTTGGATGGGTTGCAGTTTGTGCTGGGGGATTTGAAGGCGGATATGAAGCCGAGCAGGTGAGCGATGAGTGAGTGCACGCGGCGGGATCTGCTGATTGGGGTGGGGGCGATGATGGCGGGGGTGTGTGTGGAGGGTGCTGCGGTGGATAAGAGGACGATTGCGCGCGTGGAGACGATTCCGGTGGTGTATCCGACGGTTGGGCGGTTCAAGTTCTTTGAGGATGCCCGGGGGAGGCAGGTGGGGCGGCAGGCGGTGTTGGTGAAGATCACGGCAGATGATGGGACGGTGGGATGGGGGCAGAGCGTGCCGATCAATCGGTGGAGCTGTGAGACGTTGGAGACGGTGGTTTCGACCATCGACAAGTATCTGGGGCCGGTGCTGGTGGGGATGGATGTGTTTGATGGGGATGCGATACAGGCGGCGATGGATCGGATGATTGCACCGTCCTTTTCGACGGGGCAGCCGATCTGCAAGGCGGGGGTGGATCTGGCGATGTTCGATCTGCAGGGGAAGTTGCTGGGGCAGACGGCGGGGGAGAGGTGGAAGCGAAAGGGGAAGGATCGGATTACGCTGAGTTGGACGTTGAATCCGGTGAAACTGGATGATGTGGAGGGTTTGATCGAGGCGGGTCGTAAGCGGGGGTATCGGAATTTCAATATCAAGGTGGCGCCGGATTTGGGGTTTGATGTGGAGCTTTGCCGGATGGTGAAGAGGCTGGCGCCGGAGGGTTTTTTGTGGGCGGATGCGAATGGCGGGTATGACGAGGGGACGGCGATGGAGGCGGCGAGGAAGTTGGCGGATGCGGGGGCGGCGGTGTTGGAACAGCCGTTGCGGCCGAGCCGGTTTGGGGGGTATCAGAAGCTGAAGAAGCTGGGGGCGATTCCGATTTTG
>JAPLNB010000062.1 GCA_026693085.1 Planctomycetota bacterium | reverse complement strand
CACTACACGCACACCTACTCCCCCCCGCCCACTCCCGCACACATCAGCTTCGGATTCGATCGCGGCAACTTCCAACTGTTGATCTGCAAAACCATCCCCACCCGCCCCGCCGAATATCATCAAGACCACTCCATTCTCTTCACCGGCTATCACCTCAAACAATACGAACCCCTCCCCAACCCCACCAAGGTCCTCGTCTGCGAACGGGCTTGGTACACCCACTCCGCCATCCTCCTGCTCCTCACCACCATCCTCCCCTTCCGCTCCTTCCTGCGCCTCCCCGCCTGGAAAAGACATCCCTTCGCCCACGCCCTCTTTCTCCTCTTCCTGCTCCTGCTCCCCTCCACTGCCACCGCGATCCTCTGGGTCCGCGGACTGCACCCCCAGGGCCCGTTCAGGGACTTCATCTTCTACGACCTGCCACCGCACCAACTCGTCCTCACCGACTGGGGCCGCCAGTTCATCTTCTCACACTCCGTGTGCCCCGACCCCCGCATCTCCGAGCCCATCTACCCCCCGCACTTCTCCAACCAAGTCCTCCGATGCATGATCGTCTCCCAGACCTTCACCTACACCCGCCGCTATGCCGACGGTTCCCAGTCCCTCCCGCAGCTCGGCTCCGCTTCCGAACTCCGCATCGGCTACGGGCTCATCACCGCCCTCTTCGCCCTCCTGCCCCTTCTGATCCTCCCCCGCCTCTTCCGACTCTACTACCTCCACCGCCAAAAACCCGGCCTCTGTCCCCACTGCGCCTACGATCTCCGCGCCTCCAAAGACCGATGCCCCGAATGCGGCTCTCCTATCGCCGCCGCCCCGCCCCCTCGAACCCTCCCCCAATCCCTCTACCATTACCGCCGCCGCATCATCCTCACCCTCGCTGCCGCTGCTCTCCTCATCACCTCCGTCTGCCTCATTCCCATCGCCGCCAACTGGCTTCACAAAGTCGCCACCGACCGCGCCATGCTTGCTGTCGGCGACCCCACTCGCCCCTTCCCTCCCGAACGCCTCGACGCCCCCTTCGTCTTCATCCAAACCTTCCCAGGCCTCACCCTCAGCACCCATCTCCGCTCTGGCGTCCTCTTCGCCGTCTGGCGCGACGGCACAATCATCCGCGCCACCTCCGAACCCCAGCTCGGCAATTCCTATATCAAAGGCCGCCTCACCCCCATCCAACTCGCCCAGGTGCGCCGCATCCTCCGCGATTCCGGCATCCTGACCACGCCAGCCAGCGACTCAGTCACCCTCGACGCCCATTTCGACAGTCTCACCACTCGCTGGGGCGCCCATCTCCGCACGTGGTCCAGCGCCACCTACGCCGTATTCCCCGACCCCGCCGATCTCCGCTTCGCCAAGCTCAGGGAATCCCTCCTCTCCATTACCCCTCCCGACCCCACCCCCGAACCCCCCATCAACTGGGACCACTACCCCCACCCTTGGTACCAATAGCAGCCTTCGTAGGGGCGGCTTCAGCCGCCGTGGCCACTTACCAGCCAAACCTAACAATTCCCGCCATTTTCTAGCCAACATTTCTCCCGCTCGTTTGTATGCCCAGTTGGTAGTGCGGGCTTTTAGCCCGTATTGACTGTGGCCAGGGGGCCCACACCCCCTCCCACGCTCTTTGAAAACCGAATACCGCACCACCGCTGTTCTGGATCGCGGTCCATCAGCGGTTCATATGGACCGCCGTCGGTTCTGGTCACTTTCTGTTCGGTTTTGCGCGCTTTTGTTCGGT
>JAPLNB010000061.1 GCA_026693085.1 Planctomycetota bacterium | reverse complement strand
AAGGGAGAGAGGGAGGAGGGGGTGATATCGGGGTTGGGGGTGGCGGGGTATGTGGTGGGGGGGATGCTGATGCCAGTGGTGGGGTTGATGGTGGGAGCTTCGTTGTCGGAGGGAGTGACACGGTGGCAGTCGGGGCGGTGGTGTGATTGGGCTGGTGTATTGCTCCACTGGAAGGCGGGGTGGCCATTTTACGTGCTGACGCCGTATGCGATGGGGTGTATGCTGCTGGTGCTGCTCGATTGGCGACGATTCGCGGCCATGAGGTGGGTGAGGGCGGGGATCTATCTGGGAGGGGTGTTGAATATACAGTACGCGATCATTGCCTATGTGGTGTATGCGAGTGTCTGGGCGGATTGGACGGATTTGGACTGCATATATGGGTTGCTGATCGGAGTTGGGGAGTTGATGGTAACGGTGGGGATGCTGTGGGTGCTTGGGAGGGTCCGGCGGCGCCTGGGAACGCCGTGGGCACTGTTTGTGCTGGGTGCGGTGTTGAGTGTTGGGGTGGGGGTAGGCACCATCGTGTCGATGCATGATAGGAGCGGAGACGTTGTAATCTGGATGTTTGTGTCGGGGCTGGCGGCGCTCCCGGTGTGGCCGCTGGTGGCGTATGGGATGATGGCGAGGTTGCTGTGGAGGCTGAGCGTTGGGGAGGAGCAGGGGGGCAAGGGGATGTTGGCGGGGTGGTTGGCCGGGTATGGGGGGGCGTGGGCGGCGGCGGTGATTGGGGCAATCGAGCATTACAATTCGTTGCCGACAACCCGGCAGGGGTTTTCGTATATTGCGACGGCGGCAGCGAGGGGGCATCGCCGGTTTGTCGGGGCGCGGGGGGTGGATAATGGGTGGGGGGGAGTGGTGATGCTCAATGAGCAGTTGCGGGTGTTGATTTGCGCGGAGATTGCGGTGCATGTGATTTGGCCTGGGGTGGGGCGAGTGTTTCGGCGGGTGTATGACGTGGTGGGGCCGGTGCTGGCCAGGGGCGTCGTGAACGCGTGGGTGGCGGATGCGGTGTATGTGAGTTTGAAGCCGGTGGAGTGGGGGGCGAGGATGATGTTGTGGGGGTGGTTTGGGGATGTGAGGGGGGTGATGGGGCGGCTGTATGGCGAGGATGGCCCTTGATTCAACAGAGAAGGGAAGGGTGGGTAGCCTACAGTGGACGATCGGGGGTAAGGAGCACTGTGATGAGAATCGCGGGCGTGGTGATCGGCGTGGTGGCGATGGTGGGTGTGGCGGCGGCGGCGGAGAATCGGGTGGATGAGGCGGGGAGGTTGGAGCGGTTGGGGGTGGGGGTGGGGTGGGTGAATGTGAGGACGGAACTGCGCGTGCCGACGAAGGGGTGGAGCAGGACGGCGTCGCTGTCAGGGACGCAGGGGGTGCGGATGACGGCGGAGGGCGGGAAGAAGACGTGGAAGGGGTCGTTGGGGCAGCGGGACGGGGCGGCGGTGGCGGTCGAACAGAGCGTGAGCGATGAGGGAGCGAAGGTGGTGTTTGATGTGAAGGCGGCGGGGGAGAGGGAAGGGGAGATCGAAGGCGTGTTCTTTGAGGTGAGGCTGCCGGCTGGGGAGTTTGCGGGGGGGACGATGAACGCGGGGGGGCAGGTGATGAAGGTGCCGACGACCCTGCCGGCGGAGCGGGTGCTGGGGAGCGGGGCGTGGGAGAAGCTGCGCATTGAGGATGAGAAGGGGAATGTGGCGGTGTGCGTGGAAGTGCCGCCGGGGATGATGGTGAATGTGACGGACAATCGGAAGTGGGAGGATTGGTTTATTGTGAGCGTGGGGATGCACAAGGGGAGTCTGGTGAAGGGACAGAGCGTGGGCGGCGTGGTGCGGGTGTGGGCGGAGGGGCAGGTGGATGTTGAGCCGGCGAAGGTGGTGGTGGACGGGGGGCGGGTGAGGTATCGGATGATGGGGATGGGTGGGAATTACTGTTTTGGGATCGATTCGCCGGTGGCGAAGTTCACGATGGAGAATCTGCGGGTGGCCACGTCGCGGACGGAGATGAGTTTGAGGGCGTGGGAGCCGGTGAATGTGGGAGGCGAGGGGCTGGGGAATGACTATCGGGAGTTTGCGAAGACGGATGTGGTGAGGTCGAGGTTGAGGCAGGAGTTTGAATTGATGGGGGAGCTGACGCGGAAGAAGATTCCGTTTACGACGAGCATCTGGCGGATGCCGGGGTGGATGACGGAGGCGGCGTCGGAACGGGATGCGGCCAAGCGCCGGATACCGGAGAGCAAGTGGGGCGATGTGTTGCAGAGCGTGGGGAGTTATCTGGTGTATGCCAAGGAGAAGTACGGGGCGGAGCCGGATTACTTCTCGTTCAATGAGCCGGACATCGGGATTGATATTCTGTTCACGGCGGAGGAGCATCGGGACGCGATCAAGCGGTTTGGGGAGCGGTTTGAGAAGCTGGGGCTGAGGACGAAGCTGATTCTGGGGGACGTGGCGAATGCGAGGGGGACGGACCAGTATTGTCTGCCGACGGCGAATGATGCGGCGGCGATGAAGTATGTGGGGGCGGTGGCGTTTCATTCGTGGAACGGCGCCAGCGCGCAGCAGTACGCGGCCTGGGGGGATTTGGCGGAGCGATTGAAGAAGCCCCTGTTCGTGAATGAGGCTGGGGTGGACCCATCTGCGTGGCGTGGGGCGACGTATCGGTTTTTTAGCTATGCGGTGCGGGACATGGTGCATTATCAGGAGTTGCTATTGCACGCGCGGCCTCAGAGCGTGATCTATTGGGAATTCACGGGGGATTATTCGCTGATGGCGGGTGAGGATTCGCGTGGCAATGTGGTGACGGAACGGTTTTGTTTGCAGAAGCACTGGTGCAACCTGACGCCGGCGGGGAGCGAGGCGCTGGGGGTGACGTGTGATAACAGGGGGGTGTTGGCGACGGTGTTTCGGGGTGCGGCGGGGTACACGGTTCATCTGGCGAATCCGAAGTGGGGGAGGTCGGTGGTGGTGGAGGGGTTGCCGGGGGATGTGAAGGAATTGAAGGTGGTGAGGACGGGGAAGGGGGAGATGTTCAAGGGGTTGGGCGTGGTGAAGGTCGAGGGTGGGAGGGTGAGGGTGGAGCTGCCGCGGGAGTCGCTGACGACGTTGACCACGATGCAATGATGCGTAATGCGTAATCTCGTGGGGGAGGTTCCGCTTTACTCGCTTGGATTATGAATGACCGATTACAGCGGTTGCCGATTGCGTGAACCCGTTGTGAGGAGATGACGACCGAATACGCTGGCTGGATGTCTGGCGGGGGGCGGGGACAATAAGCCCTCACCCAACCCTCTTGCGGGGTACCGGGCGAGGGGAGAAAGCGGCCGATTCCCTCGATATCTTCTGGAAAAGCCTACCCCGCTACCGGGGATTACGGAGCAGACGCCGCTTTCACACCTGGAGCGGTTCTCGGCTCGCTGTAGCGGTCGTAGGGGCGGCTTCAGCCGCCGTTCGTGTAATGCGTGAAGACGGCGGCCAAAACCCCCCTACAGGTTGCTCGCTACACTCATGCAACGAGCGCTCTAATGGTGCCAGGGCGCTGCGCCGTTCGCGCAGTTCGTCGATAAAGACGCGGACAGCAACGATGGAAGAGCCGGGTAGGCTGGGCTACTCGCCCACATCATGCTGCCCCGATGCCTTCAATTGCCCGGGGAAAACGGGACCGGATTCGATCAGCCAGATCCAAGTCAGGTCCGCTGAACACCCGCCGGAAAAACCCTGTCCGCCCGATTTGCCTGATCGCCTCTTCCGCCGACCTCCCCCTGACCCCGCCCAACCGACTATCTCCGAACCCTAACAATTCCAGCCATTTTTTAGTTGACATTGCCACTCATCTGTGGTATAATACCCCCGTGGCAGGCCGGACGTTGTCCCCCTGCCGGGTCGGGGGGCAAATCCCCTCTTCCAGGCTCTTTGAAAATCGAATACCGCACCGCCTCAGCCCCAATCGCCCACTCATATGCTCGGCGGTCGCTATGTGTCGGTTTTGGTCGTTTTCGGTCGTTTTTGG
>JAPLNB010000060.1 GCA_026693085.1 Planctomycetota bacterium | reverse complement strand
CCGCCGGAGACTTGTTCGATGCGGAAAGAGCGGTGGGACTCTTCGTATTGGGTGTTGAGGGATCTGATGGCTTTGCGGAGGGGCTTGGTGGTGGGGAGGTCCATGAGTTCGGCCAGGCGCCCGGCGGAGTATGCCGCGGGGGAGTTGGATGATCGCTTGCGGACGGTGGATGTGCAGCGTTACCAGCAGGCCCAAAAACCGGGACGGGAGCTGCTTCCATCTACAGAAAAAGGTAGAAAAACGTCTGCGGCACATCCTCCTTTTACCATCGGCCCTCGCCTGCAACACCGCCCCTCCTCCGCTGTATATCCGGCAGGATACATACTTTGTCGTCGCCCCACTCCGCCAATGGATGGTGAAGCATGCTGAGTCGCTGGTTCTCGTTCCTTTTCGTCCTGCTCTGTATCGCAACCCCCGTCGCCCACCCCGCCGATTGGCCACAATGGGGCCGTGATAACTCCCGCAACATGGCCTCCGACGAAACCAACATCCCCGCCTCATTCGACCCCGGCAAAAAACTCAACCCCAACGAATTCGACCTCGCCACCTCCAAAAACATCAAGTGGATCGCCCGCCTCGGCACCCAAACCTACGGCAACCCCGTCGTCTCCAACGGCCGCGTCTTCGTCGGCACCAACGACGACCTCCCCGAACGCCCCGCCCGCGGCAAAAAGTGCGGCGGCGCCGTCCTCTGCTTCGACGAAGCCACCGGCAAACGCCTCTGGACCCTCCACATCCCCCGCAACCTCACCAACAACCCCCTCTTCAACTTCGACGATCTCTCCCTTGGCGTCTGCTCCTCCCCACTCGTCGAAAACGACCGCCTCTACCTCGTCTCCAACCGCTGCGAAGTCCTCTGCCTCGACACCAATGGCCAAGCCAATGGCAACGACGGCCCATTCACCGACGAAGCCAAATTCCAAACCAACCCCGGCGATCCCTCCATCCCCGTCACCCCCGTCACCGGCGATGTCGTCTGGCGATTCGACATGCTTACCCAGCCCGGCGTCCAATGCTGGCCCCAGGATGCTGCCGACTGCTCCATCATCGTCCGCGGCCCCTACCTCTACGTCTGTACCTCCAACGGCGTCGATCGCTCCCACAAACGCATCCCCCGCCCCAACGCCCCCTCCATCATCGTCCTCGATAAAAAGACCGGCCAGCTTATCGCCACTGACGACGCCCACATCGGCCCCAACATCCTCCACGGCGAATGGTCCAGCCCCGCGCTGGCCACCCTCAACGGCCAGGACCAACTCATCTTCGGCGCCGGCGACGGCCGCTGCTACGCCTTCGACCCCAACCCCTCCCCGGGCCCCGACGGCAAACAAATCCTGAAAACCCTCTGGAAATTCGACGTCAACCCCCCCGAACGACGCATCCTCAACGGCCAACCCGTCAAATACCCCACCAAGTTCTCCGCCTCCGAAGTCATTGCCACCCCCGTCGTCTACAAGAATCGCGTCTACATCGACGTCGGCCAAGACCCCCGCCACGGCAAAGGCCCCGGCATGCTCGCCTGCATCGACCCCACCAAAACCGGCGACATCACCACCACCGGCAAAATCTGGCTCTACGACAAAATCGCACGCTCACTCTCCACCGTCTCCATCCACAACAACCTCCTCTTCGTCGCCGACTTCCATGGCATAGTCCACTGCCTCAACCCCGACACCGGCCAGCCCTACTGGACCCACGACACCGGCTCCCCCCTCTGGTCCTCCACCCTCGCCGCCGACAACAAAGTCTTCCTGGGCACCGAAACCGGCGAACTCTGGATCTTTGCCGCGAGCAAGAAAAAAGAACTCCTCAACAAAATCGCGTTGGACAACAAAATCTACACCACCCCCATCACCGCCAATGGCGTCCTCTACGTAACAACCCAATCCCACCTCTATGCCATCCAATCCCGCTGAAAAAGGAACCAGGTCCAGTTTCCCCCTCGCCCGGTACTCCGGGAGACGGCCTGGGCGAGGGTGCCGCGTAAGGACTTCGACCACTCCACCATCCCTCGCCCACCGCACCATCCTCCCTTTCGCTTGCGGCTTCGCGAACCCCTCCCCCCCCCCTTCCCC